>CAXDLF010000001.1:0-74008 GCA_963989885.1 uncultured Gammaproteobacteria bacterium
GATCTACACCTAAGCCTTCGTCGGCAGCGTCAGATGTGTATAAGAGACAGATTTGATGCCACTGAAATGCGTGACCTTACTGGTATCGACTATTATCAAGGGGGATTATGGACGCCCGGTGCCGCGCTCTTACAACCCGCTCTCTATATCCAAGGCTTGGCTGATGGTGTTTCACAATATTCAAATTTACATCTCTATGAAAACTCTCCGGTTATTGATTTGATTAATGATGGTAAGCACGATGGTCAGACACTTTGGAAAGCTAAAACTGTGGTCGGTTCAGTCACCAGTCCTAAAGTCATTTTAGCTGTTAACGGTTTGATTGAAAAATTTGGATATTTTCAAAATAGACTGATGCATATTTTTACATATGCCTCTATGACCAGACAACTTAGCTCCGAGGAAGTTCGGAGTTTAGGGGGTCAGTCTGAATGGGCATTTACCTCAGCAGACCCGATGGGTTCCTCAATTAGGCGCTTGTCCGGAATAGGCGGTGATCGGATTGTGGTTCGCAATCGTTTTACCTATGATCCCAGCATGGAAGTCTCACAATCACGAATGTTTTCAGTGTCCAATAGCCATATATCGGCATTCAATGCACGATTCCCGATGCTAGATAAAGTATCAATGGAGTATTGCTGGGGAGGCCGCTTATGTTTAAGTTTAAACAACGTCTTTGCGCAGGGCGAGGTTGCAGAAGGGGTATATTCTGCATGCTGTCAGAATGGTCTTGGTACAGCCAAAGGGACGGCCATTGGAATTATCTCTGCTGAAAAAGCGAGTGGTGCTAAAGAAAGCCTTGTTCCTAATTTTAAAACGGAAGAAGCACCAAAAAAGCTACTACCCAAACCTCTGATGTGGATTGGTGTTAATAGCTATATTCGCTGGAAAGAACTTGGCGCAGGCAAAGAAAAATAATCGTTGAATACAACTCATCATTAAATCAGAAAGTATCAAGTCGAAGTGAAATATCCAAACCCAATATTGTTGATGTTAAAATTATCAAACTTCTTTTATGAGCGCGACAGATTTAGACTCAGAATACAAATAAATTAAGGTTAATTATTATGATTGAACAGTTTGAAAGAATTAGATTAGGCCATTTTCCAACACCAATAGAATATTTAAATAATATTACCGAATATTTAAATGGTCCTCAGATATATATAAAAAGGGATGATTGCACTGGTTTAGCGACAGGCGGGAATAAAACAAGAAAATTGGAATTCCTAATGCCTGATGCCATCAAAAACCGGGCTGATCTTGTTGTGACTGTGGGTGCAGTTCAATCCAACCATACCCGTCAAACCGCTGCTGCATGCGCAAAACTTGGTTTGAAATGTCTCATTGTTTTAGAGCAAAGATTAAAAGATGCTCCAAATGTTTACATGACCTCAGGAAATGTTTTCTTGGATAAGCTTTTTGGCGCTGAAGTTGTGCTATGCCCTGAAGGAAAGGACGTCAAGGAATACGCTGAGGAAATAATGGCGGAAAGAAAAAATGATGGTGCCAATCCTTATTACATTCCTGTTGGTGGTAGCAATCATATTGGTGAACTCGGTTATATTGAATGCATGAGAGAAATTATCGAAGACGATAAAGACAATTCGTTTACTCATATTGTGTTGGCAAGTGGCAGTGGAGGAACACATTCAGGCTCTATAGCAGGCAAAACATATTACAAAAGTAATATAAAAATTGTTGGAATCAGTGTTAAAGATAAAAAACATGATCAAGAAGAAAAGGTTTTTAAACTGGCTAAGGAAGGCTGCAATTATGTTCAATGCGACGAACCAAAACGTGAAGATATACTTGTTTTTGATGACTATGTAGGTGGCGGTTATGGCGTTCCAACCAATGGAATGAATGAAGCCGTTAATCTAATGGCAACAAAAGAGGCTATACTCTTAGACCCCGTTTATTCAGGAAAAGGATTTGCCGGTCTGATTGATTTAATCCAAAATAAATATTTTAGAGACACGGATAAAATCTTGTTTATTCATACTGGAGGTGCCATTTCATTGCATGCATATGAATGGGCTTTCTAAATATATCATTTGATAAAAGAACGTTTACATTTTCTTCTTACCTTGGATGACTTGATCGAGTATCAAAGCACAAAACAAGATGGCAATACCAGCCAAAATTCCTTGGCCTACATTTGCATATTGCAACGCTTCTAAAACGTCCTGTCCAAGTCCTTTTGCACCAATCAGAGAAGCAACAACAACCATTGCCAAACTCAACATAACTGTCTGATTAACGCCGGCAAGAATTGTTGGCATAGCGAGAGGCAGGTCAACCTTTGTTAATAGATACCATTTAGAGGCACCATAGGCTATCGCAGCCTCTCTTATCGTCTCAGGAACACCTTTCAAACCTAAAACTGTCAACCTGACTACCGGGGTTCCACCAAAAATCATGGTAATTTATTGTTGATGGTGCAGTCATATGAGAGCTTTCTCCATAGCCTGCCAAGGATGGCATGATTAAATCATAATCATTCTTTAAGTCTTCCTGAAATTTCCACATGGCTTGACCACCAAGATATCCATGAATTAATACAAGAGGATAACCGGTTCCTATTTTTTTATAAGACAACATACTCAAATTTTACTTAGGTGGCACCAAAACCAGTTTTCCAACATATTTTTTTGCCAAGAAATCTTTTTGTGCTTGTACGATATCTTTGAGAGGGTAGCTCTTTGAAACCAAAGGTTTAATTTCATTTCTCTCAATATAACCAATCAAATTTTTAAAAACTTCTCTACTCTGAAAAGTGCATCCTATCAAGGTTAAATCCTTTAAATACAGAGTCCTAACATCCAATTCTACGATTGGTCCAGCAATTGCCCCTGCTGTTGCATAGCGACCGCCTTTCTTAAGCACCTCAAGTAATTCTCCCCACTTACTACCAGCAACGAGATCAACCACTACATCAATACACTCTTTGCCCAGAATATCAATTAAATTGTCTTCTCGTTTTATAGCATTATCAGCACCGATCTTTTTGACGTTGTTGATTTTTTCTTCGCTAGTTACTGCTATAACTCTAGCGCCGCGTCTCTTGGCTAACTGGATTGCAGCAGATCCAACACCACCAGAAGATCCCGTAATCAAAACAGTTTCATCCTTGCTAACATTTGAGCGCTCCAAGAGATTTTCAGCTGTTGAGTAGGCGCAAGGAATAGAGGCTAATTCAATATCGCTCCAGTCGCTCTCGATTTTATAACTTTCAACACTAAAGGCAACCATGTATTGAGCAAATGCACCGTCAGACTCTGACCCCAGAGTCCAACACTCAAAAGACTTATAGTCAACACCATATTGCTGCATTGTGCGTACTAAAACTCTCTCACCAATTCTATTTCGATTAACTTTGTCTCCCACTTCAACAATTTCCCCACAACAATCAGCCCCCTGAATGATGGGAAACCTAAGTGGAACACCCGACCAACTACCGTCATCGTTTTTAGCATTATCAAAACCGCCAGCACCGCCGCCGCTTGTTGCTTCCGTTACCGATTTTGAATACCATGCTGTACGAGTATTGATGTCGGTATTGTTAATTCCTGCACCCAAAACCTTAATAAGCACCTGATCTGAATTTGGACTAGGAACTTCAACATCAGTCTGGAAATCCAAAACATCAAAACCGCCATGGCCGGTTGTCAAGACTGCACTCATTATTTTTGGAATACTCATCATTCCTTCTCGCTAAAGCACTATTCACTTAGCATTAAAGTATCAAGTCAGCCTCGAAAGGGTATTTTGATAGCACCTCGTTACCCTTTTCAGTCATCAAAACCTGTTCCTCTAGTTTGACTCCTGGTCCACCATCACGGCGTCCGACATAGCTCTCAACACATAAAACCATACCCGGTCTTATGGTGCCGTCACAAGTGTTTTCATTCCACTCCCATGTGTAGGAAATGGCGGGAAATTCATCACACAACCCGACTCCATGATACGAACACGAGTAATGTCGAAACTCAATTTTCGGATACTCCTTGGAGGAAAATGCCAGCTCTTTAAAGGTAAGACCTGGTCGTAATATCTCTAAATTTTGTTGAACCTGTTCGTAAGCCATAGTATAGATTTCTTTTTGTGCTGAAGTTGCCGACTTGTCGCCACACATCCAGGTTCGAGAAATGTCGGTACAGTAACCGTATGAACCAACCAAATCAGTATCAAACGCCATTAATTCACCACTTTGTATTGGACGAGAAGAGCATTCCTGATACCATGGGTTTGCCCTAGGCCCAGCAGCCAGAAGTCTAGTTTCGATCCATTCTGCACCTCTGGAAATAGCCTCCATTTGAAACCGGCTCCAAAGCTCTTGTTCTGTTATCCCGGGCTTAAAATGATTGCGCATCAACTCGATTGATTTTTCACATGCAAAGATAGAGCGCCTCATCGCAACGATCTCTTCTTCCGACTTGATCAACCTTGCCAACTCCATCACCTCTTCGCCATTAGCAATCTCCAAGCCCTGCTCTTCAAGCTGATGGAGACCTTCAGGTGCACAATGATCGAGTGCTAATCTTTTGTTTCCTTTGCCATACTCTTTAACGATATCAACAATTTCAGATGCCCATATTTTGGCCCTCTGTTTACTCTTATCTCCGGCTTTAAAGTATAAATAGCCAAAAGCAGCTCTTACTTCAGTTATTAAAGGGTTGTGATTTGATAGAAATTCATACGCATCAAACTCAAAAATAATGACAGGACCATCAGTCATTACAAGTGCATACCTAGTAGCGTTATGGGAAGTCCATAAAGACATATTAGTACTGTCTGTTGCATAGCGAATATTTAATGGGTCGTAAAGTAGAATTCCTGCACAGTCAAATTCAACGAGTTTTTCTCGAACTCTTTTTAATCTATACTCTCTAATTTTTGTCATGTCTGGATTTACCAAACCTGCCTCTAGCCATTCAGACTCAGCAAGCTCTCCAGGTCCAAGTGCGTGCATATTAAGACTATAGATATCCTCTTCACCTTTTAAATGAGAGCCAATTTTTGCTTGATGCCTTTTAGTTGCTGTAAAACTCATTTTATTCTCCTTGTTTATTAATCTATTAACGCATTTTAGATCCGGCTGGATCATAAAGAGGCTTCATTACTACAGAAGCCTTATAAAACTGACCCAATATCTCCACCTCAAGCTCAGTATCCTTGTCAATCAATTCAACTGGAAGATAGGTCATCGCAAGAGATTTTTCAACTGAATGGCCATAACCACCTGACGTTATATAGGAGATGCATTTGCCATTATGCATCACTGCCTCGTCCCCACTAACATCAGTTTCTGTTTCAATCTCAATGACAGATAAATGTTTACTTGGGCCATTCTTTTTTTCTTCCAAGGCAGCATCTTTCCCAATAAAGTCTTTGTTCCAGTTCACGAAAAAATCAAGGCCAGATTCCATTAAAGTAAAGTCAGGCCTAAAGTCCATTGTCCAAGCGCCCCAACTCTTTTCTAGCCTCATTGACATTAATGCCCTTCCACCAAACCACTTCACATCTAAATCTTTTCCGGCCTCTTCAATCTCTTCAAATAGCTTCAACTGATATTGAGGAGCTACATATATTTCATAACCAAGCTCGCCTGTAAAGGAGAGTCTGACACATAAGGCTGGAACACCTCCTATAAATGTGTCTCTAATATCACGGAACTTGAAAGCATCAGAGCTAACATCCTCTCGAGTCAGTCTTGACAATAATTCTCTAGAATTGGGCCCAGAAATTGCAATGCCATGAAAATCATCTGTCATGTTTTTATAAATAACATCATCAACTCCTTCTAGGTGTTTTTCAAACCAACGAAGATGCATATTTTGGGCGACACTTGAACCAAACAAATAGTAAGTTTCATCATCAATACATGCAACCGTTAGATCGCCATTCAATTTACCACTCTCCAGAAGCATTGGTGAAAGGTTGACTCGTCCGCGCTCAGGCATATGGCCTGCAAGAATACGATCCAAGAAAGCCCGAGCCCCACTACCAGTAAACCTATGATTGGCGAAACTAGCAACCTCGCTTGCGCCAACATTTTCACGAACAGCCTTAACTTCTTGTGCAACATAGTCATGTGACCTTGACCTATGAAAAGTTGGATCTTCATAAGCATCCTCAGGGGAATCGGCAAACCAAAGCACATTTTCTAATCCGAAGGTATCTTGCCATACTGCGCCTTTTTGAGCCAAACGGTCATATATCGAAGTTGTTTTTTGGCGTCTACCTTTTGGCAAAGTTTCGTTAGGAAAGGTCATTACAAATCGACGCTCGTAATTCTCAGAAGACTTGATGACACCCCATTGAGGCGTTGCAAAGTCACCAAAGCGTGCAATGTCCATCGCCCAAACATCCACTGAAGGTTCACCTTCAATCATCCATTCAGCCAATGTTTTACCGACACCTCCTGCTTGACAAAAACCTGCCATAACACCGACAGCTGCCCAGTAGTTTTTAACACCCGGAACAGGTCCAATCATCGGACTACCGTCAGGTGAAAAGACAAATGGGCCATTAATAATATTCTTAATTCCTGCTGTTCCTAGTACTGGAATTCGCTCAAAAGCCAACTCTAAACGGTCCGCAATGCGATCCAAGTCTGGTTCTAGTAGATCGTGTCCGAAAGTTTGTGGCGTACCATCCAACGACCACGGCGTCGAACGAGGCTCATAGGTTCCCAATAACATCCCAGTATTTTCTTGACGAAAATAAATATTTGCTTCAAAGTCAATGCAATGCGGCAAACGACGACCGTCAGGTAGATTGGCAATTTGATCAATTTCATCTGTAATCAAATAGTGATGCTCCATGGGAACAACAGGCAAATGAATTCCAGACATTCGGCCAAGCTCACGAGCCCAAAGTCCGCCAGCATTTACAATATGCTCTGCATGAATATTACCTTTTTCAGTAATAACATCCCAAGAACCATCAGGCCTTTGATTGGTCTCTATGACTGGCGTATGAGTGAAGAACTCTGCACCATGAACACGTGCTGATTTTGCATAAGCATAAACAACACCAGAGGGGTCAAGATCACCATCAGCTGGATCCCAAAGTGCGGCAACATAATGTTCAGGATCGATTAATGGATGCTTGTCTACAACTTCATCTAATGTCACGAATTCTTGATCCAATCCTATCGATCTAGCTTTTGAGCGTTCTCGCTTCAGGTAGTCATGCCAATTTTGATTAGAGGCTAAGTAGTAACCGCCAGTTTTGTGCATGCTGATTGAATGACCTGAAGTTTCTTCAATTTCTTTATATAAATTGATTGTGTAATCTTGAAGCATGGACACATTAGGGTCAGAACTAATTGTATGAAATCCGCCAGCAGCATGCCAACTAGAGCCAGAAGTTAATTCATTGCGTTCCAGTAAAACGACATCTTTCCAACCCATCTTTGCAAGGTGAAATAGTATAGAACAACCAACAACTCCACCGCCAATAACAACAACTCTTGCATGATCTTTCATAATGGATTCCTAAATAAAAAAATGAAAATTAAAATGTTAATTCAAAAAATAACTAAGCTCAAGTGAAAAAAATAGGCCCTTATAAAGGGGGACCGCTCCATCCTCTGTAACCCTCTTCTCAACATAACTTGTAAGTTCTTCTTCAACCTGATAATTCCTTGTAAGTAGAGGAAAAAGCTGCAATTGATTTGTCTAAATCACCTTTGGTATGTGCCGCTGATATCTGTACTCTGATTCTTGCCTTGCCTTTTGGTACCACAGGAAAGAAAAAACCAATAGCATAAATACCTTTCTCTAGAAGTTTCTTTGACATTTTCTGTGCCAATTTAGCGTCCCCTAACATGACCGGTACTATCGGGTGGTCGCCATCATCAACATCAAAGCCTGCTTCTTGCATTCCTTGACGAAAGTAATGCGTATTCTTTTCTAGACGATCCCTAAGTTCCGTAGAATTTGAGAGCATCTCTAACACTTTAAGTGAAGCTGCACATATCGAAGGCGGCACAGTATTTGAAAACAAATAGGGTCTGGAACCTTGCCTCAACATGTCAATGATTTCCTTGCGGCCTGAAGTGTAGCCACCGGAACCCCCACCAAGTGCCTTACCAAACGTTCCAGTAATAATATCAACACGGTCCATCACATCACAGTATTCATGAACCCCCCGGCCCGACTTACCCATAAATCCAACCGCATGACAGTCATCGTGATGAACCATGGCATCATACTTGTCAGCCAAGTCGCATACCTTGTCGAGCTGAGCGACAGTGCCGTCCATCGAGAAAACACCATCAGTTGTAATCAGGATACGTCTTGCTCCACCCTGTTTGGCTTCAATCAGCTTTGCCTCAAGATCAGTCATGTCGTTATTATTATAGCGAAACCGAGCCGCCTTACAAAGACGCACACCATCAATGATTGAGGCGTGGTTGAGTTCATCAGATATAACGGCGTCATCCTTAGACAAAATTGTTTCAAAGAGACCTGTATTGGCATCAAAACAAGCTGCATAGAGAATCGTATCTTCCATGCCAAGAAATTCACTAACCTTGTATTCAAGTTTCTTGTGGATGCTCTGAGTACCACAAATAAAACGTACAGATGACAAGCCAAAACCCCAATCACTAAAACTATCTTTAGCTGCTTGAATTACCTCAGAATGATTCGCCAAACCAAGATAATTGTTAGCACACATATTGATCACTTCGGTGCCATCTTCAAGTGTAATCTTGTTTTTTTGATGAGATGCAATGACTCGTTCAGTTTTCCATAAACCTGCCTCTTGAATGGTATTTAAATCTTTTTCTAAGCTCTCTTTTGCAGTTTTAAAACTCATTACAATTTCTTAAATTAATCTTCCCAATTGAGAATGACTTTACCAGATTGCCCTGAGCACATAACATCAAAACCTTTCTGGAAGTCAGTGTAGTGGTAATGGTGAGTAATAATTTTTTCGAGTGGTAGACCACTTTGTACCATCATAGAGCCTTTATACCAAGTCTCAAAAATCTCACGACCATAAATACCCTTTATATGTAACCCTTTGAACACAACCAAGTCCCAATCAATTCCAGAACCCGTGGGCATGATGGCTAGCATTGCTATCTTACCGCCATTAATCATTTTATTAAGCATTTCCCCAAAAGCCTCAGGGGAGCCTGACATTTCAAAGCCAACATCAAAGCCTTCATAAATTCCTAAACTTTCCATTAATTCTTTCGTGATTTGGTTTTTTTCAACATTTACAGTAATGACTTTTGGTAAGATTTTTTTAACTAAATTAAGGCGATATTCATTTAGGTCTGTAATAACTATATTACGAGCACCACTATGAACAGCAACCATTGCTGCCATAATTCCAATTGGTCCTGCGCCAGTTATTAAAATATCCTCTCCCAACATATCAAACGACAGCGCAGTGTGGACAGCATTCCCATAGGGGTCGAAACAGGCTAGTAAATCCGCTGAAATTTCTATACTTGGTTTAAATACATTTTCTGCTGGAACTGATACATACTCCGCAAAAGAACCGTTTCGATTAACCCCAATACCAACAGTATTTGGGCATAGGTGCTTACGTCCACCTAGACAGTTACGACATCGATTGCAAACTATATGGCCTTCGGCAGAAACCACATCACCAGTCTCTAGTCCAACAACGCTTTCACCTAACTCAGCTATAACACCAGCAAATTCATGGCCTGTTGTCATCGGCACAGAAATGGTTTTTTTTGCCCACGCATCCCAATTATAAATATGTACGTCAGTACCACAAATTGCAGTTTTCTGAACTTTGATAAGCACATCGTTACTACTTACCTCTGGCATGGGTACGTCTTCAAGCCAAATACCTTTCTCTGAGTGACTTTTAACTAATGCTTTCATAATATCACCCTTGATTATTGTGAAAATATGTAACCCTTATAAAGGGGCGGCTCCACCCTCTGAAACCCTCTTATCAACATAACTTGTAAGCTCTTCTTCCACCTCTTGGCTAAGCTTAGGTTCTTTATAGTCAACTAAAAGCTGTTTCCATATTTTGTTAGCCCTTTGGACTGCTGTGATTGAGCCTGCATCCCTCCATGATTCAAAGTTGCGCCAGTCAGAAAGCAATGGTTTATAGTGTTCGGTTTCGTAGCGCTCCATGGTTTGTGCTGCAGCAAAAAAATGATTTGCAGGGCCAACCTCGGCTATTGCCTCTACACCAAGTGTGTCTTTGTTGACTTTTGATGGTATGAGAAAAGCCTCCATCATTTGGTTCATTTCAGCATCTAATATAACTTTCTCGTAAGATGCGCAAAGTCCTCCTTCAATCCAACCATGGCCATGCAAGATAAAATTCACCTGGCCTAGAAGACAGGCCCACAGAGACATCTGTGACTCATACACTGATTGCTCATCAGGGGCATTAGATGCATTGGCATTGGAAGCTCTGAACGGTATCTTGTATTTTCTGGCCAGTTGGCCGCTAGCAATTGTGGCTTGAGCATACTCAGGGGTTCCGAATGCCGGAGACCCTGACTTCATGTCAACATTTGAGGTAAAGCTTCCATACAATGCAGGGGCTCCAGGCTTAACACATTGATGAAATGCAAGTCCAGCCAGCGCTTCAGCATTTTGCTGCACCAGTGCGCCTGCAACTGTGATAGGTGCCATAGCCCCTGCAAGGGTAAAAGGGGTATAGATAACCGGCTGATTATGCTCTGCCATTTCAATAGCTCCTTCCAAAAGAGCCTTGTCGTAAACCAGTGGTGAGTTGGCATTTACAACGGTTGTAATCGAGGGCTCGTTTAATAGAGTCTCAGTGTCAATTCCTCTTCCAATTCGAACAATTTCAATAGCATCTAACATTCTCTCGCTGCCGATAGCATATCCAAAGAGTGGCTTTGTACATAATCGAGCTGCAGCAGACACGGCATGCAAATGACGTACTCGAACGTCAATATCACAGGGCTCGACAGGGTAGCCTTTAATAGCGTGCACAGTGTTTAGGATTTCTCCTAGCTTTATCAGATTAGAGTAGTCTTCAAAGTTGCCTAACCTCCTACCTCTGTCTAGGTCGGACACATTCGGAGCACTCGACACCATACTATTGACAACAAATTGTCCGCCAACCTGAACATGTCTTTCTTTGTGTCTTCCATGAAGCGTAAATTCACTAGGGGTGGTGGAAATTTTTTCCATGATAAAGTCAGGATCAAATCTTACTCTCTGACCATCACCATCAATCATGGCCCCTTCGCGCTTGAGAATTTCAACAGCTCGAGGAGACTGAATATCCATTCCAGTATCACATAATACTTTTAACGAGGCCTCATGAATCGATTCAATCTCATCCTCTGAAAAAATATTCATCGGCTGAAAAGGATTCTTTTTTTGGCCGTAAGGTGCCTGCTGAAAGTTTGTGACCTCTCTGGTGGTTTTCCCTCTTCCTCTTCTCATTTATCGGCGCCCGCTTTTTTGTAATATTCTATGCCTGCGGTAAGAAAATATCAATACCCACCTCCTTTAATATTTAATTAGTTGAGGGTTTGGATCTAGGAAGGAGAAAAAAACCTAGCGCTAAGCCCTCAACTAATTAAATATTAATTGAATGGTTTCTAGCTGGCCCCCCGAAAGAATCTCAGTCGGTTGATAGGGGTTTATTAAGTGTTGTCTCGACAGCTGAAAAATGTTGTTGGATGTTTCACCAACACCGCCTTCGCCGCCTCGCCTTCTTGATCTTCTTGCCACAACTTCTCCTGCGTTTGATTTAACTTACTAAATGGTATTTTCTTTCTGTCTGACCATTTCAACCTGAAACAGTCTTACCATTTCACGGCTGCGGCTTTCAATTGAAATGTACGATTTTGTAAGGTCTGTTTTGGTGTTTCGCAACAGTTGGTAATCATTCTTCAAGACCTCTTTGATCTTCAATGGAAAAAATAAACTCATCTTTATTCACCGCATGCATGTAAAAATATGGGAAATTATGGCATAATTTAAACTATGTCAAATTCGAAATATTCCACCTTTGGGCAACTTTTAGGAATGCAATGATGAGAAGACTGCCACCATTAAACGCTATGCGCTCATTTGAAGTCGCTGCGAGATACGAAAATCTTACTAAGGCTGCCGAAGAATTGGGTGTTACACAGTCTGCAGTCAGCAAGCAGGTCTCGATATTGGAGGATTATTTAGGTAAACAATTATTTATTCGTAAGCAACGATCAATAGAAATCACGGATGATGGTCGTTTTTATTCTCATGTAATTTCAGCTTGTTTCAATACCCTGGCTAATAAGTTCTTGGAGCCATCTAGCGATACTCAAAAGATCACAATTTTTGCCGATTCAGATTTTACTCAGCTCTGGCTATTTTCTAGGTTGCCTGCATTTGAGAAAAGACACCCAAACATTGAAATTTCAATCAGCTCGGTAACCGATTTATCTGTCATCAACGATGCGGAGGTGTTTGATTTGGCTGTTGTCTGGGGTAAGGGAGATTGGGATAGCTTTTTGTTTGATCCGCTTTTTACGAATGTTGTATTTCCCGTATGTGCACCAGGATACTTTTCACAAGAACAACTAGAAGATGGTTGTTTTCACGAGGTCAACCTGATTCACGGTGGGAACAAGCACTGGTGGACTATGTTTGTTAATTTGCTGGGTGAAGATACAAAGCTCGCTAAAAAAGGGAAGGTCTTCAACCAAACATCCCTATGTCTTGCAGCAGCTATCCGCGGAGACGGTATGACTATTGCCGGAGAGGTGACGGCACAGCAATTTCTAGAGGATGGTAGTCTTATTATTCCTTTTGCAGTGCGTTTACC
The DNA here is from genome assembly GCA_963989885.1 of uncultured Gammaproteobacteria bacterium. Classification (GTDB taxonomy): domain Bacteria; phylum Pseudomonadota; class Gammaproteobacteria; order PS1; family Pseudothioglobaceae; genus Pseudothioglobus. Next base: position 12,808 of record CAXDLF010000001.1, read on the forward strand.
ATTTCGTGACTCTTACTATATCCTGACTCCTCGAAACAAAGGTTTTGATTCAGATCCTGTGTGGTTATTTAGGGATTGGTTAATCGAGGAGGCAAATGCTAGTCAGAAATGGTTTGACAAGTATTGGAACGATTTCGCCAAGTAATTCTAACTAATATATTTATGGGGAGCCTATTTTCACTCTGCTATGTATTAATATAACCTCCCTCTAACATCAAAGAGGATTCAAATTCTCTCGTCCTGATCAAAATAGGCTTATAATCGCACTAAAATTTATCCTTGCTCAAAAAAGAGCCTCTTCAATTGGCAGTAAATTTGGAAGATTAATATGAGCGATGACAGACGTGGTATTTATTTAATCCTTCTAGGTATGTCGTGTTTCAGCACCCAGGACGTTTTCATCCGACAGCTTTCTGATTATGCATCTTTGACACAAATAATATTTATTCGGGGAATAATTGGTGGCCTCATACTTCTGTTTTTTCTTAAATTAACCAAACGTAGCATTTCTTTCAGTTCTTCTTATCCATTGCTTGCAATCTCTAGAGTCTTACTCTTTTTTACGGGGTTTTTGTGTTTCTATTTTGCCTTGGGAAAAATGGAGTTGGCGGAAGCAAGCAGCTTATTCTTTGTTTCTCCATTATTTATAACAATATTGTCAAAATTTATGTTTAAGTCTGAAATTGGCGCCTACCGTATTTGCGCCATCATTGTTGGCTTTGTTGGCGTTTTGTTCATTGTAAAACCAAACCCCGATGAATTAAATATAATTGCACTGCTTCCAATTATTTCTGCTTTTACGTATTCAGTATCAATGATGATTGCGAAATATACACGCGAAAAGGACAGTGTTTTTCAACAGATGTTGTATATGTATTTTGGGAGTGCAGTGCTTGCTTTTGTCGCTTGGTTGATAATACCATTAATTGAATTTGAACCCTCTCAAGCTAAAAATCTAGAATACCTTATTAGGGATTGGAGTATTTATAGCAGTTCTGTCCTTTTAATGCTTCTTGGAATTGCTGTTATTGGAAGTGCCGGGATGTTGTCACTTACATCAGCATACCGAGTGGGTTCGCCTCCAGTTATTGCGCCTTTTGAGTATATTATGTTGATTTTTGCTATTGGAAACGGTTTCTTGTTTTTCAGCGAGGTACCTGATATATATTCAATATTGGGGATGCTGCTTATTATTGGAAGCGGCCTCTTTATTTTTATTCGAGAAGGGGCAAAGAAAGAATCAGTAGCTTTGAAAACAAGTTTGCGCTCTTAATTAATAAACTCTCCCTTCCAAGTTGTAAAAGATTGGTAGCCTGTTTCTGACTTTAAAGCATTAAAAAAAATGCCAAGCTAGTCCCTTAGGTTGTGTGGATTTTCGGTAGCGATTTCATTACCATCGTCTGTAACAGTAACCGTATCATCTGTAGCTTCAAACTTAGCTTCAATGATATTTTCTTTCTCATTTTTTTCTGCCACTTTATTTTCCTTTAAGTCATCTTTGGTTTGTGGGGTTGATTCAGGAGACTTTTTAATTTCCTGTTTGTATTTATCAACACTAGTCTTAATATCGCCTAATACTTGTGACAGAGTTGATTTTTCGTCCTTAATAGAGAGCTGCTCTTTGAGCTCATCTGCCTGTAACTCATCATTAATATCTGTTTTAATTTTTCTGACAAATTTATTAAACTTACCAACGTAAAGTCCGGCCTTGCGAGCGAGCGCTGGCATTTTGTCGGGACCAACCACGATAAGCGTGATAATAGCGATAATAGAAATTTCCCAAAAACCGAAGTCAAACATATAGCTCTATAATGGAAGGGTAGTTTATTTTACTTTTCAACTTTAGATTCAATGGCGTCATCGGTTTCTTCTTCGGAACTCTTCATAGAAGACTTAAAGCCCTTAACTGCACTTCCAAGGTCACCACCAAGATTCTTTAGGCGCTTAGCACCAAAAATTAGTATTACGATGATTAAAATAATAATTAGTTCAAATGGTCCTGGCATTCCCATGTGTATACTCCTTAGTTAGTTAGCTAGCTAGTTAGTTAAGCTTTTCTCATTTGTTAGTTTCTTTCATGAATGAGTCTAATGTTACTCACTTTTTGTAGGTCAAGTCAATATATATCATTTAGTGATAAGTTCGTGGTCAATAACTTGGAGAGTTTGACTATTAAAAATTTCTGCTAATTCAATACCACAAATTCCACTAGTATTTGCAAAAAAACCTTACACATGCAATGTGTTGTGTTATAATTTTTGCAATCGTATGCATAAAGTAGCTATAAAACAAATATAGTCTATGAATTGTAGCTAATTTTTTGCTGACGACAGAATTTATCAATTTTGGTAAATTTATAACAAAGAAACGAGTACAAAAAAAATTCTAGTAGAACGTGCAAACTAATTTGCAAATTAAAGCTCTAATCGAAAATGTATTAATTGCATTCCTAAAAGTTGCCCAAAGGCGGAATATTTAGAATTTGACATAGTTTAAATTATGCCATAATAACATCGGGGTTTTATGAAATAGGAGTTGTAGTGGTGTTGGCGAATCTACAAAGAACTACAATTTGAAGTATTAAATTCTAGATAATTTATATTTGTTTTTTTGGTTCACAATTTTTTTTTAAAAAGGAGAGTTCATATGAGTAAGAAAACTATTAACGGCTTGCCGTTACATCCAGCAATCTCGATGTTCAAGGAAGAGGTGTTGGATAATAAACTTACGCGCCGTGAGTTTCTGGCGCGTGCAACTGCCTTAGGGGCAACAAGTGTGGCTGCATACAGCATGCTCGGTTTGGTAGCACCATCGGCTGCTATGGCGGCCTCCCCTAAAATGAAACAAGGTGGCACACTAAGATTAGAGATGGAAGTTCGTGCGTTAAAGGATCCAAGAACTTTTGACTGGACACAAATCGCAACTTCAACAGCTGGGCATTTAGAATACTTGGTGGAATATAACAACGATGGATCATTTGAGCCAATGCTTTTAGCTAGCTGGAGTGCAAATGCTGATGCTACTCAATACACACTAAATGTGCGAAAGGGTGTAAAGTGGAATAATGGTGACGACTTCACTGCAGATGACGTAGCTAGAAATATTATTGGCTGGTGCGATAAGTCTGTGGAAGGAAATTCTATGGCCGGCAGAATGGCATCTTTGATAGATGCTGACACAGAAAAAGCAGCCGATGGAGCCGTTAAGGTAATTGACAAACATACCGTACTTCTAACTTGCAATTCTCCAGACATCACTATCATACCAGGAATGGGGGATTACCCAGGTGCCATAGTCCATAGTAGCCATGATCCGGATAACATGCTTGGAACACAGGTAGGAACAGGACCTTACTTAATTGAGTCACACGAGGTCGGCGTAAAATGTGTTCAAGTCCGAAATGAAGGCTTCAACTGGTGGGGTTATGCCGAAGGAAAAGGCGCTTATTTAGATCGCCTTGAGTATATAGATTATGGCTCAGATCCGTCATCACATTTAGCTGCCATGGAAGCCGATGAGATTGATGTTACCTGGTCATCAAGTGGAAATTATATAGAAATGATGAAGAGCTTAGGTTGGTCACAGTCAGCAGTTGCTTCAGGATCAACAATTGTCATTAGACCTAACCAAATTTCTGAACCTAAATATGCTGATAAGCGGGTTCGCCAGGCTCTAGCTATGGCTGTTGACAACGCTATTTTGTTAGAACTTGGAATTTCTGGACACGGAATTGAGGCAAATAACCACCATGCCGGACCAATGCATCCTGAGCATGATCCAAGTGTCGGCCGCTTACCTCATGACCCTGCAAAGGCAAAAGCTTTAATGGATGAAGCGGGCCTTGGCGATTATGAGCATGAACTTACTTCTATTGAAGATGATTGGCGTATGGATACCACTGATGCGGTTGCTTCCCAATTACGTGATGCAGGAATTAAAGTGAAGAGAACTGTCTTGCCGGGATCAACCTTTTGGAATAACTGGACAACGTATCCGTTTAGCTCTACAAACTGGAATCATAGACCTTTGGCAACTCAAATTTGGGCTTTAGCTTATCGATCAGGAGAAGCTTGGAATGAATTTGGTTGGAGCAGCCCTGAATTTGACGCACTTTTGGCTGAAGCAAATTCTCTAGCTGATGCGGATGAGCGCCGTAAGATAGCAGGTAAGTGTCAGGCCTTAATCGCAGAAGAAGGTGTTACTATTCAACCTTATTTCAAGGAAGATTCGAGGTTTCATAAGCCGAATGTGCACGCTCCAATGCACATCGCCTTTCTTCCACAAATCTACAAATATGGATTTATTGAAGCGTAAAAATGTTTTGGATTAACGTTAGGGCCACTTTTCATGTGGCCCTAACTTTTTAAACCACTACATGACTACTATTAACTTTTCATAATAGATTTTAGGACAAATGCTACAATTCTTTCTTAGGCGTTTAGCAGTTATGTAAACTACTACATGACCACTATTAACTTTTCATAATAGATTTTAGGACAAATGCTACAATTCTTTCTTAGGCGTTTAGCAGTTATGATTGTCACGGCCTTTACATTGAGCCTAATTGTATTTTTCATCACAAATATGTATCCCAATTTGGAAAAGAGTGCCAAAAACGATGGTAATTTTCGAATGGGAGACGACGCTGTCTTAAGTTACTTAACCAATCGAGGCTATCTGCAGCCTTTTTATATTAAGTATGGGCAATGGCTTGGTGTTTTACCTGGATACGTTATCAAAGGCAGCGACGAGAAAACAAGAAGTCGATGCCAAGTTTTAGGAATGACAGTAGAGGATACGCCAAAATATTGTGGGATTATACAAGGAAATTGGGGATATTCTTCAATGTTCAAAGAGCGAGTTGGACCGATACTCGCTACCCGCTTAGGCCTTACTGGTAAGCTTATGCTATGCGTCATGCTGCTAATGATACCGGCTTCATTGGTCCTTGGAATTTTAGCTGGTATGAGAGAAGGATCGAAGACTGATAGAGGTTTGTCGGCTTTTGCTATAACGACCACCGCAACTCCAGAATACGTCTCAAGCATCATTTTTATTGCTATTTTTACTTCCTCTGCAGTAGGTTTAAAATGGTTAAAAGGAACGGCCACCGGTGCAATGGAGGATGCAACAATTGACAATTTTCTGCTACCCGTTCTTACGATAGCCCTTTATGGGATGGGATATATTGCTCGCATGACGCGGGCATCAATGGCAGAAGTGATGACCTCACAATATATTAGGACCGCACGATTAAAAGGAATAACTTTCTATCGTATTGTTATAAAGCATGCCCTCAGGAACGCTCTAATTGCACCTTTTACTGTTATAATGCTTCAGTTTCCCTGGTTACTAAACGGAGTAGTGATTGTCGAAACAATATTTAATTATAAAGGCATAGGCTGGGTTCTCGTTCAAGCAGCCGGAAGTAATGATATCGAAATGCTTTTAGCTGTTTCGGTCATATCAGTATTCGTAGTTCTCGTTACACAACTCATTTCAGATATTGGTTATGTTTATCTTAACCCTAGAATAAAAGTGACCTAAGTAAAATTCATGCAATCATTGGCTTGGATAGAAATTATTGGAGGGATAAGTTTTCAGCTATTACCAGTCTGGATTGCTTTGATATTAACATTTGGGTTCTCGATTTATTACAAAAGAAGACTCGGACTATACGGAAAATTATTCGATTCAACTATAGGAATGATCGGATTTGCTATTGTAATGTTTTGGGTTTTTTCCGGAATATTTGCCGGAATTTTTGATTGGATAATTACCCATGATCCCTTGCACCAGGTATCAGGAATGAAAAACAAGTTGCCTGGGACACCGATGCGCGGTGCAGAAGAAGGTGAATACCCCTATTACCTCTTCGGAGGCGATCATCTTGCAAGAGATGTTTTCAGTAGAATGATTGCTGGTGGAACCGTAGTTATTTTGATAGCTCCTCTTGCCACTCTCTTTTCCTTTATGGTCGGCATAACTTTGGGTTTATCTGCTGGTTACTATGGGAAGCGGCTGGACACCAATTTATCATTTCTGGCAAACCTTATTCTAGCTTTCCCAGTTATTTTATTGTTTTACCTTTTAGTTACACCGGAAATCAGGGCAACTGGATTACCCCAATATTTAACTGTTGTCCTATTTGCTTTCCCCTTAATTTTTATCGCCGTACTTATAAACACACGATTTCAAACTACACCTACAGCTCGGAACATTTATCTAACGCTAGCTCTTTTTATTGTTGGTTGGGCATATATCTCTGTAATAAATCAACCAGAAAGCAAAATTACTCTTTTTAATTCTATAGACCTTTTCGATATTGACGGCGGGCTTTTGACAGTTTTTGTATCCGTTGTTTTTGTTAATTCGCCCACAGTTTTTCGTATCGTCCGAGGTTTAACAATGGATATAAAGACGCGCGATTATGTTGCAGCTGCCCAAACTAGAGGAGAAGGTGCATGGTACATAATGTTATGGGAAATTTTACCCAATGCGCGCGGACCTCTAATTGTTGATTTCTGCCTCCGAATTGGCTACACAACAATACTTTTTGGCACATTGGGATTCTTTGGTCTTGGGTTAGAACCTGAAAGTCCTAATTGGGGTGCCACTATAAATGGAGGCAGGAAGCTCTTATTAATGTATCCAACCCCTGCACTTGTCCCATCTTTCGCACTAATGAGTTTGGTATTGGGCCTGAACTTACTTGCTGACGGATTAAGGGAAGAAAGTTTAAGAGATTAGAATGCTTAATATGGGACCAAGTCATAAAAAAGATGGAATGTTATATGGTTAAGAATGATACCTTATCTAAAGACAGTCAACATATTTTAGAAATCAATAATCTTTCGATTTCCTTTTTTACCCGCTTGGCAGAAATTCCCGCCGTAATGAACTTTTCAACATCAATAGAACCTGGGGAGGCTGTCGGTTTAGTGGGAGAGTCTGGATGTGGAAAATCTACTGTTGCTCTTGGTGTCATGCAAGACTTGGGGGTAAACGGTCGTATAGTAGGTGGAAGCATAAAGTTTAAAGGCCAAAACCTCAGTGAGATAGATGAACAAGAGTTGCGTGATATAAGGGGTAATGAAATAGCAATGATTTATCAGGAACCAATGGCTTCGCTCAATCCATCAATGAAAATTCTGGATCAACTTATTGAAGTACCCTTGACCCATGAGACAATTTCAAAAACAGAAGCCAAAAATCGCGCTTTCGAAGTAGTAACTGACGTAAAACTTCCCGATCCTGAGCGCATACTAAACTCGTACCCTCATCAGCTTTCTGGTGGCCAACAACAGCGAATAGTAATAGCTATGGCGCTCATGTCAAAGCCATCACTTTTGATTTTAGACGAACCTACGACAGCACTTGATGTCACAGTTGAAGCTGCTGTAGTTGAACTAGTAAAAGATTTAGGAAAAAAATACGGTACTTCGATGCTCTTTATTTCTCATAATTTGGGATTAATTTTGCAGACCTGTGATCGTATTTGTGTAATGTACTCTGGAGAAGCGGTTGAAACTGGCAAAATTGATACCGTTTTTAACAAAATGCGGCACCCCTATACGGAAGCTCTATTTAGGTCTATACCTCTACCTGGAGCAGACAAGAATGACCGGCCTTTAGTTGCGATCCCAGGAAATTTTCCTTTACCTCATGAAAGACCACAAGGTTGTAATTTCGGACCTCGGTGTGATTATTTTATTGAAGGTTTGTGCAATAGTTCAGCTATAAAGATGGCTTCGATTGAGGGCAATAGCAAACATTTTAGTCGTTGTATAAGAACAACAGATATTACCTGGAATCTGAAAAGAAAGGCAACTCAAACAACAGATAAAACTCCACCTGGAGAAATAACTTTGCACGTAGATAGCTTAAAGAAATATTATAAGGTTGCTGCAAATGAGCTTTTTGGAACCTCGAGTGAAATGAAACTTGTCAAAGCTAATGAAACAATTTCATTTGATGCCCACGAAAGTGAAACGCTGGCAATAGTTGGAGAATCAGGATGTGGTAAGTCAACTTTTGCAAAAGTCTTACTTGGTCTAGAGACGGCTACAGAAGGAGAAGTGCGTATCAATAATCAAAACATTGAGGGCATTCCAATAGAAAAACGAGACACTAAGACAGTAGCAAACATTCAAATGGTATTTCAGAATCCGTTTGACACACTTAATCCCTCTATGAAGATAGGCCGCCAGATAGTGCGTGCGCTCGAAGTTTTTCAAATTGGAGAAAGTAATGAAGATCGCCATAATAGGATGCTAGAACTTTTGGATCTTGTAAAATTACCTCACGAGTTTGCAGATCGAATGCCACGACAATTGTCTGGCGGTCAAAAACAAAGGGTTGGAATTGCGCGTGCTTTCTCTGGAGGTGCTCGGATTGTTGTAGCAGACGAACCTGTTTCCGCTTTGGACGTTTCAGTTCAAGCCGCGGTTACTGATCTTCTAATGGAAATTCAAAGAAAAGAGAAAACAACTCTCCTTTTTATTAGTCATGATCTATCTCTGGTGCGTTATCTGAGCGATAGAGTTGTTGTAATGTATCTGGGGCATGTAGTTGAACTAGGAACTACTGATGATGTATTTTCACCGCCCTACCACCCGTATACGGAAGCTCTTTTATCAGCGGTGCCTATCGCAGATACAAATGTCGAAAAGCAACATATTGTTTTAGAGGGAGATATCCCCTCAGCTTTGGATCCTCCTTCGGGCTGCCCGTTTCAAACCCGTTGTAGATGGAAACAAAAGGTCCCAAATAATCAGTGTGAAATTGAAGTGCCAAACATTAAGCATCTTTCAAAGGGTCATTACATAAAATGCCATCTATCTGATGACAACTTAGAAATTATGGAACCTGTAATAAAAATCAGAAACTAATATTTTTACCTTCATTAAAATCTACAATTTTCATAAAAACAACTTATTGAAAATTTCCTCGTTTTCGTTAAAATTTTAAGGATTTGATAAGAACAGTTGTATGCCACGTGAAATGAAATCAATTATTAATTTGGAAAAGTTCCCTTTAGGCCGGGTTCAAAGTAAAAGCTTCAGGGAATTAGTGCAGTGGTGTCAAAAAGAATTAAAACGCGAGGATTTATTTAGCCTAAATGGTTTTTTTTCTTAAGAGTAGCTTGGAAGAAACTATTCGGAAAATTTCTCCTATAATGGCCTCCTCGTCTTTATACAAATCTCGTCGGCATAATATTTACTTTAAAGAAAACTTTTCCGAAATCTCGCATGATCACCCTGTTCAACAACAGTTTGAAACGGCAAATCGAACCTTATGCGGAGACCAATTGGAAGATAGTATAATAGCTGTAATATATGAGTGGCCACCTCTAGCAAATTTTTTAGCCAAAGTAATGGGAAAGAATAAGCTTTATGTAATGGCTGACCCATTAGCAAATGTAAATGTAATGTCATACAGAAGAGGCGAAACTCTTAATTTGCACTTTGATCGATCTGAATTTACAACTACGCTTTTGCTTCAGGCACCGGAAGAGGGAGGTGTTTTCCAGTACCGGACAAATCTACGAAGTAAAAATAATCCAAACTATGCTGGTGTTGCTAAACTTTTGAAAGGTAAGGATGCAGATATTAAGGAAATTATAATGGAGCCTGGGACATTAAATGTTTTTTGTGGAGTCAATACTCCGCATAAAGTAACCACTATTGGCGGAAATCGAGACCGATTGGTAGCAGATTTTTCCTTTTTTGAAAGACCTAAAGTAACTTTTACACCAGAGGAACAGTTGGTATTTTATGGAAGAGTTTTAGAAAAAGCGCATTAAGACAGCCTGTCAACTTTTAACCTAGAAATAAACCAAAAACCCAGAACCACTGAAAAGCTACCAGTAATGCATGCCACAAAGGCTTGAGCAAAAATAACTCCAGGAGCAAAAAAAACACTGGAAAAAAATATTGCTACTGGCAATGTAATGACCCCTTCTCTAAACCAATTTATTGCTGTCCCCCAAAAAGGTTTCCCTAGGTTATTAAAAGCTGCTGTCGTAACTAAACTCATGCCCGTGAAAAAGAATCCAGCTATACCTATCTGCGTAAAAATTCTAACTAGTGAAGTGCCTTCATTATCCAGCATGAAAAGTTCAGAGATTTTGATGCTGGAGATGGCAAGTATAGCCCAAATTATCAGAGTATAAAGGAAACAAAACATTAATGAATCTCTAAAAGTAGTTTTTATCCTACTATATTTTAAGGCTCCATAATTTTGACCAAAAATTCCTCCAATTGAAGTGGATAATGCAAAAATTCCACCAAAGGAAAAAGCTGTAAGACGATTAATTACCGCCCAAGCTGCAACAGCACTATCACCAAATCCAGCCATAACAGCCGTTAAGACAAAATTCCCAAAAGGGATTGAAAGCTGGGTAAAAATTGCTGGAATGGCTAAATTCAAAAATGGCTTAACAGTTTGCCTTATAGAATTGATGGAGGGCCTTGCCAACAAGTTGTAACTCCTTGTCAGGTAGTATAGAGCAACCAAAGCCATTACAAACCTGAAAATCCAAACAGAGATTGCCGCTCCATCAAGCCTTAAATCAAGCCAATAAATAAGTATTGGATCAGTAAACATACAAACGGCCCCAGAGGCAAGAGTAACCGTCATTGCGCGAACGGCATCACCATTCGCACGAAGTATTGCACTTCCTGTCATCCCAATGGCCATAACAGGGAGTGAAAAGAGAGAGATAAGCAGGTACCTTGAAGTTAAACTAGCGGTCTGACCACTTGCGCCATTCAAAGCAACTAGCTCGTCTATGAAAAGTATGAAAACAATAGCAATAAAACACTGCAGGAAAACAGACATAAGCATACATGAGACTGCCTGTTCCTTAGCCAACCCAATGCGACCTTCACCAATACTACGAGAAACCAAAGCCATTGTTGCGATCATAAATCCTATGCCAAAAGAAACAGAAAAAAATTGGATAGCGAAAGCAAAACCCATTGCCGCAACTAAACTTGTGTCACCAATTTGTGAAATCCAAAAAAGATTTACGACATCAACTAAAAATACAAAGGTTATACCAGCTGTTCCTGATAATGCCATTCTCCAAACATGCCCCATCGTTGGGCCAGTTAAAAACCTTGCTTCTAGCTTCTTACCCATTTCACCAAATTGAAAATTTTAATTCTTCTGCTTCGATTATCCTAATTACTAACTACCCATCACCCAAGAATCTAGTTGGGAATGAATCAGTTAAATGTTGAGCGTAACTCTTTAAGTCAGAATTTTTTTTGGCGGAAAAATTTGATCGAACCATTCTGAATCTATGCAACTCATCATTGCATTCCTAAAAGTTGCCCAAAGGTGGAATATTTCGAATTTGACATAGTTTAAATTATGCCATAATTTCCCATATTTTTACATGCATGCGGTGAATAAATATGGTTATTTTTTATTCTTTTTCTCCAACAATTGACATAAAAAAAAATTTAAAAACATATAATATGTTATTGCATACTGTAATATGAAGCGAAAATATATATAACGGAAAAATGGAAATGTGTAATGCGTAATGAAATCATTCTAGTAAGACACGGTGATAGCCCTCCTGATGACCGAGTTCATATCTTTGCCCATAGGTGGGGGTTCAAGATCATTGAGAAATTCCCCTTTCGAGGGGATACACTAGAGCACCCAACTGAAATGACTGCTGGAACAGTCGTTTTTGGGGGCAAATATAATGTTTTTGAAGAAAACAAATATCCGTTTTTGATAGATGAAAATGATTGGATTGTGGAATGCATGAAGTTAGGGCTGCCTGTCTTAGGTTTATGTCAGGGTGCGCAACAAATTGCAAGAATTCTTGGTGCACATGTTGGCCCCAAGCCTACTGGTATCCAAGAATTCGGCTATTACGAGATACGTCCCACCGAACAGGGACGTGAGTTTTTGCCGGAACCAAAGTATTTTAGCCAGGCACATTATCACACCTTTGATATACCTAATGGCGCAGTTCACTTGGCAGAAAGTGATAAATTTGAAAACCAAGCCTTTTGCTACAAAGAGAACGTATATGGCCTTCAATTTCATCCTGAGTGTACAATTGAAGGTTTTCGCCGCTGGCAAGAAACCGCTTCAGAAAGAGAGAGGCATGGAGCGCAAACGATTGATGAGCAACGCCGGTTGATGGCTGAGCATGATGAGACACAGGCTATATGGTGCTATGATTTTCTTGGAAAATTGTTCAAACCAGCAGAATGAACTCTTTCGCCGATAGGCAGCCCCATCTGTATGGCATGGCCATAACCAGTTTAGGTGTTTTAGTGTTTGTTCCAGACGCACTCCTACTACGTCTCATTGGTGGTGATATGCTAGCTGTTGCAGTATGGCGTGGCCTTCTTGCCGGCTCTATGTTGCTTATTTGGAACTACGTGGTCCTAGATCACAGAATCATTTCATTTAAAAAAACGCTTGGAGGATTGGGCATTTTAGTTGTTATTTTTGAAGGCACTTCGCAGGTTTTATTTTGTGCTTCAATCGGACATACTTCTGTTTCAAATGCATTATTTATTTTTGCGACTTCACCCCTTATTGCTGCACTTTTGTCTTGGCTTTTCTTGCGCGAGGCTGTCGCTATTCAGACATTTTTAGCACTTTTAATTTGTTTTATTGGAGTTCTGGTGATCGTGAGCGGTAGTCTAGGGGGAGCAACATTATTTGGAGACGGGTTGGCCTTTTTAAACGCTTGCTCGGTTGCAGGTTTTTATGTGGTCTTGCGAAAAATTGGGCCACAAAACATGTTACCAGCGATAGCTGTCGGCTGTATTTTTGGTGCATTTGCCGCAATACCATTTGCTAAATTTGCCAACTACGATAGTACGCAAATCAGCTTCTTAGTCATTAATGGTGCAATTATTCTTCCATTGGCCATTGGATTACTTTCTCTTGGTCCACGATATCTATCAGCACCAGAAGTTTCGATGTTCACAATTTTAGAAGTTGTGCTTGCCCCTCTGTTAGTTTGGATCGTATTAGGCGAAAACCCGGGGCAACGTAGTATATTGGGTGGCACAATAATTATTTTTGCAATTTTTGGTCATGCTCTCTGGCGGTTAAATACTGGTAAAAGTGGTATATGACAAAGTTACAATGTAGTTACAAACATTTTTTTTATCTTTTAATATTTATTCATTCTAAATATTCTATGGTGATTTCATGAGTATGCTAGATGTCCTTTCTTCAGCTAAGAAACTTTATGAATCACACCAAGATCTAAATCAATTTGCCAAATGGCCTGACGATTTAAAAAATTCTAATTTACAACCAAGAGATCTATCAGTGACCAAATTCGTTGAAAATTTTTCTCTAAGCGGCACATCACAAACTAATCCTTTAATCAAAGCCATTAAAAGAAATATAAATCTAGCTCATTGGAAAAGAACTTATAACTCGGAGGAAGTTGGTTTTGATTTTCTTAATAAATACGGATACTATGAACTTTTTGGTCCATCCGGTCACTTCTATTCCACCCAACTCAGGGGTTTTATTGGTTTTTGGGGAAATGGGATAAAATATGATTGGCACAGTCATGAAGCGGAAGAAATATATTTAATACTTGGAGGAAGTGCTTTATTCCGATCAAAAGAAGAAGAGAACATAGTAAAACCAAATGAAACTCAAACATATAGTAGCTGGCAGAGTCATTCAATGATTACAGACAGTGAATCAATTTTAACCTTTGTGCTTTGGAGAGGAAGCGGTATATATAAATCACCAAAATTTGATTAATTTCAGGATAAAATCCTACCACCAAACATATGTTTTTGATTATGATACTGATAATAAGTATGAATGGACAATGATAGCGTGAAAGAAGGTAAGGTTGTGCTAAAAATATTAGGCGGGCATTATTCATGGATCCAAAATATGACTAATATTATAGACAAACTAACTTCGGATTTAGATGATTTAATAAAAGAAGGATTTTATAAAGAAGAAAAAATTATACTCTCCAAACAATCCAATATTGTTGAGACAACTAAACAAAAACACACTATAAATTTGTGTGCAAATAATTATCTAGGTATGTAAGAGTAAAAACTTATTCAGTAATATATGGCAAAAAATTTGAAAAGCACACAAAAAAAGCGATTCTGGGAGGATATGACAACCCTAGACTTCTCTAAGTCTGATGTAGAAAGCTTTCTAGCTATTATGCCAATAGCTGCTATTGAACAACACGGACCACATCTACCAGTGGGAGTAGATTCTAAAATAATTGAAGCACTGGTAAAGATAATCTCAGAAAAGCTTTCAGAGCAAAGTAATGCGATATTCTTGCCGACGTTTAAGATTGGTAAAAGTAATGAGCATTTAAGGTTTCCAGGTACACTAAGTCTTTCAACAGATACATTATATTCAAGTTTACTTGATATTGGGGAATGTCTCTCTTCTATGGGAATAAGAAAATTGGCATTTCTGAATAGTCACGGTGGTAATACAAGTTTACTGGATGTAGCAGCCCGCGAATTAAGAATTCGCCATCAAATGCTAATTTTCAACCTTAATTGGTTCAGTTTTGGGATGCCTCCAAATCTGTACTCGGATGAAGAGTTAAAGTTTGGTATCCATGCTGGGGATATAGAAACTTCTGTAATGTTAGCTGTTGATCCCGAGAATGTAAAAATGGAAAAAGCAAAAAATTTCATTCCTAAAACAGTCAAAATAGATGATGAATTCCAGCATATTGGATTAGGTTCTGCAGTGAAATTCGGATGGCAGACTCAAGATCTAAATAAGTTTGGTGCTTGTGGTAATGCAAAAAAAGCTACAAAAGAAAAGGGTGAAAATACAGTAGAATATGCTTGTGAAAAAATAATAGAAGCTATTGGTGAAATAGAAAAAATGTCACCAGAATTTCTTTCAAACCAAACAGAGTATTGATGTGCTTGATTTGAAATTAAGAGAGAAAAATAGAGAATATGAAATTGATGTCTAATAGCTATTTATTTCAAGGTGTAAAAATTTTTGGCAAAGCTGGAAATTGGGATATTTCTACTAATCAGGGTACGATCGAAAATATTAAGAAATCCTCAAAGATTGATGGCGGTTTTATAACACCAAGGTTTGCTGACATACACGTGCATTTAGACAAGACGGGAACTATACACAGAATGCCTCGAAGGGCAACCTCACTTTTCGATGCGATAGAGCTTATGCATGAAGATAAAAAAAATTGGAATGAAAAAGACATCTATTTTAGAGCGGAACAGGCTGTTAAAACTGCTTTTAAACGTGGCACAGGATATTTACGAACCCATGTGGATTGGGAAAATGAAACCCGCCCGCTGGCATGGAAAATAATAAACGATATTAAATTTGATTGGGCTGGCCGAGTGGAAATACAGATGTGTTCTTTGACGTCAATAGATATGCTAGAAGTGGCAGGTGAGAAAATTGCAAAACAAACCAAATTAGATAACGGTATATTAGGGGCTTTCATATATAAAAATGAGAAACTAGATCAGAAAATAAGGAACGTTTTTGAATTGTCACACAAATACGACCTTGAATTAGATTTTCATGTAGATGAAGGGTTGGAAAAAGATGCAAACGGTATTGATTTAATAATAAAATACGCCGAAGAATTTGATATGAAGGGAAAGGTTCTATGTGGACACGTATGTTCCTTATCTTTAAGAGAAGACAAAAAGTTATCTCAAATAATCAAGAGAGCTGCAAATGCAAAAGTTGGCTTGACTTGCCTTCCCACAACCAACCTTTGGCTTCAAGATAACATCGAAGGGAGAACCCCAAGACTTAGAGGGTTAGCTCCAGTTCAGGAGGCTCAAACAGCTGGAGTGCCAGTAATGTTTGCATCTGATAATTGCCAAGACCCTTTTTATCCCTTTGGCGACCATGATATACTGTCTGTATTTAAGATAGCTATAATCACTGCCCATCTTAATGAATCAGAGTGGTATGAAAGTATTTCTACAATTCCAGCAAAATGGATGGGCTTCAATAACCTAATATCGATTGGCAGCCAAGCTAGTTTTATTAAGTTTAACGTGGATTCCCTATATGATTTATTTTCTGGGAAAAATTTTGAATACGCTGTTTGGAATAACGGAGAAGTGGTTTAAACTTGAACCTAAATGACATTTTAGTTTAAATAAACCTTGGAGGAGTTTTCATGGGAAAGCAATTTGATTGTGAAGGGTTTAAGAGAGAAATTTCAGGAGTAAGTTTTGAAAAGGGAAGAGAATTTGTTGCTTCTCGTTCAAAGGATTATTATTGGCACAGCCCAGAATGTTTTTTAAGGGTTACAAGGTTTTGTTTAACAAGTATTGCAAATTAAAGTGGCTCCAACTCTACACCATGGATCATTCAACAGAAAAAGATAGAGAAGCTTTTTTAGAAAAGATTTCAGATTTTTTTTCGTGTATAAAATAAGTAAATATCTCGGAGTAGGAATGTTGCGTCAAAGAAAGATAGAAATATCACCTAAAACCATACATCGACCTTTTGGAAATTATTCGCATGGGATATTAGATTCTGGCTCTGGGCTTTTAGTGACTTCAGGTCAGTTGGGTATAAATTTGGATGGCTCAATACCAAGTTCTTTTGTGAAGCAAGCAGAGATATGCTTTTCAAATATTCTTTCAATAATAAAAGAAGTCAATTGTGATCTTGAAAATATTGTTCGTTTAAACACATTTTTAACTGATCGAAAGAATTTGAATGAATATATGGAGGTTAGGGATAACTTTTTTTCAAATATATCAGTAAAACCGGCTTCAACGGTAGTAATAGTATCGGGGTTTACGAAGCCAGAATTTTTAGTTGAAATTGAAGCAACTGCCCAGAGATAAGAACCTGTTGTCAGTATTGGCTTCAATATAAAATTTACAAGTAAGTTAATAGACTAGATAATTTTAAAAATCAGTAGGTCGCACGTCCTCCAGATAAATCAAAAACAGCTCCTGTAGTAAAAAATTCTTCTTTCCAATTTTATGTTTCCGATAATATCTAACCAACAGCCATCAAAATAGATGTTGCAGTTCCCCATAACGTCATTTGGAAGTGAGTATTCTGGCCTTCTCCATGACAAAACCAGTAACAGAACCAGTTTCCAACGATTAGAAAACCAGCCCAAGTCATCGTGAATAGAAGTGTACCTAGCAAACCTATCGCCAAAGCCTTTTCAATTTCAAACAAGTTAAAAACAGCTAGAAGCAAAGATATAGTACCTGCCCACAGAACGGCCACAGCAACAAATTGCCAGAAAACAATAGCCCAAAAAATTGCATTTTGCACGGCTTGGTTAGTTATGCACCTGTATTTAACCAAAGCGTAAACCTCAGGATATTCTTTGCTTATTCGGGTTAATTCAAGTACTTCATTAGTAAACCTACGGTTAAATTCTGGGAAGAAAATATTCTCGAATAGCCCTATAGATAGCCAAGAAGCTAGCATGAAGACAGAAGCGGTCTGAGTAATTAATAGCATTATTTCCTGAGTCACTCCCGTTTCCTCAACCTATTTCCTTTGCTTCAATTTCTTCAGGACTTAACTCCTTAACTGAATTCCAAGCAGCAGATTTAGCGCTATTCAATAGACCTTTAGGGTCAAGTCTTTTTTTCCAGGCAAGGTGCTTGAAATTCGTATTATGGAGGCCGCCAGCCTCAATTTGATTAATATGCGCATCATACACCGTAAAGCCGTGTTTTGTAAAAATCTCATTTATTTTTTGTAATCTTTCAGGACTACTAAACCAAATTATAGGCAAATCGATAGCTGAAACTTTGCCACCAAACCTTATAAACTCATGATGGGTCCAAACCTCGTCTCCCAAATCAGCACGCAATCGGGTGATAGCATCAAAATTATCTACATTATCAACACCAACTTGCTGATATGTGGCCCTTCGATCTCCTTTCAAAACCTGAAGCGTAGTGTGATTATAAGAAAATTCGAAGACATGTGGTATTTTTGCTGCCTCACGGTCCTGATCACTTAAAGCTAGATCAAGATGACCTCCAGATTCCTTTATCAGCGCATTAAATATCATAAGGTCTTGAGGGCGAATATAACTCACCAACAGGTCGTGTTTACTCCGCACATGGCCACATAGGCGTCGAAAATATTCAACAATTCGTGCATCAACAATACTGACTAGTTTTGGATTTATCTTAGAGCCCCTGGACACAGCTAAACCGGCACGATATGCCGCTTCATAGGAATCAAATGTAGCCAAGCAAGCCAACCAATTATGAGTTTTGACACACCGGAGAGTTATCTCGGTAATCACACCATTGATGCCCCATGCATGATGAATATTTAGTACGTCATCGCTCGTAAAAACATGCTCCCTTGGTTCATTAGAAAGAGATAAAACTTTAATTTCAATCAAATTACCCGGTTCCCTTAATGCACCGGTAGCCAATGATCCTATTCCTGATGAACCTCCTGCAACAAAACCACCAACTGTCGCAATTTTCTGTGTCGATGGGAACATTGCCATCTCCTGTCCAGTTGGCTTTAAGGCTGCATTTATATCTGCAATTAAAGCTCCCGCCTGAACACGGACATAACCGTTACCAATCTCCAGAATTTGGTTTATAGAAGTGGTTTCTATGATAAGTCCACCATCAACCGGGACGGCCTGCCCATAATTACCAGTTCC
This sequence comes from uncultured Gammaproteobacteria bacterium, assembly GCA_963989885.1. GTDB lineage: Bacteria > Pseudomonadota > Gammaproteobacteria > PS1 > Pseudothioglobaceae > Pseudothioglobus. The sequence continues at coordinate 31,478 of CAXDLF010000001.1, forward strand.
TCCGCCTCGGATAACTACTGGCGAATTAATCTGATAGGCGACATGCAGACATAACTTCAGCTCCCTGATAGATTTCGGGATCACAACCAAATCTCCAAAGCTACCTTTGAGTTCATCATTTAAAATTGGGCTAAACCAAAAAAAATCTCTTGACTTCTTTTTTACCAAAGCAGGATTTTGAATCACCTCAATAGGGGCTAAATGTGACGCAACCTCCTCCCAATTAATTTGATTCTTCCCAGAGATTGATGCCATTTTATCTCATTAATTATTTTATTTTATAAATAAAAAATTTAGACTTTGGTGTCTACTAACTTCGAGACACAATAACAATGATTATATTTATCATAACAGCTTTTATACGTTTTTGACAATAAATAACAAATGAAAAGATTTAAAATCTTTTTTTCTTACGAATTATACTTTAGGATGAGCTTTAACAAAATCAGAGAATGCTAGGCGTGCAGCTTTAATTGGTCAAGAAAAGAAGAAGAGGAAACTAGATGCAATGACTCAGCAAATGCTTAGCAAACTAAAACCATAACCATAACTTAAACCAAATAACTATAGAAGGCTGGGGAAGGAATGTTGAGAGATGCGTGTTTTTACTTTTAGACAACTATGTCAATCTAGTTCCATCAATAGTTATCCGATGCATTAATCTTCGTTCACCATGGTAATCATTTACAGCCAAGTGCCATGTAGATCTATTATCCCAAAATGCTATAGAACCCTCTTCCCATTTAAATCTACATGTAAATTCTGGTTTAGTTGCATGTGAGTACAAATACTGTAATAGTGATTTCGACTCCTCATCACTCCACCCCTGAAACCCAAGTGTAAAAGTTGGATTCACAAAAAGGGCTTTTCGTCCTGTCTCTGGATGTGTAATAATAACAGGGTGAATTGCGTCCTGGTTAGCTTGATCAGAATTAATTATTCTTCCGACTGTATCATCATTTCTTTCAGCATATGACTTTCCAAAAACATGCCTGCTAGAATGTCTCCCATACAAGTTTTTTAAAGTATCTTTAAGACCATCTGATAAGCTTTCATAGGCTGCATACATGCTAGAAAACATTGTATCACCTCCATTTTTAGGGACTTGATGAGCAAACAGAATTGATCCCATAGCAGGTTCTAAATCATAAGTATGATCTGTGTGCCAGTCACTACCAATATTCTTTTTTTGATTTGGTTCTTTTGATACTAATGCTATTTTAGGATAACCTTCCAAATTTGTAAAAAAACGATTAATATTTATTTTCCCCCAATATTCTGCAAAAGTTATTTCTTCTTGAGGTAATAAACTTTGATTTCTAAAAAAAATAACTCCATATTCACCAAAGGCTATTTTAATTTCTTCAAATTGTTCTTCAGAAATTTTCTTTAAATTAATTCCGTCAATTTCAGCTCCGACATAGCCTGAAAGAGGTTTAACATTTATTGTTGAAAAACTTGTCATAAAAAATATAGCCAGTTAATTATCGATTTTTATCTGAGCTAAAATATCCACACCCTGTTGATTCCAGAAATGCAAAAAATCGATAAATATCCAATTTTCTGATAACTTATCTCCTCCCCGTCGATACATATCTATAACACGCATGTCAACAGGTTTGGCTTTCGTAGGCATTCCCATATACTCACCTGTAGGTGTCAAGGTTAGATTTGGCCAACCAAAAAAGCCACCGAATTTTCCTTCGGCAAATCTACAAAGATGCCCATTAAATATACGATCTGTAAAAGCAGCACGAAACGGTCCCGAATGTTGCTCAGCATAACGCTCTATTGTGTACGTTGCCCCAATACCTGCAGGACCCCACCAGATCATATCTTCATGCCAGCTTCTTCTAAGTTCTTCAACTAGGGGTAGTTTTTTTGGATCTTTCCAATTCTTCAGATCATTGACCATGAAATCTATTGCAGCTAGAGTTTTCTCACCTTCTTTGGGGTTCTGCTCTTCAAACATCACACCATCATGTGTCATTGGTCCTGGCTGCACCAAATGTGCTGCAGTTTGAGTTGGGAAGGGCCGCAAACCCGCCTGCATCATAAGATGAGGAATGTCAAAGAACATTGCAGTTTCTATGATCTTCCCATGCTCTATCTTGTTAAACTCACAGTACCGCAAAAAGGCCATCTTTCCTGATGGTCTTATTCCTAGCCATTCGTTGTCAAATAGACCCATCAAGTGGCCCATTGAGGTGACCCATACAGACTCAAAACCATCTATTTCATTCCGACCCGCCATGAAAATATCCATGCGACGTTGTATATGTTGCAAAGAATGGCGAAGTGGTTGCCAAAACACTTCTGACACTGCCTTAGCGCTAGATTGCTCGTTGAAGGGATGAAAGCCACGCCAGATATAATTTTCATCTAAGTATCGTTCCATTACCATAGTAATGTTATTTTTTGATGCAGAATCTAGTTCCTGATAATAATTTAGAACTAGCTGTTTCTCAACTTGATATCCGCTCATTTTCTGGCTACCTTTTAGAATTATCCCTTGACGGCACCGGTAGTCAGACCGCTGACAATTTGCCGTTGGAAGAACATCACCAGAAAGAGAAGGGGTACTGTAGCTGAAACTACCGCGGCGACAGCAAACATCACATTTCCTTCAACCTGTACAGTTCCAAGAAAGCCAGCAATAGCGGGAATCATCGTCTCGTTTTCTTGACTCAAAAGCATAGATGTCACAGCGAAATCATTATAAGCCAAGAGGAAACTGAATAGGCCTGTAGTGATCACACCTGGCCACATGACTGGGATAATTACGTGCCAGAAAGCCTGAAACCGAGTACAGCCATCGACCATGGCACTTTCATCCATATCCTTAGGGATATTTAAAAAGAAGCTATGCAACATCCATAGCGTGAAGGGTTGGTTGATTGCCACCAGTACAATGATGGTGGTGGGCATGAGACCCCATATGTTCCATTCAAAAAACGGTAGTAAATAACCTGAGACTAGTGTGATGTGCGGCATAGCGCGAAACACCAGTGCAGCCATCAGTATCCAGAACGCATAGCGACGGCCAGAACGCGCCAACGCATAACCACCCAATGTGCCTAAGGTGAGCGAAATAATCACGGTAAAGAAAATCACAATTGAAGAATTAGTGACAGGTTTCCAGAATTCCTCCTGTACCCATGCGCCGTAATAGCCTGCGCCGGTAAAAGCACTTCCAGTTTGAGCTTTAGTATGCACGCCGCCAAGCGCATTACGCCAATCAGCCATTGAAAAGAAATCAGCCTGTACCTTGAAACTTCCCCAGAGCGTCCAGAGAAAAGGAAAAGACGCGAGAAACAGCCAGAGCGCCACAAGCATCGAAGAAATCACAAAGAGTGGGGTGATGCGGAGTTTGGCCTTGGTTGTCATTTTGCCTCCTTAATTAGCTTTCTGACTATAACCGCGATAAGTGTGCACCAACAACGGCACCAGAAGAATGACGACGCCTATGATAGTTATCATCGAAGTCGCGCCAGCGGAACTAAAAAGTGGAGAACCACTTTCACGCAGGGCATTGTAAATAATCCAGGAAAGTGAGGTGGCGTGAGCCTCGGCCGAGAAGCCTATGATGGGTTCAAATACCCGAAAATTGTCCATTAACTGTATCAATAATAGGAAAATCACCAACGGCATCAAATGTGGCACGACCACATTAATCATACGTTGCCAACGTGACGCCCCATCAATCATAGCTGCTTCCATCGTATCCTCGGATACGGTTTGCAGACCTGCATAGAATACGATAAAACTGAATGGCAGATGGTGCCAAACGCCATAGACAATCAACATGATCCATGTGAGCTTAGGTGACGCCTTGAGGCTGAGTGAATTATCTTCGAAAATCCGCTGCAACATTGCCCCAATAATTCCATCACCGTCTACCATCCAAAATAAAATAATCGAGCCCACCAGCGGCGTTATGATCATCGGCAGAAGGGAAATAAAAACCGTGGGACCCTTAACGATTTTTGGCAGATTGTTGACTCCAACGGCAACAGCAAGGCCGAATAGAATCACCAATGGGGTGACAAAGACCGTATAGGTGATGGTGAAGGCTAGGGCTTTGTAGAGTGGCAGATTCAAGACCCTATTAAAGAAGGCCCCCATGCTGTCGGAGGAGGTCCAAGCCTTGCTAACCTCATCAATGGCCAAGTGTGCGCGATCGGTATAGGTATCCAGCCCAATAAACCGACCCAGAGGCTTTTCTGCACGGAGCTTCGCAGTGGCTTCTGTATCAATCGAGGTTACCTTTGTGCAACCAAAAGGGTCACAGCTTTCGCTTAAAACCAACACTTGTTCATGCTGAATATGAACCGACTGAATGAGAACCGATACAATTGGCAGCGCAATGAGCAGGATCATCGCTGTCATTGCAGGCAAGATAAACCAGAAGAAGGTTCGGTTCGGCATAGTTATGTCTCGAGTTTGAACTTAATAAATTGTAACATTACAATCGGTGGTTTTATCCAGTTGTTAGAAGAATTTGTTTCCAAATCGCAATTTCATCAATAACAACGTATTCACGACGCAATCCCCAAGGACTAAATTCTGCATGGGAAATACCCATAACATATAATTCCGCACCGGTTGGCTCTCCAAACAAACCCAAACCATCGTGTCTTCCTTTTAAAGTCCATCTGACTGCAGCCCTTGGAGGCATCATTGAATCTTCACGTCCTATCTGATGTTCAATCTCAAAAGATGCACTTGGCATGGATGACCGTAGCCCCATCCAAAAGCCTTCAACATCGGAAAAAGAGTGACCTGTGAAACCACCTGGATACTCCAATTGACAGGCACGATCATATTCTTTTTGAACAACTGATATATCAGAATTCATAAGACGATTAAGAATATCACTGTACTTTTCGCCCCATTCGTTTTCATTGCCTTTTCCCCGATAAGGCCCTGGCTGATCAATTGAATCTGAAAATGGCCGTAGACAGTTATCTGGACCACCCTCACGTTCTATCTCGAATCTGGCAAAATTCTCAGGAGTCAATCCAATTTGACGCGCAATAGCGCCCTGGTCGCGTACAAGCCATTCATCGTTTATTTGATTATTGATTGCGTGGCAATCAGCGATAACTCTATAGCTCAATTTATTAGAGGTTGCTTTACCGAACTGACCGTCACCTGAATGGGTAGCTGTAGATAAAATTCGATGAGACGAGAGCATACCCTCTTCAGGGGAGCCTGACCAGATAACATCCTCACCAAAAAGTTTTCTATCTGGAAACTCTGATAATGTGTCTTTAGTAGCTGCAATGACACCCTCATTGCCGATGATTATGGAAGAAGGTGACCTCACTAAAATATCAGAAGCGTAATATTTATGTAATTTTTCTTCACTAAGTCCTTCTTCCCAGATCTCATAGGTAATGCCGTTTATATATTCGGGAAAATTATTAAATTTTGGGTCAAAACCTTTCATTCTTCCTTCCTTCAGATAGATTTTTTTGTATATGAATAAAAGGGGCCCGGTGGGCCCCTTCGTCATTTAGGGTAGTAACTATAGATGGATTATAGGTATCCCTGTTCTTTCGCGGAAAGAACGTAAGCAGCCTCTATATCAGCAAGCGTCTGTTCCGCAGTTTCAACGCCTTTAAGAAAGTCGCCAATTTCGGCACCCAAAGCGTTGTGCATGGCACCCATATAAGGGTACATCGGATACGCATTTGCACCATTAGATGCAGTTTCCGAAACACCAGCTGCTGCAGGACCCGGCTTATAACCATCGATCAGCCAGATAGCGTCATCATTGTTCGCAGCAACCATATCCGGTGTCATTGCGCCAACAAGTGCGGCGAACGTTGCTTCGGCATCCTTGTCAGGGATGTTAGTGGCAATGGTTATGCCATCCCACCACAGAGTCGAAGCTGGAGTCGAAACACCACTAGCAGCTACTGACGGTGCACTGCTTAGAACGGTGTTGGAAGTGACAGCTGCTGAAGAGCCTTCATCATCCAGAATTACTCCACCGCGCGAACCCCACATAATGCCAAGAGCAGCCTTTCCTGCCTCCCATAAGCCCTGTGTTTGGTCTGATGCTTGGGTTAGATGGTCAGGGTGGAGATATTCGCTCAATCCCTTCATCAAGTTAAGCGTCGCGACACCTTTATGGTTGTTAACATTTGGTTCAGCCGTTCCGGACTTAAATAAATCGCCGTCGTGTGCCATATAAATCATGTTGAATACTTCGCCCAAATTCCAACCAGTCTTCATATTCATAACAATTGGGTGTTCCATGATTCCCGCTGCTCGAATTTTGGCAGCCGCAGATAAGACATCTTCATAAGTCTCTGGTACGCCACTAACTCCGGCCTGCTCTAAAATGTCAGTTCGCGAGAAGAGGTGCTGCGAGTTCGCCATAAAGCCAATAGCCATAACATTGCCATCAATAGTAATCAATTGGCTCGGTTTTAGGTCCCCACCATATTTGTCCACCAGATCGTTCAAAGGTCTTACCAAGCCATCATTCATCAACTGGACTAGCGTAGAGTTGGCAACGATAACCGATGTATATACAGCTGGGTTAGGGGTCTGTGCCTCGTTCATAATTGCTCGAGCTTCAGTAGTGTGATTACGAGTGAACTCACTTGCTGAGCTGCCACACATTTCTTCAGCAGTTCCAGCTACAGCATGAATTGCTGGAAAGTCACTGGCAAGAATTCGAATCGATGCGCCGGATGGACCACAATCTGCATACGCAGCTGCGCCAAAAAGCATTGCAACGACCAAGCCAGTAACTTGCGTTATTCTTTTAATAAACATTTTGTACTCCTTTCTTTGTTATAAATTTACCAAAATTGATAAATTCTGTCGTCAGATAAAATAGCTACAAATCATAAACTATATTTGTTTTATAACTACTTTATGCATACGATTGCAAAAATTATAACACAACATATTTCATGTATAAGGTTTTTTTGCAAATTTATGTATATATTGAACCCATAAATACAACGCCTATGTCCTAGATTTTTCAAAACGCTTCCAAGCTTTCTGAAATCTATCAAAATTAAAATCTTTTTTACCGGCTGGTTCTAGAATCATACTTTCTGCATTTAATAATTTTTGAATGGCATCCTGCAACGTGCTTATTACACTGCCAGGAATAACTACAGCACCATGCTGATCAGCATGTATCAACTCATTAGGTTTTATTCGAAGACCAAAAATATTGACCTCAGTTTCAACCTCTCGAACATTAACAAATCCATGGCTTGGACCAATTGAACCACCAACAACAGGAAAGTCTTTTGCAAGATCTCCAAGATCTCGAAAAACTCCATTAGTTAACGCTCCAGAAATTCCAAAACCTTTATGAACTTTTGTATTTATTTCTCCCCAATATGCCCCTACACAATCAGGATAGTCAATATCTTCAATGACTGCAACTGATGGACGTGGAGCTTCTGACATATAACGATAATAGTCCATCCTCCGTCCTTGAATTACTTCCTGAGATTCTGTAGGTGGATTCAAAGCTGCAATTTTGGCTGTTTTTGCAAATCCAACCATGGGTGGCGTTTGTGGGGCAGAACAAATCATTGTTCCACGGGTAAACTGTGAAAAACCACGCTTACCTTGTGCTACTTCTATAGCATTACACACTGTTGGAGTGTCTACTGACCGAAGAAGCGTAAGTAATTCAGAATCTATCAATTCATGAGCCATGTTTTCAATACCTCCGTGGTTTTTGCTGGTTGCTCTAATGTAGGCAAATGGCCAGCATTCTTGATTACCTCTAACTTTGAATTACTAATCATATTATGCATCAATTCATGCTTCTCTATGGAACATAATTTGTCTTCTGAGCCACACATTATCAGTACAGGCATATCCAGAACTTTAAGGTTGTTTTGTTGATCGCTCCTCCCTTGAAGAGCTCTTGATTGATTAATAAAGACTTTAGGGCCTAAAGAAAGTGCCATCTCCATACAGATATTTAGAATAATATCTTGATTTTCATTAATCGCTAAATAGTTGGGTATCATCTCATCACGAATAACATTTACTAATTTTCCTGACAAAGCATCACTAATTTGAGGCTCACGCTTAAGTTTTACTTCCTCTAATTCAGCTAGTGGATTAGTATCAATTAGCACTAATTTTTCAATACGCTTTGGATCTTGTGCACATATCTCCATAGCAACAATACCACCCATTGAATGCCCAACAAGACAAAATTTTGGCGGCGCATTGCTTAACACATCCGCTGCCAAATCACTAATATTGTCATGTTTGGAAATATCTGCAATATGCACTGATCTCTTTGAGGCAAGCTCTTCTATTTGTGGAGCGAAAATGCGTTCATCACACATCATTCCAGGAATCATTACCAGAGGTGTCATAGTCGATTACTTACAAGCGCAGCACCTTCTGATAGTGACTTTAATTTAGCAAAAGCAATGTCTGGATCTACAGCACCAAAACCGGCAAAAGTTCCAAATCCGCAGTCAGAGCCAGCAATCACTCGATCCACTCCAACTATATCGACAAACTTCTCAATTCGTTGCGCAACAAGCTCAGGATGTTCAACAAAATTTGTTGTGGTGTCAACAACACCAGGCACGAGTATTTTGTCATCTGGAATTTCATTCTTTCGATTACGAAAAACTGTCCATTCGTGAGCATGGCGTGGATTAGAAGTCTCAAACAAAGTGTAGCGAGCGTTCGCTTTCATTAATGTTCCAAAAACCTTGTCCATGCCAATATCACAACAATGTGGTCCTTCATAATTTCCCCAACATATGTGAATTCTCACTTTTTCTTTTGGAATATTCTTTAATGCGTGGTTAAGTGCCTCCATGTGAGATTCTGCGATTTTCAGAAATTCTGTATCTGTCAGATCATTGAATAACATGTGTCTGGAGAGCGCTAAATCTGGGCAGTCTAGTTGCAAATCGAGTCCAGATGCAACAATAGTTTCATATTCATCTCGCATTGTATCTGCAAGAGCAGCGAGATAAGCATCTCTTGTTGGATAAAAATCATTTTGCAGAAAAAGAGAGATAACACCTGGAGAGGCTGCGTTCATAAACCCTCTTTTAATGCCATGAGTCTCCATTGCTGATTTCAAATTAGCAATGTCTTTTTCCAGTTCACCTTGACCTTTTGAGCGTACTTCAGAGGTGCACATTGGACGAGCATATTTTGGGGTGCCGCCATCATCAGCTAACCGTTGTAGAAAGCTTGGAAACATTTTCAAGTCTTCGGGTGGGTTGCGAGGGCTATCACCTGAAAATCCTGAATATCTGTCTTTGACATAAGTTGCATAGGATATTTTGGAAGTTTCACCATCACTCACAATGTCTATACCCGCGTTTTTTTGTTTTTCAGCGGTATCCGATACATTTTTTTTCATGCATACATCAAAATCAGCTTTATCATATACATGGTTGTTTTCTCGGGAAAAAATAAAGTCTACAACTTCTTGACTGCGAGGCAGTGAGCCTACGTGTGTTGTTAAAATTCTACTCATGTATTGCTCCTTGAATAAAGTATTAGAATGCCTATCCTCTCCAAGTCGAACCCGCAGGATCATCGGTGTTAGTGACACGGAAAAGACTTGACTTTTGAGAATTAGCGGGGAAGAGTTTATGTTCTAAACTAGGTGGCACAGAACAAGTATCACCGGGTCCAAGTACAGTATTGCCTCCATCCCAACTTAGATTCCAGTGTCCCTTCATGATCATGAGTACTTCATGGCGACTGGTTGAATACATGTTTTTTGTACTTGAATCACCAGTCAGGAATTCAACCTCAAAACCAGGACGATCCTTTATTAAACCATCTTCTGCTATCACTTTTACTGGCGAAGACTCAGCTAATCCTGTTAAAACAGAATATCGAGCAACATAATCTCGAACAATATCTTCAGAAGGAATTTCAGGAAAACTCTTTAAATCCTCTTCTGTTAGTAATGGAACCGGATTAACATTTTTAGGGAGAGATTCACCTTTTTTCATATCATATAATAAACCATTTTCACCCAAAATGAGTCCATATTTTTTTGCCTCTTCAATGACCTGTGGAGCCCATGTCACTCCACCACCAGCATCATCGCCACCGAGTATCGCCATAAGCATACCGTAATCATTTCCGATATTTTCGAAAGCCCGAAATATTCCAGTAGGTACATTAAATATATCTCCTTTTTCGATAATTACCTCTCCTGCAGTACCCCATCTGCCCCAAAAAAAACGCCAGCGGCCTTTGAGAACAAAAAATACCTCGGCTGTTGTATGTGAATGCAATGAGTTAATACATTTAGGTGGCTGTCCAGCAGCACCAATATTAAAACCTGGTGTTTCAGAAATATGTACATGCTGATCAGGACTTTCTGACACACCCGGACCAATAATCGTGAAGTTATCTTTTTGATCTGAGCCAGGCGTATGTGCATCAATAAACGCCGTTTTGCAAGGCTTCAATTCATCGTAGCGAACAATATGGGATTCCATTTCCTGAGCTGTCATGTTTTTATCCTATGTGCCCTTCGGAATTTTCTGAACTGCAAAGAGCCCTAGGCCGTGAACTGCGGATTCTTTGATGGTGATGCTGCTAGGGAGAGGATTAAACATTTTATTTATTTGAAATTTTCGCGGAGCCCCGCACTATCAGTGGACCCTTTATTTGTATTTGACGTGGATTTGTTTTCTGATCTTCAATACACTCCAGAAGCAATGAAACGGTTTCAGTTACCATTTGATTGGCTGCCTGTCTAACGGTTGTTAAATCATATGCAGGCCAGGAGGCAACTGGCACATCATCATAACCGACAACCGAAACCTGTTCCGGTATTTTTAACCCTAGTTCAAAACGTATTACATCCATTGCTATAAATGCCATATGGTCATTCGCAACAAAAACAGCATCTGGTATTTCCTTAGCAGTAAACATTTTTCGTGCAGCCTTTCGAGCTTCACCTGTATTAAAATTACCCAATTCTCGGGCAAAGAGCGACCTTCCATGTTTTTTCATCTCTTCAATAAACCCGACTTCTCTATCACGCTGGGTTGAAGCGCCTTCCCAGCCCGCTATATAACCAAGGCGTTTGTGACCGCCCGCAATGAGAAATTTTGCAACCTTTTGACCTCCATCTATATTATCTGAAGTGACAGCTGATAATCTTTCATCATCTTGTGCACGGTTAAACAAAACAACGGGAACTCCTGCAGCATTGCATCTTACTGCTAACTCTGAAGACATCGCAACAGAGGCAGCAATAACACCATCAACTTGATAGTCAAGCATTTCGTCAAATACATCATCAATATTTCCTGCAGTTTTCGAAGCCATAAAAACCAAAACATGGTAGCCTTTTTTCTGCAAAGCATTAGAAAGAAGCTCAACCGCCTCTGGATAAAAGTAGTTATCCAGATAAGCGACCACTAGACCGATAATGCGTGACCGACCGGTAATGAGTGATCGTGCCAAAACATTAGGACGATAGCCGAGCTTTGCAGCCGCACTATGGACTTTCTCCTTCTTTCTTTCGGAAACAGAAGCGCCAGGTGTAAAAACACGAGAAACTGCAGACTGGCTTACACCAGCCAATTTTGCTACTTCCACTGAGGTTATTTTTTTGGCTGCCATCAATCTGCCGTCCAACCGCCATCAACCATCAAAGCGGAGCCTGTTATCATTTTAGATGCTTCAGATGCTAGAAATACTACAGCTCCCATGACGTCTTCAACTTCACCAATTCGACCAAGCTTTATCTTTTCTTCAATCCATTTCCTACGTTCAGGGTTGTCGAAAGTAGATTGCGTAAGAGGGGTGCGAATAAATGTCGGGCAAATAGTATTAACTCGTATTTGATATGGCCCCCACTCTATTGCCATAGCTTTAGTAAAACCTTCAACTGCGTGTTTTGAGGCAGAGTAAACGGCTCTATCAATACCCCCTACATGCCCCATTTGAGAAGAGATGTTGATTAAAGAGCCAGGTTTTTTATTTTTAATTAAGCCCTTTGCTACGGCCTGTGTTACAAAATAAGCACCGCGGAGATTGACATTCATTACCTCATCAAAATCCTCCACTGAAGTATTCTGAGAGGGTGAGTGACGACCCAATCCAGCACTATTTACCAAAATGTCAAAAGGACCGTTATTTAGTATAGTTCTTCTGGTTAAATTAATTTTCGTAATGTCTAACATCATTGCTTCCGCACTCAATTCTTTTGCTTGAATTGCATCCACAACTTGACTAAGGGTTTTGACGTTTCTTGCTGACAATATTACGTGAGCTCCAGCTTCGGCCAAAGCTACAGCACAACCTAAGCCAATACCAGAAGACGCACCGGTAACAAGAGCCTTCATACCATCAAGGCGTAACGATGGCATGCTTGGTAATTCAATCATGTTGAGATTTCTCATAAACTGATGTGGCAAGATTACTAGATCTGGCCTTATTAAATTCATGGAGTCTAGCAAAAACATCTACCCCTATTTGGTTATACATATCTAATAGATCTACCATTACCCAATTTTCTCTTATCAATCCGTTTTCAATCCTCCAAAAATCCAAACTTCTCATTGTAATCTTCTTCCCAACGGGTGCTATCCCCAACCAACCATCGTGGGTTATCGACTGTATCATATTTGGCCAACCAGTTACTCCAACATAGTTTCGTTCAGCAAAGAAATGGTAATTTATCTCATCAACGTACTGACCCCGGTCTGGCATGGCTTTCAAAAACGGAATTTGATGCCAATTTCGAAAACCATCAATACCTCTACAGGTGCCTATACCGGAGGGGCCATACCAACTCATACGTGGATGCCAATACTTCTCCATTTCCATGACTTCCGGTCCACCTTTTGAGGGGTGTTTTTTCATCGCAGTAAGCATATCAATAATATGCTGTCGTGAGGTGTTGCTTGTTTTTTCATCAAAAGGAAGGTCACTTATTCCATCTTGTGTTGCGGGTCCGGGTACATGCCATTCTCGCCCAAGACTAGGCGTCATAGGCCAGGCATTTGCTTGCATCATCATCTCTGGAATATCCCAAAGAGCTTGCATCTCAACAACAAGATTGTCAACAATACGATAAAACTCATGGAAGCGCATAGCAACTTGATGCCCTGTCGGCGGGATACCCATCCAAGGAAATTCAAATGTTCCAGTATAATATCCACAACACCCTACCCAATTATCTCCTTCAGCCGTTGGTGCTGATATCACAATGGTGTCACGGCGTTCTAAATCTGGAATCGCTCTATAAAGTGGTTTGTATGCTTCAGTAAAAAGGCCTTCTGCACCATCGAGGTCTTCAAAAGGGAAACATAAATGAACGATCGCATCATCATGAAACAGCTTTTTTAGTGTTTCCAAAACCTCTTGAGACTCGTAGTTATACATTGCCTGACGTAGCTGTCCTATAAGAGACTTATTGTGTGAATGAATATCAGTCATCACTTTGCTGCCTCGCCATATGGTATATCTTTACCACCATATCGCCTAACTCTGATATTAGCCTGTTCAGCATGTCCAACAAAAGACTCCAGCATACAAAGACGAGAGCAGTATTCACCAATATTGGTGGCCGCTTCATCAGTGGTTATTTCTTGATAGCTATGCGTTTTTAGGAATTTACCAACCCATAGTCCACCTGTATAACGGCCCGCCTTCTTGGTTGGCAAAGTATGATTGGTTCCAATTACTTTATCACCATTCGATACGTTTGTTCTCGCTCCTAAAAACAGCGCTCCATATGAATGCATATTATCTAAAAACCAATGGTCTCGATCAGTCATAACTTGAACATGCTCTGAGGCAATATCGTTGGAGACATCGAGCATCTCTTCATAACTATCGCAAAGAATAACTTCACCATATTCTTCCCAGCTAACAGCAGCGGTGTTCGCTGTTGGAAGTATCTTTAAGAGTCTGTTGATCTCAGCAAGCGTGTCTTCAGCAAGTTTTTGACTATTAGTCACCAAAACGGCTGGAGAATCATAACCATGTTCTGCCTGTCCAAGTAAATCAGTGGCACATAATTCAGCATCCACGGTCTCATCAGCTATCACCATAGTTTCTGTTGGTCCGGCAAGTAAATCGATACCTACTCGTCCAAATAGTTGCCTTTTGGCTTCAGCAACATAGGCATTGCCCGGACCAACAAGCATATCAACTGGGTCAATCGTTTCAGTACCAAGAGCCATTGCGCCGACTGCCTGAATTCCACCAATGACATAAATCTCATGGGCCCCGCCGAGGTGCATAGCAGCAATCACTGCTGGATTTGGCTCACCTTCAAATGGTGGGGTGCAAGCAATGATTCTGGGTACTTTTGCAACACTTGCTGTCACAATTGACATATGCGCTGAGGCTACCATTGGGAACTTGCCACCAGGAACATAGCAACCCACAGACTGCACCGGTATGTTTTTATGCCCAAGGGTAACGCCAGGCATGGTTTCAATTTCTATATCTTGCATTGAATCTCGCTGAGCTTGAGCAAATCCTCTTATTTGTGACTGAGCAAACTTGATGTCTTTCAAGTCACGTTTTGGCACTCTTTTTATTAAACTGTCTATTTCATGAAGATTTAACCTATAAGATTCTGGCGTGTAATTATCAAACTTTTGAGAGTACTCTCTAACGGCATTATCGCCTCTCTCTTCAATCGCCTTGAGAATGCCTTCAACAACCCCTCTGACTTTCACATCATCGACAGCTCGGTCGGCTTCATTTTTTCCTTTTTTTAAATATTGAATAGCCATAATGTCCTCATTTATTCAGGTTTTGGCGGTTTTTTTTCTCCACGATCATAGGCCTCCCAGCCTTGGCCATTAAATACGTCAACACCAAGCTGTGCCAAAATACTCGGAAAATCAACCGTTACCCAGTTGTCAGTTATAAGCCCTTCTTTCACTTCCCAAAAATCAGTGTAGTGAATTTTCACTCGTTTATTGGTTGGCACAATACCCATAAATTCACCGCTATGGATTGCGTCAATATGGCCAAAGCATGCAGCCCACTCACCATCTGCTAAAAATTTATCTGTTTTGTATATGCGGTCAGTAAAAGCAGCTCTCAATGGCAACTGCCAATTATTTCGAAACTCTTCAAGGTTTTGTTTAGTACCACAACCCTGGTTGCCCATCCAACGAAATTCTTCATGGAAATACCTACCCATATCATTCGAACTAGCTGCCAAAGCATCTTCCATAGCTTTAACTACGGAGTATGTTTCTTTTGATTTTTCTTCATGATTCATATGCAATATAAGTGTTAGTATTTATATTTATTTGGGCTTTAATTGTCAAGCATTTCACCGGTCTCTTCATTAAATAGTAAGCAAAGATTCGCAGGAACATGAGCCCTTACCGTAGAGCCAATCTCAGTATGATAATTTTTATCAGACTTGACAGAAATCACTTCACCACCAGCCTTAATAGTAACCATCGTAGCATCACCCAGCAGTTCCAAAGAGAAGGTAGCACCAACAATCTCACCTCCACTCTCAACGATAGATGCGTCCTCAGCACGAAAACCCAAATTTACCTCACCCGAGTGCTCTTTATTTAATCCATTAATTTTTACATTTTCACCAATAAAGACTCCGTTACTGATAGTGCCATGCATCAAATTCATTGCAGGAGATCCAATAAAACTGGCAACGAAACTGTTGGCTGGTTTGTTATAAATTTCTTTTGGAGTTCCAATCTGTTGAATAGCACCAGCATCCATAACAACAACTCTATCGGCAAGCGTCATTGCCTCTACCTGGTCATGGGTTACATAAATGGTTGTGACACGAAGCTCATGCTGTAGATTCTTTATTTGTGCACGAGTAGAGACCCGCAACCTAGCATCAAGGTTCGATAATGGCTCGTCCATCAAAAACACAGAAGGCTCACGAACAATTGCTCTCGCCAAGGCTACACGTTGACGTTGACCCCCTGACAATTCGGATGGTTTTCGATGTAAATAGCCCTCTAGTTCAACCATTGCAGCGGCCCGCTTCACTCTTTCTTCATGAAGTTCGCGATCAACCTTTCTCACCTTCAGAGGGAATCGAATATTTTCATAAACAGTCATGTTTGGATAGAGCGCATATGACTGGAAAACCATTGCAACATCTCGGTCTTTTGGCTCCAATTCATTAACCATTTTTCCATCGATTATTACTTCACCCTCGGTGACTTCTTCTAGCCCAGCAATCAATCTCATAGTAGTTGTTTTCCCGCAACCAGAGGGCCCAAGCAATACCAAAAACTCTTCGTTAGCAATGGTCAAATTAAAGTTGTCTACAGCAACAAAACTGCCCCATCGCTTGGTTAGATTAATTAATTCGATTTCAGCCATCTGACTCCCGGTTTATATTTGGGTTATTGAATGATTCAATGATTTTAAATAATGTTGCAATAAATTATAACACAGCAGTATTTCCTGCAAGAAGATATTGCAATCGTATGCAAAAAAATATTTAGAGTAACTAGTGAGCTACGACACAATTATCTCTGACGATAAGCACTAGGTGAGCTATGATAACTTTTCTTGAAAGACCTTGAAAATGATGAAAGACTGTTAAAACCTGTTCTTATAGCTATTTCTTGCATTGGTAAAAGTGTATCTGTGACATATTTTTTTGCACGAAGCAACCTTAGATTTAAATAATATGCTCCTGGAGTGGTTTGCAAATGCAATTGAAAGAGATTTTCCAATCTGCGACTAGAAATATTTAATCTCTTTGCTATTGATGTTGCTGAAATCGGTTCATCAAGGTTTGATTCCATGATACGAATAGCTTTAGTAACACGCGGCTCGAAATCATTCAACAATCCTAATGATACGAGTGGCTGTGCATCAGTAGAAAAATGAGTCTCATCGTATACAAAAACACTTGCAACCTCTAAAGCTGCAGGGTAACCAAGCCTAGATCTAATCAAATGAAGCATAAAATCAAAGGTTGGTGATGCGCCACCAATTGTTATAACATCTTCATCAATTACAAAGCGGTCCGGTTGAACGTTTGTACCTCTAAAATAATCTGCAAAATCTTCTAAATCTTCCCAGTGTGTTGTAGCAGATTTGCCATCCAGCAATCCAGCCTTTCCTAAAATCCAAGCTCCTGTATCAACACCCCCCATTGCATCAAAATTTAATGAAAATCTTCCAATCAATCTTATCTCATCACTCGAAATATATTCAAATTGTTTAAAACCAGAAACAATAAAAAGAAGATTGCCATTGTTGATGGATTCAAGCTTCCCATCCGGTTTAATCTGAAGACCGCATGTACATTTAACCGGCAACCCATCGGTTGTAACAATCTTCCAAGTGAAACAGTGACTACCAGATAAACGGTTTGCAGCCCTCATCGGATCAATCATCGATGCAAGTACCAGCATAGAGGATTCAGGTAATACCAAGATCGTTACCTTGAGTGTCGATTCTGAACTGGTAAATATACTCATTTCGTATTATGTAGAATTTATAACGGAAAAAGTATAGCAGACTCATTGTTCAACAGTAACATATTTATAACTCAATTTATTTTGTCTAAAATGAAAACTCTATATTTGGAGAAATTACTATGATCAACCTACAACCATCAAGAGACGTATTTATCACTTGCGCCGTTACCGGCGCTGGGGACACAACGGCAAAGTCCGATAAGATTCCGATTACGCCCCAACAAATCGCTGACTCATGTATTGGAGCAGCCCAGGCAGGAGCCGCTGTCGTTCACATCCACGTGAGAGATCCAAAAACTGGGGCACCTGGTCGTGATCCAGCTTTGTATGCTGAAGTCGTTAATTTCATTAGAGAGTCGAAGGTTGATATGGTTTTGAATTTAACCACTGGAATGGGCGGCGACATGGTTTTTGGTCCTGCTGAAGAACCATTGGCATTAAATGAAAAAGAAACCGACATGGTTGGCGCAACAGAGAGACTTCAACATGTCGCAAATATTCTTCCTGAGATATGCACCATTGATTGCGGCTCCATGAATTTTGGCCAAGGTGATTACGTTATGACCAACACCACTTCAGTCTTGAAGGAAATGACGAAACAAGTTCAAGCGCTTGGGGTTAAGCCCGAAATTGAAGTTTTTGATACTGGTCATTTACAGTTTGCAATTTGGCTAAAAGATCAAGGTCTAATTGATGACCCTGTGATGATCCAGCTCTGTATGGGTATACCTTGGGGCGCACCCGATGACCTACACACATTTCTCGCAGTGACATCAAATGTTCCAAAAGATTGGACCTTTTCTGCCTTCTCAATTAGCAGGAACCAATTGCCTTATGTCGCCTTGGCAGTTCTTGCGGGCGGAAACATTCGTGTCGGGCTCGAGGATAACATCTATCTCAAGCGTGGTGTCCTTGCAACCAATGAAGAACTTGTTGAGAAGGCTGTTCAAACAGCACAAGGCATGGGTTGCACTATTATGGGACCGCAAGATGTACGCGATAAAATGAAGCTAGTGAAACGCTGGGGATAGAATGACAAGGATTGAATCGGCTGGCGTTATTGGTGGTGGCGTTATTGGTGGTGGCTGGATAGCGCGATTTCTTTTAAATGGTATCGATGTTGCTGTCTATGATCCCTCAAAAGAGGCTCCAAAAAATGTAAACAAGGTCATTCAAAATGCTGAAAGAGCTTACACCCAACTACTTACATCTGATCTACCAAATAGAGGCAATCTTACATTCGTAAACTCGGTTTCAGATGTCTCTAAGTCTGCCGATATCATTATCGAAGCTGTCCCTGAAAGACTCTCAGTAAAACAATCAGTTTATGATGAGATTGAATTGAGCACCAATCACAATGTTATTATCGCTTCTTCAACTTCAGGCATCCTGCCATCAGACCTACAAGCGAAAATGAAGCACCCCGAACGCCTCATCGTAGCCCATCCATTCAACCCGGTCTATCTTCTTCCTTTGGTGGAAATTGTTGGCGGCTCTAAAACATCCACAGAGTTGATTGAAAAGGCCAGCAGTGTTTTCACTAGTATCGGTATGTTCCCGTTACACATTAAAAAGGAAATCCCCGCATTTATTGGCGACAGACTTCTTGAATCAGTCTGGCGAGAGGCCCTTTGGCTGGTCAATGATGATGTCGCTACCACCGAAGAAATTGATGACGTTATACGTTTTGGGTTTGGCTTGCGTTGGGCTCAGATGGGTTTATTCGAAACCTATAGACTGGCAGGAGGAGAGGCCGGAATGCGCCATTTCATTTCACAATTTGGTCCATGTCTCGAGTGGCCCTGGACTCATCTAATGGATGTCCCTGAGTTTACAGAGGAATTAGTGGATAAAGTTTCGAACCAATCTGATGAGCAATCTGGACAATTCAGTATTCGCGAATTAGAAGAAAAACGTGATGATAACTTGGTAGATTTTTTAAAGGTCTTGAAGGAAAATCGTTGGGGCGCTGGCAACACGCTGAAAGAGTTTGAAGATCGCCTAAATAAAATGAAGGAGCGCACGGACTTTGCCAAGCTTGACATGACAACTCCACTCTTGACGCTTCAAACCAAAGTACGCAAGGAATGGGGCGACTATAACGACCACATGACAGAATCACGTTATCTGGAATGTTTTTCAGATGCCACCACTGAAATGATGGCGATTGTTGGAGTCGATGAAGAATACATCTCTAGTATAGGCTCCTACTTTACTGTGGAAACGCACATCCGCCACTTAGATGAAGTTCTAATCGGTGAAAACGTATACGCAACCACCCAAGTCATCCATGGTGGCGGTAAAAAACTTCACCTATTCCATTGCCTCTATCATGAGGACAACAGATTACTTGCGACTGCTGAACATATGCTGATCCATGTCAATCTAAAAACCCGTGGCGCCAGCATGCCTAGTGAATTGGTTATTGACAGGGTTGAGGCTTTTTACGAAGCCCACAAAAAACTTGCTAAGCCGGAGGGTTTGGCTCGTGCAGTAGGCGACAAGGTTTAATACCACTCGTCATCCATACTGTCCTTCTTCAGCCTTATAAAGTCTTTTAACTCTTCGTCTATTGCAGTATCCATCGGTGGTTCTTCATATTCATCGAGCATGGCATTCCAGCGCTCGTAAGCTCTCTCTTCGGCATCCTTGGAGCCATCCTCTTCCCACTGCTCAAAAGAATTATTGTCAGCTATTTCAGAGCGAAAGTTTGCTGTCTCAAAGTTTTCTCCAGTATGCTCTGTACCTAAAAAGTTCTCACCTGGGGAGTTTTCCTTGAAGGCACTGAAACCTAGAGAATTCTCGTTAATGCTCAATCCATCGCCCATCCGATGCAGCATTCCAAGACGGTCTGAATCAAGTATAAATTTCTCATAACCTACTACTAAACCACCCTCCAGCCAGCCAGCCGCCTGGTGGATAAAATTAGCGCCCGCCAAAAACGCTGGAAACATTGAATCTGCGGACTCCTGCATGGCTTGAGCATCAGTCACTTTGGAAGCCGTGTAGTGACCACCAGCCCGAAAAGGCAATCCCAACCTTCGTGCCATCTGCCCAACCGCTAGGGTTGCCAGAGTAGATTCAGGCGTTCCAAATGTTGGCGCCCCTGACTTAAGATCCATGGTTGTTAAAAAATTGCCATACACAGCGCTCGAACCCGGTCGCACTAATTGCGTCAAGGCGACGCCTACCATAGTTTCTGCATGGGCTTGAGCAACCGCTGCAGGCATGGTAACTGGTGACATTGCACCACCAAGAATAAAGGGGGTTATAACAACACCCTGATTAGCTCTCGCGTAAGCTTTCAAGGCTCCAGACATAGTGTTGTCATAAATCAGGGGTGAATTAACGTTGATATTGCCCTGAATAACACAGTTTGACTCAAGAAACTCGTCACCAAAAACAATGCGCGCCATTGCAATTGAATCTTCGGCACGCTCAGGTGCAGTAACAGCCCCCATAAAGGGCTTGTCGGAATACTTTAAATGGGCATAGACCATATCCAAGTGGCGCTTGTTTACAGGTATATCAACCGGTTCACAAACTGTGCCACTTGTATGATGCAGCCAAGGAATCATGTGAGCAAGTTTGACCAAATTCCGGAAATCTTCCATGGTTCCCTGTCTCCTGCCTCTCTTTCGGTCATAAACAAAAGGTGATCCATATGCCGGCCCAAGAACCAATCTATTGCCACCAAATATCGTTGACCTTTCTGGATTTCGAGCATGCATTTCGAACTCTTTAGGCGCTGTCTTACAGAGCTCACGAGCATGTCCTTTGTCAAATTGTAGCCTGTTGCCCTTGACCGTGACGCCAGCATCCTGGAACAGCTTTAGAGCTTCATCATCTCCCCAAAACTCCATACCAACCTCTTGAAGAATCCAGTCTGCATGCTCTTCAATGCTGACCAATTCCTCTTCACCAAGCAACTCATAGCACGGAATTTTGCGTGATAAAAACCTTGGCGCTTCTATTTGCGCAGATTTTTTTCTAGATGCAATTTTAGCGGACCGTCCGCCCTCTCTTCTCTTTCTCTTGTGATCGGTCATACGCTCTCCAAAAAGAAACACGCCAACTCTTATGAAATCATTAGTGCTTTAATTAGAGTAAATACTAACATTAATAAAACTGTATTGCCAATAGATTTATTAACTCTCTATTCTGACCGAGTTAAACGCAACACACGGCCAGTAATTGGCGCTGATATGGTGCGACGATATGCATGAACAATACTTTCTTTTGATGTTGGCTCAAATCCATCGAAAAGCATCCCATAATCATCTACGGAATTTTCAATAATCGATGGAGATACAATGTTGATTCGGAGCTTGCCTGCATACTCTGCGGCCAAAGTTGACACGCACATATTCAGAGCACCGTTTGCAGCAGCAGCACATGCTCCTGAAATAAGAGGTTCATCACCTATGATTCCACTGGTTAATGTGATGGACCCGTTGTCACTCAAAAACGGAATGGCTGCTTTCGCCAGATTTAACTGACTCAAACATTTGGTCGATAGTCCGCTCGCAAAATCTTCCATGCTAAGCTCTTCAAACGGTTTAAAAGGAGCACCACCGATACAGGACACTAAGCCATCAAAAGCACCGACGCTGGCAAACACCCCGTTGACACTTGAAAAATCAAAAGCGTCTAGCTTAAGATCAGGGCCAGAACGTCCGGCACGTATGACTTCGTAATCTTTTTCCAGGCCTTTAACAACCTCTCTGCCGAGCCTGCCTGTCGCACCAACTACTATTATCTTTTTCATGTCATCACCTCATAACTAATTATTGTTTTGAAAATAAAGTCGATATTACCATTAAATGAGTAAATCGCTAATAGACTTCTTAACTTCGGATCTAGTTGCGCTAGCATTTAAGGGTGATCCAATATTAATATGAATGTCTCTTCTCAAGCAAAATTTCTGTTTCCTTTTGATTGCTTTTGGCGCCTTTGAGAAAAAAGTGCCCCACATGTTATTGATTGCAAAAGGGACGACGACAACGTCATCCCCAGATTCTGACAATATCTTTTCAAAGCCCCTCTTCAAATCAGACAATTCACCGTTGGTAGAAATTTGCCCTTCAGGAAATATACCAACGACACAATTTTTATTCAATAAACTGACAATATTCTGCATAGCATTACGGCTATTTGAAGGTCTGATCGGAACAGCGCCTACAGCGATCAGAACCCACTTAAAAATTAGCATATTATAGTAGTCTTCGTGCACTACAAATCGAATCGTTCTTGGCGTTGCCCACTGGATTAGAGCGAAGTCTATCCAACTAATGTGGTTCCCTAAAAGCAATACTGGAGCTGACTTTGGAAGGTTCTCAAGACCTTCTACCTTTAATCGATATCGCCATACAAACAACAAATAACCGACGATTTGTCGCACTACTATAGAATCGCTTTTAATCTTTTAAGGACAACAGTAAACCCGACTACTGCTATCAAGGCGTTCAAGTAAAGTATATAGACACTGTTAACATTATTTCTAGCGAGTAACACCGTAAGCAATAAAAGACCAATCATGGCACTGTTCTGTATCCAGTTCTTACCCGCCAATACACTTCCCAAACTGTCTTTAGCAGAGTGAGCTTGAATGAGAGCGTTGAGCGGAACAAGCATCATACCGGCACCAACGCCGAATAGTAGAATTAAGGCTGACACTATCATCAAAGCTGTGGAGTTAGGTATGAAGCCTAGATTGGAAACAATAGGTACCAAAATCGCGCAAACTGTAATTGTTGCTGAGCCGGTATATATGTTATTAATTTTCACTGAGTTGACACTTTTTCTTGCAGAAAGATAAGCCCCTACCATGATTCCTATAATTGAGAGGGCCAACATCGCGTTAACCAAAAGCGGACTGGTCACTCCTAAATTAACTTTGGCAAGCGCAGGAATAACTGCAACAAGATTTTGAGACATCCCCCAAAAAATAGCCGTTCCCCATATCGAAAACCAAATGATTTGGTTTCCTTTTATGGCTCGCATGTTGTTTATTAAGTAATGGAGCCTAATCAGTTTTTGAACCGACAACTTCACTTCACTAAATTTAGTTGCATAAAAACGAACCCCAAAGGTTGCCAACAATTCAACCATTGACAGGCCAACCAAGACCCAACCAAGTGGAGCGATATGCAACAATATTTCCTCAGGTGTTGAGTATTCCTTGAGTTCTAGATAAAGCTCAAACAGATATGAGAAGAAAACCGTGCCCAATAAAATTGATGTTAGGGTAACTGCAGAAGTGTAAGCATTACCTATACTTAACCCAGCCTTCTTTAGGCACTCTCTGATATAGCCATACTTAGCCGGTGAATAGATAGCGCTCTGAGTTGCAAGAAGCAGTGTAAAGGCGAATGCAGATTTATAGGCCCCCTGATAATAACAATAGGTGATCGCCAGTGTGATTAAAACAGCTGCAAAAGCGCTCCAGCGCATTATAAGAGGCTTGGCAAATCTATCAGAAAGATGACCAGCAAGGGTAAACAGAAGGATAAAAGGAGCAAGAACCATGGCATTCACTATGGCAGTTAAAATGAGCTGTGTTTGCTCACCATAGATCATAAAAATTGTATTCTGAATGATGATTTTGTGGCCTAAATCAACAAAAGCATTGATGAACAATACAACAAGATAAATAGCAAAGACGCCTGCACGTTCTCTGAGAACCGATTTTTCCTCTTGCATAATTTCTCCTATCAAGTGCAAATATATGTCACTAGATTAAGAGCATTATGACAGAATTTTTATCAATATCCAACTTGCTTGTTAGAATTCAAGGCCCTCAATTTCGCCAACAGTGTGCATATCTTTGTCACCACGGCCAGACAGGTTAATCACTATGTTTTTGTCACTTGACCATTCTTGGGCCAACTTAACGGCGTAAGAGACAGCGTGTGCAGATTCTAGTGCGGGTAATATGCCCTCAACCCTTGTAAGTAAATGAAAAGCCTCTAATGCCTCTTCGTCTGTAACAGAGACATATTCAGCCCTTCCAGTATCTTTGAGGTAGGCATGCTCTGGACCAACACCAGGATAATCAAGCCCAGCGGAAATAGAGTGGCCTTCGATTATTTGTCCATTTGGGTCTTCCATCAGGTAGGTTCTATTGCCGTGCAAGACACCGACACTGCCAGCACATAAAGGGGCTGCATGAGCAACAGGTCCTTTTTCGATGCCGTAACCTGCCGCCTCAACGCCATAAATCTTTACCGAGGTGTCTTCGATAAAAGGGTGGAAAAGTCCGATAGCATTTGAGCCGCCTCCCACACAAGCAACCAACGCATCTGGCAAACCTCCAACCTGGTCACTAAACTGCTCTTTGACCTCTCTACCAATAACGCACTGGAAATCTCTTACCATCATTGGATAGGGGTGCGGTCCTGCAACGGTACCGATAATATAAAAAGTATTGTCAATATTGGTTACCCAATCTCGCATTGCTTCATTCAGCGCATCTTTCAAAGTGCGCGACCCCGCAGTGACCGGAACAACTGATGCGCCCAGTAACTTCATACGATAGACATTTTGAGCTTGTCGGGCTACATCAACTTCACCCATATACACAACGCACTCCAAACCGAGCCTTGCAGCAACGGTAGCAGAAGCTACACCGTGTTGCCCCGCACCAGTTTCGGCAATGATTCTTGTTTTGCCCATGCGACTAGCCAGCAATGCCTGACCGATGGTATTGTTTATTTTGTGAGCTCCGGTGTGGTTTAAGTCCTCCCGTTTTAAATAGATTTGAGCGCCTCCCAACCGCTTGCTTAGATTTTTCGCATGATAGAGGGGGCTTTTACGGCCAACATAGTGTTGAAGGTCGTTTTCAAATTCAGCCAAAAAGTCGGCATCATCCTTATATTTTTCATAGGCAAGTTTGAGTTCTGTTACGGCTGTCATCAGTGTTTCTGCAATAAAAACACCACCATATTGCTCAAAGTGGCCTTTCTCGTCTGGCAGGTTATAGCTCATGAACGAACGCTGCTAATAAAAGATTTTATTTTATCAATATCTTTCACACCTTTTGCACTTTCAACGCCACTTGAGGCGTCCACTGCAAATGGCTTCACTTGGTTGATGGCTTCAGCTACATTGTCTGGATTGAGACCGCCTGCAAGAATCACGGGTAAATCAATTTCAACACATGCCAGGGACCAATCGAAAGGCTTTCCTGTGCCGCCATAGTTATTGGAACTGTAAGAATCCAGTAACAATGCACTGGCCTTTGAGAAGTCGTTGGAAATCTTTTTAAGGTCAGTCTTTGAAGACACTCCAATTGATTTAATGAAAGGCATGTCGTATTGCATACATTCATTGACAGTCTCGTCTCCATGGAACTGTAATGTGTCAAGAGCCACCTCACAGAGAACTTCATCGATTAGGCTTGGATTGGCATTAACAAACAAACCGACTCTATTGACGAAAGGAGGAAGCGCAGCAACAATTTCCCGAGCAGCTTCTATAGTGACATGGCGCGGAGATTTATCGTAGAACACCAAGCCAACAGCATCTACCCCAGCGAGGGCAGCTTGCCGGGCATTTTCAGCATTCGTAAAACCACAAATCTTAACCTTTGTCATGTACTTGCTACATTATTTTTTTAAAGTAGGGATTTTCCCACAGCCTAGAAATAATTGCCAGACAATCGGATAGCTGTAATTTATTGATTTGATGAGGTTTCTTTTTTAGAACCAACTCTTTTTTTACGCTTTTTTGACTTGGATTTGACCTTACCATCGATAGCTTTTATACACTCTTCAAGTGTCAAATCGATTGGTGCCTTATTTCCAAATACTTTTTCAACGGTGACGTTTTTTTGTCCTTTTCCGCGTTTTTTCCCATTCCAAATATAGGGTCCAAAACGACCATTTAGAATCTGGATATCTGAATCATCAAAAACTTTGATAATTCTTTCAGCGTCGAACTTTTCTTTAGCAGCAATTAACTCTAAAGCAGTTTCAAATGTCACTTCTTCAGGTGAAATATCCTTCAAAGAGACGTATTTTTTTCCATATTGAATATAGGGTCCAAAGCGTCCATAGTTGGCCTTAACGGTTTCTCCATCATAAGTCTCTCCCAATATTCTTGGCATTTTGAAAAGCTCTAGAGCCTCGACAAGAGTGATAGTTTCAATATCTTGTCCTTTTCTCAATGAGGCAAAAGTCGGCTTCTCTTCATCATCCTGGTGACCAATTTGTGCGAATGGTCCATAACGCCCAAAACGAACACTTACAGTTTTGCCAGTGGTGGGATCTTCACCTAATTCTCTCTTGCCATGCGTTTCATCTCGCGAAATGTCTTTCGCAAGCTCAATTTGCTCGTGAAATGGATCATAAAAATCTCGAACAACACCGGTCCACGGCTTAGATTTTTCTGCAATTTGATCAAAGTCACTTTCGAGATTAGCTGTAAACTCGTAACCGATAATATTTCTGAAGTTTTTTAATAAGAAGTCAACCAATATATAGGCAACGCTTGTTGGAAATAACTTGTTTTTTTCGGCACCAGTGGTTTCACTTTGAATTGACTCTGAAATAACACCGTCCACAATCTCAATTTGATGATAATCTCGCTGAATACCTTCACGGGTTTCCTTAACAACATAATTGCGATCTTGCACTGTGGTAATCATCGTTGCAAAAGTGGATGGTCTTCCAATACCCATCTGTTCAATTTCTTTCACCAATGATGCTTCTGTATATCTCGGTTTTGCACGAGAGAACGATTCTCTTGCAATTAAACCAACCAATGACAAAGAGCTTCCAATATCAAGCCTTGGTAGTAATTTATCCTCTGCAGTCATGTAGTCATAGACTTTCAGAAATCCGCTAAAGGATAATACTTCGCCATCGGCAACAAAGTGTTCATTTCGGTTTGTTATATCGATGCTGATTTTAGTTTTTTGTAATTGTGCATCACTCATTTGGGATGCCAATGTGCGCTTATATATCAAAGAATATAGTTTAGCCGATTGATCGTCTAAACCTAGAATGCTTGTCTTGGTTAAATCTGTCGGCCTGATGGCTTCGTGTGCCTCTTGAGCACTGGATGATTTGGTTTTATATCTTCTGGCTTGATGAAACTCTATACCATGGGATGACACTATGACCTCTTTCGCAGCGGTTATCGCCTCCTCTGACAAGTTCAATGAATCGGTACGCATATAGGTAATCGCACCGTCACGATACAAGTTCTGTGCAATCGACATTGTCTGTTTCACAGAAAAGCCCAGCTTTTGAGATGCTTCTTGTTGCAAAGTTGAGGTAATAAAAGGAGCCTTTGGGGAACGTTTAGAGGGCTTCGTTTCCACAGCAACAACCTGCATGTTATTTTGTAACATGTCGTTTACAAAATTTTGCGCATCTTCTTTGGTGGCAAAATCTTCATTGAGCTTTGCTTCAAATAATTCATTCGTCTCATCAGCCAGAGTTGCCTTAACTTTATAACTCTTGACAGGGCTGTGTGCCGTAATTTCACGCTCCCTTTCAACCACCAATCGAACGACCGGGGATTGAACCCTTCCCGCTGAACGTGCGCCAGAAATTTTGCGCCATAATACAGGTGAAATTTCAAATCCAACCAGTCGATCAATAATGCGCCTTGCTTGTTGCGCATCAACAAGATCTGAATTAATTGTTCTGGGATTGCTTATGGCATTAGAGATAGCGCTTTTGGTAATCTCATGAAAGACAATTCTTGGAGTATCATCTGCTAGTGACAATGCTTGTTGTAGATGCCAAGCTATCGCTTCACCCTCACGGTCCTCATCTGTCGCAAGGTAGACTTTTTCTGCCGCTTTGACTGATTTTTTTAGGTCAGAAACTATTTTCCTCTTGTCACCACTGACTGCATAGGTAGGCAGAAAGTTATTATTTAAATCAATGCCCATATCTTTCTTAGGCATGTCTCTAATGTGGCCTATGCTTGACTTAACAACATAGTCTGGACCTAGAAACTTTTCAATCGTTTTTGCTTTCGCCGGGGACTCGACAATAACAAGATTTTTTGACATAAATTGTCCTACTGTAGGGTAGGTTTGTCATCATAAAACATAACAGATTCCATCCATTGAGCTGGAACAGGCGCCTCGGAACTATTTCCGATGACCATCATAACAACCCATTTCAAATCATCGATAGTTAATTTTGAGTCCCCCAATGACATCACTTGATCAATGACTGTTTCTCGTTGACTCGCACTTAGCTGACCCATATTTTCCATGAACATAATGAAGCCTCTAGCCTTAGAATCGAGTTTATTTTTTTCTAACTCATTGTAGATACGCATAGAATTATGTGTGGTATCGAAGGCTGTAACGCTTCCATCCTGGAGTGCAGCAATATTATCAAGCCAATTCAATGCCTTTTCGATTCGATCAGCATCAAATCCAGCATCCGATAGATGAGACTTCAAAAGATCGTCATCCACCTCTTGAGTTGAATCCTGTTCTGCAGATTCAAATAGAATATCGAACATGAAAGTTAGCACATCAAGAATATTATTAGTCATATAACCTCATCAAATTAATACATTATTCACAACATCATTCCTGTCGCTTTAATAAATAACCCAAGGAGCAGAAACACTAGAATGACTACTTAGGGGCAAGACGCACATTTTTCAACTACCCAATCACTTGAGACTAGTTCACATGACAGGCTTTTTAATTATATACCTGTTTCATTATCCACATCTTTAACAAAGCATGATTTTAACAAGGATTTTATAGCATATAAACTGTCATTTAACAAATATAATGACTTTGACCAAGTATGGTAAAATTCCAAGATTTTTGTTGGTAGATATTACATTATGAAAAGAACATTTCAACCAAGCGTTCTAAAACGTAAACGTAATCATGGCTTTAGAGCCAGAATGAAGACGCGTGCTGGTCGTGCGATTCTAAGTGCACGTAGAAAAAAAGGCCGCAAACGCTTATCTGCTTAATATAATGAATTGCTCGCTCGTTCAAGATGTGCGTATAACCAAGGCAAGAGACTACACTCACATTTTCCAACAGGGTATCCACTCTCAGAGCAAGTTTTGGAAGTTGATAGCTTGTCCCTCAGAACAAGAACATCCAAGACTAGGTCTCGCAATCTCTAAAAAGATTTGCAAAAGAGCGGTTGACCGAAACTTTTTTAAACGTATAGCAAGAGAAACCTTTAGACAGCATCAAGATGACCTCGATCTTCTCGACTTTGTAGTGATGGTAAAAAAAACACCTAATACGAATAATCAGGAATTGGTATCAGATTTACTATCTTTGTTGCAAAACTCTAAACAGGGTCTTAAATCATAATGCGATACATATTACTTATTTTCATTAAGGGCTACCAGTGGCTAATTAGCCCATTACTCGGGAACAACTGCCGCCATATACCAAGCTGCTCAGATTACACCTCTGAAGCCATAAAATCTCACGGCGCAATTAGAGGCATAGGACTTGGCGCAAAAAGAATCAGCAAATGCCATCCCTGGTCTGAAGCAAAATTTGATCCTGTGCCTAAAAAACTAACTCACTAAAACCAAGAAAGTAGTCATGAATACTCAAAGAATATTCCTCTTGATCGCAATCTTCCTAACTGTATTCCTTCTTTGGGATAAATGGGCGCTCATTCAAACAACAGACGCAAATGGCAATACTGTAACTCAAACTAGAATAGTTGCTACAGATTCACAAGACAACGCCATTGATGTTCCTGAAGTTTCGGATGTGCCTAGCGCTGCTGTTACCATCGAAGATACAACGCCATCAATGGACGAGTCGTTTGACCAAGGACCATATATAACTGTCACTACAGATTTATTGACATTACAAATTTCAAACAAGGGTGGAACAGTAATTAGTGCCTACCTAAATAAATACCCTAAAGAGTTGAACTCGGTAGAAAAATTACAATTACTAAACAACAATACTGGTACGATTTTTCAAGCGCAAAGTGGTCTTCTGCCAGCTGATCAGATGCCAACTCACCACTCGGAATACTCATCCGAGCAACAAGACTATTTCTTAGGGGATAAAAGCGAACTCATTGTGCCACTCATTTGGAAAGGTGACAACGGTATCACTGTGACTAAAAATTACCACTTTAAACCTAACAGCTATATTGTTGAGGTTGACTATCAAATCAATAACAATAGTGGCATTGAACAAACCGTCAGTAGTTACACCCAGCTAGTGCGTGACAGAGTAGCTGACTCCGGAGGCATGTTTGGCATGCGAGCATACTCTGGGGCAGCAACTTATAACGACGAGGAGATTTTCGAAAAAATTGATTTCGAAGATTTTGATTCCACACCAAAAACAACCTCTAAGGGTGGCTGGGCTGCAATGCTTCAGCACTACTTTTTTGCAGCATGGATTCCTAACGAAAACAAAATCCATACCTATTCAACCAAATCTAACAACGATAAATACTTACTGACAACGGTTAATCCAGGCCTAAAAATCGCTCCTGGAAATCAAGCAACACTTTTAAGTAACCAGCTCTATATTGGCCCCAAAGAGCATGCGCGTCTGGAACTTCTAGCGCCAGGTATAGACAAAACTGTCGACTACGGCATTCTTTATATTGTTGCCAAACCCCTGTCGGTAGTTCTACACTGGATCAATGGCTATATTGTGAACTGGGCATTGTCTATTGTAGCTTTGACATTTCTTATAAAACTAGCCTTTTATAAACTTTCTGAGAAATCATTCCGCTCGATGGCAGGCATGAAAAAATTAGCTCCTAGATTGCAAAAGATTAAAGAAACTTATGAAGGTGATAAGCAAAAAATTGGCAAAAAAACCATGGAGTTATACAAAAAGGAGAAGATCAACCCTGCAGCAGGCTGTCTACCTATTTTGGTTCAGATTCCAGTGTTTATTTCTATCTACTGGGTACTCATAGAGATGGTTGAATTGAGACAAACGCCATTCCTGTATTTACCAGATCTATCGATGAAAGACCCATACTTTATATTGCCTCTAATTATGGGTGTCTCTATGTGGTTTCAGCAACGCCTTAACCCGCCACCGGCAGATCCAATGCAAGCAAGGATTATGATGACGCTGCCATTCGTGTTTACAATTTTCTTCTTTTGGTTTCCATCGGGATTGGTACTATACTGGGTTACCAACAACTTGCTGTCAATTGCCCAACAAATATACATCAACAAAAAAATCAATGGCTAGATAAAAGACTATGAAATTAAATGATGAGACAATAGAAATAGCCAACCAAGTAAAACTTCTAGTCTTAGATGTTGATGGCGTTTTAACAGATGGAGGCATCTATTTTGATGACTCCGGAAAAGAATTGAAAAAATTTAATTCGTTGGATGGTTATGGCATAAAAATGCTACTGTCTTCAGGCATTGAGGTTGCTGTCATATCATCAAGAAGCACCTCTTCAGTGGCTTATAGGATGGAGGGCTTAGGAGTCAAGCACTGTTACCAAAACCAATCAGATAAGAATATAAAAATGCAGCAAATCCTTGAGACACTCTCTTTAAATGTCGACCAGGTGGCTTTTGTTGGTGATGACGTTATGGACTTAACGGTCATGAAAAAAATCGCTCTACCTATAGCGGTTGCAAACGCCCACCCTTTTGTAAAGGAGCATGCACTACTTATTACAGAAAGTGGGGGCGGCCATGGCGCTGTCAGAGAAGTATGTGATTGCCTACTTAAGGCTCATAGTAAGTATGACGACTTAATGAAGTCACATCTTAAATGACATCTTTTCAGTCTCAATGCTATGAAGCCTTAAAACGGGTTCCTTCTGGCAAAGTGATTTCGTACAGCGGTCTTGCCGAAATGGTGGGCCGGCCTAAAGCACATCGTGCAGTAGGCAATGCAATGAACAAAAATCCCTTTGCACCCCAGGTTCCTTGTCACAGAGTTGTCAAATCAAATGGTGACTTAGGTGGATTCTCAAGTGGCTCCGGACTCAAAATAAAACGCCTTCAAGAAGAAGGCGTTAAAGTTGTAGATAATAAGATAGTTGACTTTGAGTCTATCCTATTTAAAGGCCATTAACGATTTTTACTCCGCATCTTACTTATCATTTGAAGTTGTGCCATAGACTCGGCTAATGCTGCTTGGGTTGTAG
The DNA here is from genome assembly GCA_963989885.1 of uncultured Gammaproteobacteria bacterium. Classification (GTDB taxonomy): domain Bacteria; phylum Pseudomonadota; class Gammaproteobacteria; order PS1; family Pseudothioglobaceae; genus Pseudothioglobus. The sequence goes on from CAXDLF010000001.1 coordinate 64,044, forward strand.
AAACATCTTGGTCTGATTGGGCATTAGACATTGCTTCTTCGGCTCGCTGTTTGGCCTCAATAGCTTTCGCTTCGTCTAAGTCGTTTGCGCGAATCGCAGTGTCTGAAAAGATAGTGACCGTATGTGGTTGAACTTCAACGATACCACCAGAGACATAAATTGACTCGACACCATTTTCTGTCTCAACTCTTACCTCTCCAGGTTTAAGTGTACTAATCAATGGCACATGCTGTGGATAGACACCAATCTCACCCATAGTAGCAGGTGCAAACACACAGTTTGCATCACCTGAGTAAATTTCCTCAGTCGCACTAACTACATCAACATGAATTACTGACATTTAAGCCTTCTCCGCTGCTTTTTCTTTTACTTCTTCAATAGAGCCAGTCATGTAGAAGGCCTGCTCAGGAACGGCATCAAGCTCGCCATCAAGAATAGCCTTAAAGCCTGCGATAGTGTCCTTTAATGATACATACTTGCCAGGTGAGCCAGTGAACACTTCCGCAACAAAGAAGGGTTGTGAAAGATATTTTTGAATCTTACGTGCGCGTGACACAGTCTGCTTGTCTTCTTCAGAAAGCTCATCCATACCAAGAATTGCAATAATATCCTTTAATTCTTTGTAGCGTTGCAATACACCTTGAACACCACGAGCAACATCATAGTGCTCTTGGCCAACGATTAATGGATCTAGTTGGCGAGAAGTTGAATCTAATGGATCTACTGCTGGATAAATACCAAGCTCAGCTACTTGACGCGAAAGTACCACTGTAGCGTCTAAGTGGGCAAATGTTGTTGCAGGGGATGGGTCGGTTAAGTCATCTGCAGGAACGTATACCGCTTGAATTGAAGTAATAGAACCTGTCTTGGTAGAAGTAATACGTTCCTGAAGTGCTCCCATTTCAGATGCAAGTGTCGGTTGGTAACCTACTGCAGATGGCATACGGCCTAATAGCGCTGATACTTCAGTGCCGGCAAGCGTATAACGATAAATATTATCAATAAACAGAAGTACGTCACGACCCTCATCACGGAAATATTCAGCCATCGTAAGGCCGGTCAAACCAACACGGAGTCTGTTTCCTGGTGGCTCATTCATCTGACCATAAACCAAAGACACCTTATCAAGCACGTTTGAATCTTTCATTTCGTGATAGAAGTCGTTGCCTTCTCGAGTACGTTCACCGACACCAGCAAATACTGAGTAACCTGAGTGCTCAATTGCAATGTTTCGAATGAGCTCCATCATGTTGACTGTCTTACCAACTCCAGCACCACCGAATAAACCAACCTTTCCGCCCTTTGCAAATGGACAAATTAAATCGATTACTTTAATGCCTGTTTCAAGCAATTCTGTTGCAGGTGCTAATTCGTTATAAGCAGGTGCAGCACGATGAATTTCCCATTCTTCTTTCTGACCAATATCACCTGCATTATCAATCGGATTTCCAAGAACATCCATTATGCGACCTAGCGTCTTTTCGCCAACAGGTACAGTAATCGATTTACCAGTATTGGTGACCTCTAGTCCACGCTTTAAACCTTCAGACCCTCCCATTGCAATCGCTCTCACAATATTATCACCGAGCTGTTGCTGAACCTCTAAAGTAAGATTCGTTTCAGTTACATGAAGGGCGTTATATACTTTTGGTATTGCGTCTGCAGGAAACTCGACATCAATAACTGCGCCAATAATTTGTGTAATTTTACCTATACTCATTTGCTTTTCCTTTTTTATATATCTCTAAACGGCGGCCGCGCCACCAACAATCTCAGAAATCTCCTGAGTTATTGCAGCTTGCCTTGCCTTATTGTAAATTAACCCTAACTCTTTAATCATGTCTCCAGCATTGTCAGTTGCACTCTTCATCGCAATCATGCGGGACGATTGTTCACAAGCCATGTTTTCGACAATGCCTTGGTAAACCAAGGCTTCAATATAGCGAACCAACAATGCAGTTAATGCATCTTCGGCATCTGGTTCGTATATATAATCCCAGTGGTGGTCCATGCCTTCAGTCTCTGTGATTTCCATTGGCACAATTTGTTTAACAGTAGGGACTTGAGTCATGGTATTTTCAAACTTGTTGTAAGCGATTATGATTTGACTAATCTCGCCTTCATCATATCGATCTAACATTACTTTAATCGCACCTAAAAGATCATCAAAGTGAGGCTTGTCCCCAAGATCAGTCAAAACAGATGTAATGTTTAGGCCAGTATTTTTGAAGAATGTGGTGGCTTTTTTGCCAATCGTACAAAGCTCAATTTCAATGCTCTCTGATTGCCAAACAGCTATCTCTTTCAAAAGACTTCTAAACAAATTGTTGTTTAGACCTCCACAAAGACCCCTGTCACTTGAAATAACGATAACTCCAATACGCTTAAGTTCACCAGAGGCTGTCATATAAGGATGTTTAAACTCAGAATTGGCATGAGTTAAGTGTCCAATAACCTTAAGAATTTTTTCAGAATAAGGACGTGAAGCACGCATTCTATCCTGTGCTTTTTTCATCTTGGAAGCAGCAACCATTTCCATAGCTGAAGTAATCTTTTGAGTATTTTGAATACTCGAAATTTGCGTCCTAATTTCCTTGCCTACTGCCATAGTTTTCTACCAAGTATGGTTAGCTTTAAAGTCATCAATCGCTGCTTGAAGTTCTGCAGCAATGTCGTCGTTATAATCGCCAGACTCATTGATTTTATCCATCAAGTCAGCTTGGTTTGCATTCATGTATGTCAAAAGTGAAGCTTCAAAATCAACCACTTTATTGACTTCAACATCATCCAAAGCGCCACAGTTTGCAGCAAAAAGCGATGCCGTAGTTTCGGCAACATTAAGAGGTGAGTATTGCGCCTGCTTCATAAGCTCAGTGACGCGTTGACCACGATCAATTTGTGCTTTGGTTTCTGAATCAAGGTCTGACGCAAACTGAGCAAAAGCTGCTAATTCACGATACTGTGCCAAATCTAGACGTATACCTCCGCCTAACTTCTTTATAGATTTAGTCTGCGCGGCACCACCAACACGTGAAACAGATAGACCAGCATTAATCGCAGGACGAATACCAGAGTTAAAGAGGTCAGTCTCTAAAAAGATCTGTCCATCTGTAATTGAAATTACGTTTGTTGGCACGAAGGCAGATACATCACCCGCTTGCGTCTCAATAATGGGCAGCGCTGTTAAGGAACCGGTCTTGCCTTTAACTTTACCGTTAGTGATTTTTTCTACATAATCAGCATTCACTCGTGACGCTCTTTCCAATAAACGTGAGTGCAAATAGAATACGTCTCCTGGGTAGGCTTCACGACCCGGTGGACGCCTCAAAAGCAACGACACTTGACGATAAGCCCAAGCCTGCTTAGTTAAGTCGTCATAAATAATAAGTGCATCTTCTCCACGGTCACGAAAATACTCACCCATTGCACAACCAGCATATGGAGCAATATACTGCAGAGCTGCAGAGTCTGACGCAGATGCCGAAACAATAATAGTATGCTCAAGTGCGTCGTGTTCTTCGAGCTTACGAGCAACTGCCGCAACTGAAGAGGCTTTCTGACCGATGGCAACATAAATACATTTAACGCCTGTGCCTTTTTGGTTAATGATGGTATCTACAGCAACTGCAGTTTTACCTGTTTGACGGTCACCAATAATCAACTCACGCTGACCACGACCAATTGGCACCATTGAATCAATGGCTTTAATACCTGTTTGGATCGGCTCACTCACTGATTGTCTTTCAATTACACCTGGAGCAACAACCTCAAGTGGACGAGAGTCGGAAGCTTTAATTTCGCCCTTGCCTTCAATATCAAAACCGAGAGGGTTGACGACTCGACCTAAAAGTTCATTGCCAACTGGAACCTCCATAATTCGATTTGTACACTTAACTGTGTCGCCCTCTGATATATGAAGATAGTCACCTAGAACAACTGCACCTACAGAATCTTGTTCAAGGTTAAGCGCCAGACCAAAAGTATTACCGGGGAATTCTAGCATCTCACCGAACTGCGCATCAGCTAAACCATGAATACGAACGATTCCATCACTCACACTGATTACTGTGCCCTCTGTGCGGGCTTCTGTTGAAAAGTCAAACCCCTCTATTTCTTTTTTAATTAAATCACTGATTTCAGAAGCGTTTAATTGCATAACTAACCTCTCTATATATAATTAATTTACAGACAAGCACACGCTTAATGCGTCTACTTTTGCCTTAATTGATGTATCGATTACTTTGTCTCCTTCCTTAATAATCACACCGCCTTTTAATGTCTCATCAACGAAAGTGTCGACAATAACTGTTGTTTTGTGCTTGCTTGTTAAATCATCAACGATTGCTTTTTCCTCTGCCTCACTTAACTCGAATGCGCTCACAACTTGAAAACTCTTACTCTGATTTGCATTGGAAACTGCAGAATCAAACGCAGAAGAGATGCTATCTAATGCGTCTGTACGTCCATTATTAAGAATAAGGTTTACAAATGCAGATTCTTGTTTGCTCAATTTTCTAGAGGTTGCTTTTTCGAGTAATGTGCAAATCAATTCAATCTTTTGACTCTTGCTTGCACTAGGAGACGAAATGAAAGCTTGTGTAGTGTTGTCAACCATAATTGCGCTAGCAGTGCTTAATAGCTCGCTCCACTCCGATAGCGAGTCATTCTTCTCTGCAATTTCAAAAATCGCTTGTGCGTAAGGCTTGGCAATTGTAGATAGTTCCATAGTTCTAGCCTATAGTGATTTAGACAGTTTGGAAAGCATGTCTTTATGCGTCTTGGCATCAACTTCTTTCTCTAAGACAGAATTGACACCCTGCATAACCAAAGTCGAAACTTGGCCTTTGAGCTCATTACGTGCTTTAACAATTTCTTGATCAAGCTCAGCCTTTGCATGTGCTTTAATCTTGTCCGCCTCTTCAGAGGCTGCACCTTTGGCATTATCAATCATCACATTTGCCTGCTTGTCAGCATTAGCAATAATATCAGCTGCTTGGTTTTTAGTGCTAGCTAATAGCTCTTCAGCATTTTGCTTAGCTTTAGCGTGCTCTTCTTTGCCACGCTCTGCTGCTAGAAGACCCTCTTCAATGCTCTTCTTACGTGCGGCCATCGCTTCGACGAGTGGCGGCCAGATAAACTTCATGCAGAACCAGACAAACATCGCAAACATGATTGTTTCTCCGACTAGCGTAAGGTTAATATTCATAGCTAAATACCTTTATTTAGTTAAAAAAATTATCCGGCAACCGCAAATAAGATGTACATTGAGATACCAACAGCAATCATAGGTACTGCATCAACAAGCCCCATAACAATGAACATTTGTGTTCTTAGCATTGGAATAAGTTCTGGCTGGCGAGCAGCGCCTTCCAAGAACCTTGCTCCTAGAATACCAATACCCACAGCCGCACCCAATGCGCCTAGACCCATTAAGATTGCCCCTGCTACAAATAACGTTGCTTGTACTTCTGTAATCATTTTTTACTCCTACATATAAAAACTACTAAAAAAATTAATGCTCCTTTTGGTGTGCCATATCCATATAAACAATTACTAAGGTCATAAAGATAAATGCCTGTAGTGTTACAATTAAGATATGAAAAATAGCCCACGGTAAAGACAGGCTCCACTGTATCCAGAATGGCAACAGTGCGCATAGAATGAAGATCATCTCACCTGCGTACAGATTACCAAACAATCGTAACGCAAGAGAAACTGGCTTTGCCAGTAAGTTCACTCCTTCTAAAAATAAGTTAGCGGGCAACATCCATTTACCAAATGGATGTAAAGTTAGCTCGGCTACAAAGCCACCCAATCCTTTCTCTTTGACACTATAGTAAAGAATCAACAGGAAGACGCCAATCGACATGCCGAATGTCATGTTGGGGTCAGTGGTCGGGACTACTTTTAGATAAACATGATGAGGGTCTGCACCAAATAATCCGCCAATTTTCTGAGCTAAAACTGGCAGCCAATCAACAGGCACTAGATCCATTACATTCATTAAAAATATCCAAACAAAGGTTGTTAGTGCCAATGGAGCTACCATAGGATTTTTTCCTCTAAATGAGCCACGAACATTATCGTCAATAAAGTCGATTATACTTTCTACAAAATTCTGGAAGCCGCTTGGCGCATCAATAGATGCTCGTTTGGCTGCTTTGGCAAACAAAAACAGGAATAAAGCGCCTAATGCAAAAGAGAAACCAAGTGTATCAAGATGAAAAGCCATAAAGCCCATCTCTTTTGCCTCAGTAGCATTTTCTGCGAACCCCCAATGACCGTCAGGAAACTTGCCATAGGTTAAATTCTGCAGATGGTGCTTAATATAAGCGCTAGATGTTAATTCTCCACTTGCCATTACTTTTGCCTTAGCCTATCCAATATAAAACCAACTTGTCCAACCACCAAACTCAAAATCAGCGCCGCTGGATTAAATTCTAACAAACCTAGTCCAATTAAAGTTAGTGCCGCCAAAGAAAACATTCTGAGTGCACTACTCTTTATTGCCATCCTAAAACTTTTTTGAGCGTCAGCATCAACTACCGCTTTTTGTTTATTTGTATACCAATCAAAAAGCCAAGTATTACTAAAACTGACCAACGCTCCATAAAGGGCGGCAAGCCCAAAACCATAAATGGTAAAGACTACAACGATTAAAACAAGGAGCGAGGATTGGAAAATTGAAGCCACTGTTTTCCCCTTTTTTTCAACAACTGCCCTGCCCGATACACAAACGCAACATTATACAATCTTACGCGAAAGAGTCAAGCTTTCGAAGTATAAATTAAGGGTTTGTTTTAATCATTTCTTCTGCAGCCATTCTCGTTTTATCACTGATTTTAATACCACCCAAAATTCGAGCCACTTCATCGGTTCTTTGCTCTTGATTAAGTGCAGTAACTTGTGTAAATGTTGAACCATCCCGTTGGGTCTTGACAACCTTTAAGTGCTCTTTTCCTTGAGCAGCAACTTGTGCCAGATGGGTGACACAAATGATTTGATATCGACCCGATAATCTTTTAAGAAGCTGGCCAACAATTTCTGCAACCGAACCACTAATACCAACATCAACCTCATCAAAAACGATACTTGGCGTAAGCTCGGTTTTACTAGTTACCACTGAAAGTGCTAGTGAAATGCGTGACAATTCACCTCCAGAAGCCACTTTACTTAAAGGTTTAAGGTCCTGGCCGACATTGGTTTTCACATGAATAATAATTTCTTCGTTTCCATTGAGGCGTATTGAGTCTTTATAAGAATTAAGACAAAAAAGAATCTCACTACCAGGCATGCCTAAATCTTGCATTAATTCGGTCACTTTTCCTGAAAGAGATATGCTGGCATGTTGTCTTTTCTCGCTCAGTGTTTTTGTTTTTTTGTAATAGTTCCTATAGAGTTTTTTCTGTTTTGCCAATAATTCTTCTAACTTATCAGAAGAAGTGTCCAATTCATTGAGTTTATTTTGAATGCTGTTTTGTATATTTAATAATTCTGGAATTTGACAACGATGTTTTCTGCCCAAGTCATGCAGTATATTAATTCTTGCCTCCAAATCGCCTACATTGGCTTCCTGGCCACTAACTTTACTTAGATAATTTGTTAAATCATAAATACTTTCTTGGATCTGCACTTGAGCGCTTGACAACAAAGATTGAATTGAATCTAGGCGATTATCAAACTCTCTTGCTTGAGAGATAACATTCTCCCCCTCTATTAAAACATTGTTTACACCCGACTCATGATCCAAAGACTCAAGTATCTTAGAAATTTTTTCAATCAATAGACTGGCGTTACTTGATATTTTGTAATTATTTTCAATGCTATTTAATTCGTCTTGATCCATCTGGCACTTAATGAGCTCATCAAGTTGATGCTTTAATAAATCTTTTTGTGCAGATAGAAGTTCATTGCTGTTTCTCAGGTCATCGACCTCCTGTGTGATCTCACTGTAACGTCGAACAATGGTGTTGACCTCATCACAAAGATGATGAGTATCTGCAAAGTCATCCAATAGAATACGATGCTGATTATTACGTAGCAGCAGTTGATGCTCATTTTGGCCGTGCATATCGATTAAATGACAGCCAATATCTCTTAAAGTCGACAAAGTCACACTGCTCCCATTTACATAAGACCTTGACTTGCCATCAGACCCTATCACTCTTCTCAAAATACATTCATTCTCATCTTCCAAATCAAGGGCCTCAAGGACGGACTGAACACTTCGATTACCATCAATACTAAATGTTGCAACAACTTCTGCTTTACTTTCTCCACTTCGAACCAATGCAGCATCTGAACGACCACCAATAGCAAGGTTAAGTGCCTGAATTATGATTGATTTACCAGCGCCTGTTTCTCCAGTGACAACAGTCATACCATTGAGAAACTCTATATTTAGGTCTTCTACAACCACTAAATTTTTTACAGAAAGTTGATCTAGCATAGTTTAAACGTTTTAAACTTTGTGACCCCAGTGTAACTTTGAACGAAGAATTTCAAAATAGTCATAACCCTTTGGATGTATTAAGTGGATAAAGTTATCATGCTGTCTAACACGCAGACTATCTCCCAGCAAAATTGAAAAAGAAGCTTGACCATCAAAGCTAACGGTAGCTTTGTCGTCTGTATCTATAAGTGAAATCAACACTTCACTATCTCCATTTAGAATAAAGGGTCTGTGGCTCATAGTGTGAGGGCTTATCGATACCAAGCAAATTGTGTTAACACTTGGATGTATTATGGGCCCACCGCTGGAAAGTGCATATGCGGTAGATCCGGTAGGTGTCGTCACTATCATTCCATCTGCACGTTGTTTATTAACGAAATCATCGTCAACGAATAATTCTAATTCAATCATTCTAGGGGTTTCATTGCGATGTACAACCACCTCATTGAATGCTAAATGTTGAGATAAGGTGTTGCCATCTCGCTCAACCTGACAGCTCAACAAAGCTCTTTTCTCTTTTATATACTCACCACTTAATATCTCACCTACTAAAGTTGTCATTGACTCAACAGAAACATCAGCTAAAAATCCGAGTCTGCCGAGATTAATACCAAGAATAGGAATATTGCTATCAACATAAGTTCTTGCTGTATTAAGAATACTACCATCACCGCCGACTACGATAATCAGGTCTGCATTCTCTTCAATATCTTTCTCATTCTCTAGAAGAGACACGCCTTGTTCTTTAAGAAAAGTTCCCAACCCTCTAGCAGTTTCTTGACTGGTAATATCTTGTGGTTTAGTTATAATGCCAATTGTATTAAACATAGGCCTTGAAATATTCTAAAGAGTAACTACATAACAAGGTAAATATACATTAGTTTGGTTAAATAATGACAAAAAAGAAACAACAAAAACAGCAAAAAGAAGAGCACATTGAGGCTAAAGATAATACTTCAAATGAGAATGAAAAATCTCTTGATTTAGAAGCTCAGCTTGCTGAAGCCCAACAATCAGCAAAAGATAATTGGGACAAGTTATTACGCTCTCAAGCTGAAATGGAAAATCTAAAAAGACGTAATGCAAAAGACCTCGAAAAGGCTCACAAGTACGCTTTGGATGCTTTTGTAAAAGCACTTTTAGAAGTAAAAGACTCATTGTCTATAGGACTCAAATCAGCATTGGATAAAAATGCAACCCTTGAACATACCATTGAAGGTCTAGAATTAACCAATAAAGTTTTCGACTCAACTCTTGAAAAATTTGGGGTTGAAACAGTTGATCCTGTTGGGGAGGCATTTAATCCGGAACTCCACGAAGCAGTTACTATGGTGCCAATGCCTGACAAAAAATCAAACACGGTCCTTGAGGTTGTACAGGTAGGATTTACTCTTAATGATCGATTAGTGCGACCAGCAATGGTTATTGTTGTTCAGTAGTTTGACGCTCTACAACCCCTATTCCAACAACACTTTTAGAAAGATTGTACCAAGTTTATACCAAATCGTCAATT
>CAXDLF010000002.1:0-67513 GCA_963989885.1 uncultured Gammaproteobacteria bacterium
CAATATGTTTCTAATGTACTCGTTACAGAGGAATCTCCAATCGTCAGCAAGTATTTATCTCATTTGGATGATGTTTGTGAGGGCGTTGATGTGTCAATTTTGGGGATTATTAGGAATGATGAACGACTAGAAGGAGAAGGTTTCATTCGTAATTTCATTATTCATGCAAATGACCTACTCATTCTCGAAGGTTCCGTTCAAGGTATTGATGAATTTATGAAACAAACTAAAACTCACTACATAAGCGATTCTGATTCAGACTTTGAATTTAAGCATACTTCGCTAATCGAAGCGGTTGCTCCACCATTTTCGCGCTCAATCGGAAGAACCGCAACCCAATTAAGCCTACTCAAATTAAGACAGATATCTCTTTTAGGCATCTCTCGTGCAGGAAGATCCATTATTCATCACGTCAGAAACACTAAAATTCAGCCTGGAGATGTTTTGCTCCTTCACGGTAATAGTTCTCACCTAGAAAGTGCAGTGAAATGGATGGAATGTCTTACCTTAGAGAGACGAGATTTACAAATTCCACAACGTAAAAAAGCCTCTCTCGCGATCTCTTCTTTCTTGATTGCACTTATCGCTTCGAGTCTTGGATATATAGACCTGACTATTGCACTATCATTAGTTGTTATTTTCTATATTGCAACTAATGTGATTCCAAAAATTGATGTCTACCGCTCAATACATTGGCCAGTGATTGTTCTTTTAGGCTCAATGATACCTATTGGTCAAGCACTTCAAAGCAGTGGTGGTGCAGAGACAATCTCGAATATCCTTATTAATATTTCCTATGGTGCCACACCAGTCACGATTCTTGCCTCTATGCTCATCATAACAATGCTCCTTAGCGCTGTCCTTAACAACGTTGCAACGGTTCTAGTTGCAGCTCCTATCAGCGTCGAAATTGCCAAAACCTTAGCTGTCAACCCTGATACCTTTTTGATGGCAGTTGCGATTGGTGCATCGTGTGCTTTCTTGACACCTATTGGACACCAAAACAATACCCTGGTGATGGGACCAGGAGGGTATAGATTTGGTGATTACTGGAAGCTTGGGCTGCCTCTAGAAATTTTAATTGTCGTTGTCAGTATTCCAACGCTACTTTATTTTTGGCCGCTCAATTCATTACCTATTTGATTTCTTATAATATGCAAATGCATTTAAAAGATTCAACTAGAGTTAACGGTGAGGTAAAATTTTGTTATTTTTCGATCAACATTAATGTCACCATCTGACCTAGATACAAGCACATCATTTCAGAACTTAATTCTCAAATTACAAAATTATTGGGCTGACGAAGGTTGCGCTATCGTTCAGCCATTTGATATGGAGGTAGGTGCTGGAACTTTCCACCCCGCGACTTTTCTTCGTGCGATTGGTCCCGAACCATGGAAAGCTGCATATGTTCAACCTTCTCGTCGACCAGGGGATGGACGTTATGGTGAAAACCCCAATCGCCTTCAACATTACTACCAATTCCAAGTCTTACTTAAGCCTTCGCCTAGTGACATTCAAGACCTTTACCTTGCTTCATTAAGTGCGATTGGGATTGATCTAAAAATTCATGATGTGCGTTTTGTTGAAGATAATTGGGAGTCACCTACTCTGGGTGCTTGGGGGCTCGGTTGGGAGGTTTGGCTGGACGGTATGGAGGTGAGTCAATTTACCTATTTCCAACAAGTTGGTGGTCTAGCCTGCAAACCAATTTCTGGGGAGCTAACTTATGGCCTCGAGAGACTCTCTATGTACCTTCAAGGTATCGATAGTGTGTTTGACCTTACCTGGACAGAAGACTTGAGTTATGGTGATGTTTATCACCAAAACGAAGTAGAGCAATCTAAATACAATTTTGAAATTGCAGACACTGAAGTTCTTTTTAGACAATTCGATGAAGCGGAATCAATGAATGCAAAACTCATTGAAAAAGAGCTACCCTTCCCAGCTTATGAACAAACCATGAAGGCCTCTCACCTATTCAACCTTTTAGATGCAAGGCATGCAATTAGTGTCACAGACAGAGCACGATTCATTCGCCGAGTGAGATCAATGAGTCAAAAAGTTGCTCAGGCATATTATGAATCAAGAGAACGATTAGGCTTCCCAATGTTAAAAAACAAGAACTAAGCTTTGTTCTCTGAATGAGACCTTTTTATACACTCTACAATAAAATTCTTGAATGGTCGTCAAGTCGTTTTGCTATTATTTGGCTAGCCACAATTAGCTTCTTAGAATCCTCAATACTACCCTACCCTATTCAAGATATCTTATTGGCGTCTATGTCACTCAAGAGTAGAAATAGAGCCTACTACTTTGCAATTATCTGCACATTAAGTTCAGTATTAGGTGCTATTGCTGGCTACTATATTGGTATCTATGCAATCAACCTTATCATGCCACTATTAGATACACTGAATTATCTACCGGAATTACATAAAGCTGAACAGTACTTTAATACCTACGGAATTTGGATTATTCTGATTGCAGGTTTTAGTCCTATACCATACAAGCTTTTCACTATTAGTGCCGGAATGATGTCAATGCCTCTCTTGCCCTTTGTGATTTTCTCTTTAGTGGCAAGGAGTGCCCGCTATTTGTTGATTGCTTTTCTTGTAAGAAAGTTTGGAAAACGTGCCGATGCATGGTTAAATAAATATATTGATAGATTAGGATACGCACTGATTGTTATTGTTGTTTTAGGGATATGGTATGCCTACTAAATATTTGATTCTTCTTTTATCTTTAATCCTATCAGGTTGTTTGACCAATGAGCCTGGTCAAGTAACTGTTATTGAAAAGTCATTCAACAAGGTATTGGATGCCAATCAAAACAATTCGAAAGCCAAAGTAGCAAATGACGATAAAAAATGGTCTCTTCCGGTTGCAGCCAATATACTCAAAAAGTTCTCAATAGAAGACAACCACCCAGGATTGACCTATGATAATGTACTTGGTCAGGATGTTCGGGCTGTCAGAAAGGGTGAAGTGGTCTATAGCGGAGACAAAATGACAAGTTATGGAAAAATGATCATTATCAAACATGCCTACGGCTTTTATAGCGTTTACAATCAAAATCAAGAAATCTATGTCAGCGAGGGCGACAGTATCGAGAAAGGTCAAGTGATCGCTGTTACAGGCAACAAGCCATTCTATTTTGAAATGAAAAAATATGAAGAACCTATTAATCCGTTAAAATACCTCTAATGAACGAATTCATCCAAAATATAACCCCAATCCAGATGACCGGCGTATTGCTTTTGTTGGCTGTTATTGCCCATTTTGCACTAGGCGTTATACTGAAACAAATAAAAAAACACACTGGTGGCACAAAAACGCAGATAGATGACTATCTCATCAACTCACTATCGGCACCGCTAAAATTACTTATCTGGTATGGCTGGATATATTTTTCATTACACGAGCTTAAGGTTGAAATACTAACCCTTGGCAAAGTTGTCGAATATATAGACATTGCTCCTATCTTTATTCTGACCTGGGGAATTCTCAGACTAATATCAAGTATTGAAAGCTTTATGTTGGAAAAAGAAGGTAACGTTGATAAAGATTCCGTTAGATTGTTCACTCGTCTAATCAAGATACTGTTTGTTTTTGCAATCGTACTTGGTGTTGCACAATATTTTGGCTACTCTGTGTCTTCCATTTTAACCCTCGGTGGTGTCGGCGGTATCGTCGTTGGCTTTGCTGCCAAAGACATGCTTGCCAACGTTTTTGGTGGATTAATGATCCAGATGGACAAACCATTCTCAACCGGTGATTGGATTCGGACAACGGATAAAAGTATAGAAGGTGTAGTCGAAAAAATCGGCTGGAGAATGACTCGTCTCCGTACCTTTAACAAAAACCCCATTTATGTTCCCAACGGTATTTTTGCAACCATTCCTATTGAAACTCCTTCTAGAATGACTAACCGTGAAATTAGCGCAGTTATCGGTATCCGTTATGAAGATATTGCGCAAATGCAAAGCATTATTGAAAAGGTTGAGAAGTTGTTGGCTGACCATGAGCATATTGACCACAAAGAACCTTGTCGTGTGTATTTTGACCTGTTCAATGCCTCTTCACTTGATTTTGTGATTTGGGCTTTCAGTACGGTCACCGAGGGAGCAGAATTTAAAAAAATTAAAGGCAAACTATTGCTCGATGTAGCGGATATTATTGCCGAGCATGGTGCAGAAATTGCATATCCAACGCAAACACTGCACATCCAAAAGCCAGCATAATGGGGCTCTCTAAATTACACATCCGCACCTTTGGGTGTCAAATGAACGAATACGACTCGGATAAAATGAGTGATGTACTTAAACATTCTCACGGCCTCGAATTGACTGACAATATTGACCAAGCAGACGTGCTTTTAGTAAACACCTGCTCAATCCGTGAAAAGGCCGAGGAGAAACTGTTCCATCAACTCGGACGTTGGAAAAAATTAAAGACCACCAAGCCAAACCTGGTAATCGGTGTTGGCGGCTGTGTTGCGACTCAAGAAGGTGATCTGATACTCAAAAGAGCACCCTACGTTGATCTGATTTTTGGCCCTCAAACCCTACATCGACTGCCCAACATGCTCAATGACGCTCTTGATAAAAATCAAGTAAGTATCGATATCTCTTTCCCGGAAATTGAAAAATTTGACCATTTGCCCGAACCTCACAGCGATGGCGCCTCTGCATTCGTTTCTGTAATGGAAGGTTGCAGTAAATATTGTACCTTTTGTGTTGTTCCCTATACACGCGGTGAAGAAATTTCCCGCCCATTCAACGATGTGATTCGTGAAGTCGAAGTCCTAGCTCAACAAGGCGTCAAAGAAATTAACCTTTTAGGACAGAATGTTAACGCCTATCGAGGACTGATGGATGATGGGGAAATTGCTGATTTAGCTCTCCTTATTGCTATCGTCGCGCAGGTGTCAGGCGTGGAACGTATTCGCTATACGACTTCTCATCCTGTAGAATTTAGTGAACGCTTGATTCAAACTTATGCCGAAGTGCCTGAACTTGTTTCGCACGTGCATCTACCTGTACAGAGTGGCTCAGATAAAATACTCGGTTCAATGAAGCGAGGCCACACAGTGATTGAATATAAATCAAAGATTCGAAAGCTTAGAGAAATTAGACCTGATATTTCTTTGTCGTCAGATTTCATTATTGGTTTCCCTGGAGAGACTGAAGAAGATTTCAATAACACAATGAAACTTATCGATGAAATAGGCTTTGACAAATCCTTTAGTTTTATTTATTCAAAACGACCTGGAACGATTGCAGCAAGTCTTCCCGATGATATCGACCAGACAGTCAAGAAGCAACGACTTGCAGTTATACAAGACAAACTCAATGAGAACACTGAAGAAATTTCCAGGTCAATGATTGGCAGTATCCAAAAAGTTCTTGTAGAAGGTCATTCAAAGAAAGGCAATACTTTGTCAGCCAGAACAGAAAACATGCGTACCACACACTTTTTAGGAAATGAGGACTTGATTGGCCAAATAGTCTCTGTAAGAATCACCGAAGGTTTTGCAAACTCTCTCCTGGGGGAGCTTCTCTAACCGTTTAGCCTTAACCAGAGCTTTGAATACCAGTAATATCGCCCCGCCTCCTTCGATGGCATTGTACAGTTATAACGACTCCTACCCTTTGGCAGCGCCTCTCTTGCTTTAATACTGACCTTATTAGAAGCCAGCCATATCAATTCGGGTTGATCTTGACCGGAAACAAAACAGGAAAATTGTTGTCTTTCGTTTTTCGACAACTCGCGGGAAAAGTTGAGAGTTAAGGATGGCTTGAAGTTTTCAGAAATAATTAGAGACTGTGGGTCTTCGAATTCAATTGGCATTGGCAATGTTCTTATCTTTAAAGTAAAGCTCTCCATTTCTGCATAGGGCCCTGACATCGAAAATCTTGGTAAATTCAAAAAGTCGCTATTTCTATTTATAGCGCCAGAATGTTGTCCAAAACCGACATAACCAAGATCACTTATTAGACCATAAGTCTGGTCATCAAATTCGCCGTAAGGGTAAGCAAAATACTTCTTTTCAACACCTAATTCCTGTTGTATTCTTTTCTGTGCATGAGTGATTTCACCTCGCAATACCTCAAGATCTTGTTCAACCAGATGAAGATGTTGCACACTGTGGTTATACACATCTACAAGGTCTGACATTTCTTGGAGCTGTTTCCAAGATAGCATCAGGCTATATTTCTTATCAATAGATTCAGTAGAAACAAAGACCGACATCGGCATCTGGTATTTTTCAAGTAACGGATAAGCGTTAGTATAGATTGACAAGAAGCCGTCATCTGCAGTCAAACTGACACATTTTTTGGGCAATATTGCTTGCCCTCTAAGAGACTCAATGACTTGATCTAAGGGAAGAACGTTATATCCGTTAACGTAAAGATACTCTAGGTGTTTCTCAAAGATTGCTGGAGAGGTGCTCGTAGACTGTGGTCCTTCGTCTGAAAAGCGGTGGTACAAAAGCAATACACATTGATTGTCATCTGCAATTGAGGTGTATGGCCATAATACAAATACCAAGAAAAAGGTATTGAAGATAAGTCGAACTCTTTTCATGTCATCAATGTTAAATTAAATGATGTAATAAATCATACAACTTATCAATTGTTTTCAATCTAAAGCAGTAAAATATTGACAATGAAATTTACTCTCGATATTAAAAGCACCGATCAGCTCGCAAATATTTGCGGTTCCCTAGACAAAAACCTCGATAACATTGCTAAAAACCTTAAGGTAAAGGTTTCTAATAAAGGCTCTGACTTTAATATCAAGGGAGACAACGCACCAATAGCGATTGGTGTTTTGCAAGAACTTCTATCATTATCAGAGAGTAAAACAATTGATTCTGGAGATATCGACCTTTGTATTAAATCTCAAAAAAGTGGCAATGGTTCTACCAAATCAGTCACCATTAGGACAAGTCGCAAGCATATTAATGTTCGTAGCTCTAACCAACAAAACTATGTCAATGCTATTATTGAACATGATGCGGTTTTTGCCATAGGGCCAGCAGGTACAGGAAAAACATATCTTGCAGTGGCAAGAGCGGTTGAGGCTTTAGAGAACTCGAATATTAAAAGAATTATTTTGGTCAGACCTGTTGTTGAGGCAGGAGAAAAACTGGGATTTTTACCCGGTGATCTGAGCGAAAAAGTTGACCCCTATTTGCGTCCTATTTATGATGCGCTTTATGAGTTTATCGGCTTTGAAAAGGTTAACAGATTAATAGAAAAACATGTCATTGAAGTTGCCCCACTTGCATTTATGAGAGGTCGCACTTTGAATGAATGCTACATTATTCTTGATGAAGCTCAAAATACTACGATTCCTCAAATGAAAATGTTCCTGACTAGAATGGGTTTTGGTTCAAAGATGGTAATTACCGGTGATGTTACACAAATTGATTTACCCAACCCTAATCAATCTGGACTTTTAGATGCAATAAAAATACTTGACGATATAGAACAAATTACGTTTTGTGAGTTAGACTCGCAAGACATTGTCAGACATCGACTGGTTAAAAGAATTGTAAGCGCTTACGATCGAGAAAAATGAACCCCTCTAATGAAAAAATAATTGTCGGCCTTTCTGGTGGAGTTGATTCATCTGTTGCCGCTCTCGTTTTACTTGAAAAAGGATTTCATGTGGAAGGCTTGTTCATGAAAAATTGGGATGAAGAGGATGATGACAAGTATTGCAATGCCACTGAAGACTTGCTGGACGCTCAACAAGTCGCGGATAAACTTGGAATCAAGCTTCATACAGTGAACTTTTCTCATGAATACTGGGAAGACGTATTTGAACATTTTCTATCTGAGCATAAAAAAGGACGAACACCAAATCCCGATGTATTGTGCAACCAAAGAATCAAATTTAAAGCATTTTTAGATTATGCAAAGGACTTGGGCGCGAACAAAATAGCAACTGGTCATTATGCAAGAATTATCAATAATGATGGTCACTACCAACTGAAAGCTGGAGTTGATGGGAATAAAGACCAAAGCTACTTTCTTCACCTACTTAATCAGGACCAACTCTCGCAGAGCCTCTTTCCACTTGGAGATTTACATAAAAAACAAGTACGCGAAATAGCACTAAAAAATGGCTTTGAAAACGCTGAAAAAAAAGACTCTACAGGCATCTGCTTTATTGGAGAAAGGCCATTTAAAGACTTTCTGACCACTTTTCTACCAAAACAAAAGGGCGATATCATAGATGAGAATGGTCGCTTTATTAAACACCATCATGGGCTACCTTTCTATACTATCGGTCAGCGTAAAGGTTTGGAGATTGGTGGAGGATATAGCGATTCCTCCGAACCTTGGTTTGTTGCTGATAAATTGGTCGAGTCAAATGAGATTTTAGCTGTTCAAGGGGACCATCCATTGCTTTATCACAATACACTTATTGCAGATAGTGTCCACTGGATTGATCAGTCACCCGCCCTACCCCACAAATGCAATGCTAAAATAAGATATCGTCAAGCATCCCAAGAGTGCCAGGTAATGGAGATAGATGGCGACTGTATCCAGGTTAATTTTATGGAGCCACAGAGAGCGATAACACCCGGACAGTCAATCGTCTTCTATGACCGTGATGTTTGCTTAGGCGGAAGTGTAATCAAATCAAAATCGAATGAATAAAGCAGCAAAACAAACTCTAGCGTTGGCAAGTATATTTCAAACAACTGCCCTAGTTCATCAACTTGCCTCTACAGGACAATGTGACAGCCATAGTAATAGAGCAAGTCTGAATAGCATTGTCAGCAAGAGTGACAATGTCGATGAAATTTTTTCCTCGCCCGAGGATTTGCGAGTCGGCTTTGAATCCCTCAAAATATTACTCGATAAGAAATCTATCAGTATGCAAAATATCATGTTCTATTCAACAGCGCTTATTAATCTTGAAAAGAAATTAATGAAAAAACCTCAATTACTGACTCAAATTTCGGCTGAAATTGACCACTTAAAAAAACAAGATTTTTTCGATGTTCATCACACTAACTCAATTGCCAGACTTGCCGAACTCTATAAAAATACCTTAGGCAGCCTCAACCCAACAATTATGGTTCGAGGTGAGCAGATCTATTTAACTAACAGACAAACAGCAAACCATATCAGAGCCTTGCTTCTTGCTGGCATTCGAGCAGTTTCATTATGGAAATCTCAAGGTGGAAAGACATGGCACTTGCTACTTAACAAGAAAAAAACGCTTCGCTATGTTAACTCCTTGGACGCATAAACAGGTGAAAAACAAATACTTGCATTAATAGTAATGAGACT
Source organism: uncultured Gammaproteobacteria bacterium (assembly GCA_963989885.1). GTDB lineage: Bacteria > Pseudomonadota > Gammaproteobacteria > PS1 > Pseudothioglobaceae > Pseudothioglobus. Next base: position 9,318 of record CAXDLF010000002.1, read on the forward strand.
TTATAATTCCGTCTTTTGAAATTTAGCATTAAATTAAAGACAATATGGCCAATTCAGCAGGATCTAGAAAACGCGCAAGACAGGCAGTGAAACGTAATCAACATAATTCTCAAATCCGAGCTAAAGCTCGTACTTTTGTGAAAAAGGTTGCTTATGCTGTTGCAGCTGGAGAAAAAAAAGAGGCTACTAGCGGTTTTGCAGCAATGCAAAAAAACCTAGACCAAGCTGTTAGTAAAGGCTTAATCCACAAAAACCAAGCCGCCAGAAAAAAATCGCGGCTTAGTGCTCAAATTAAAGCCTTATAAATAACGTTTCTGTTCTCTAGTTCAGCTTTTACAAGGTTAATCTTTTAATAGTAAAAATCGTTGCTATAATAAAAACCCTCCAAAAGGGTTTTTTTATGCATCATATTCAGCTTTATTATGATTGATGAAAGCGATAAATCGTTGTTTAGAATTGCTGTTAATGAGCAAATGCCTATCGATAAGGATGGTGACAATGAAGAAATCTATGACAACAAAAATCATTGTAATAAACCTTTTGAAGATTTTAGCTATTTAGCTAAACCCAACCTGTCAGCCTCGGACTCTGTAAACCATTCCCAATCGGGTGTATCACCTAAAACATTAAAAAAAATGAAACAAGGCAGGATCGGCTATACACCTTCTGTCGATTTGCATGGACAAAAGGTTGAGGAGGCATGTCAATCTCTATCAAAATTTATTCACTACCATAGCGATGAACGTTTTATCCAAATCATTCACGGCAAAGGGTACAACTCTGATCAAAACCTATCTACCTTGAAATCACAGGTAGTACACTATCTCAAACAGCACCCTCAAGTACTTGCATTCTGCTCTTGTCCTCAAAATAGGGGCGGCACGGGAGCGGTGTTTGTTTATCTTAAAGGCAATGTTTAATCTAGACGAAGTTTACTCCGTTTCTGATTTTTTAAACTTGTGTAGAAATTCGGTTGAACAAAACATACCCCATTGCTGGGTCCAGGGTGAAATTTCAAATCTATCCAGACCCTCCTCAGGGCACTGCTATTTCTCACTAAAAGACTCCAAGGGGCAAATTCGTTGTGCTTTTTTTCGTCTCAATCAACGTAAGGTCCAGTTCACTCCAGAAAACGGCATCTCTGTTGTAATAAGGGGTGCGCCAACGCTATATGAAGTTAGGGGAGACTTCCAGCTGATTGTGCAACAAATGGAACCTGCAGGTATAGGTAATCTGCAGATTGCCTTTGACCAGCTAAAAAATAAACTTAAGGCTGAGGGCTTGTTTGATGCGGAAAACAAAAAAAACCTCCCTGTATCTCCAAAAACCATCGGTGTCATCTCATCTTCTAGCGGCGCTGTAATACGTGATATCATCCACGTATTAAAAACAAGATATCCATTTTCCAATATTCTTCTTTACGATACTATAGTACAAGGTGAAGATGCCTACAAAAAAATTATCAAAGCACTTCGAATTGCGGATAAAGATAAACGTTGTGATGTTCTCATATTGGCAAGAGGTGGAGGCTCAATGGAAGATTTATGGTCTTTTAATGAAGAAGAGCTCGCGAGACAGATTTTTGCCTGTAAAACACCAATCATAAGCTCTATAGGTCATGAAACAGACACTACTATTGCAGATTTTGTAGCTGATGTTAGGGCTCCAACACCCAGCGCTGCTGCCGTTATCGCAACACCTGATCGACTTGCAATAATCAATCAGGCAACAAAACTCAGAAAACAATTGCAGGATAGTGTCAATCAATCCCTTGACAAAATAAAGCTCTCCCTTGACCTACTTCAAACTAAAATCATTGATCCCAGCCGACAACTGCAACGAAATGCACAGAAACTAGACGAATATGAGTTTCGACTTTTCAGACAGATAAAAAGAGCTCATCAACTATATCTATCACAACTCCAACAGCTAAACATTCGTCTACGCAATAACGTGGAATATTTTCTTAAAGATCAGGCAAATCAATTTACCAACAAGGTCAACCGACTCAACCTACTTTCACCTCTAAATACACTCTCTAGAGGCTACAGCATTACACATGATAAAGACGGCAAGGTTTTACTTTCATCAAAGAAGATCAATCTCGGAGACCATATCATTTCTCAACTTCATGATGGAAAAGTTACTTCAAAGGTGCTAAAGAAAGAGGATAATTAGTAGCCATTAATTGTGCATTATTAATGAAGCTAAAAAACATATATGAAATCCAATGTCTCATTTCTACGTCGACTAGGTGCCATCATCTATGATTTTTTTCTTGTCTTTTCTTTTGTTTTTTTTATTGAAGGTGTGGTCATTATTATCAACAATAAACAAGCAATAACGAGTAGTCTGTTTTTCTATCTTCTAACCTTACCTCTTATTTATGTTTATTTTTCAATGTCTTGGATTAAAGGCAAACAAACACTTGGGATGAGGGCTTGGAAATTTGAAATCATACAAAAAGACGGTTCAAATGTCACTCAAAAACAGTCACTAATTAGGTTCTTATTGGCTATCATTTCGTTGTTGGGTATTGGCTTTATTTTTCAACTCTTTAACCAAAATAAGCTCCCTTTGCATGATTATTACTCAAAAACTTACCTGATATCAACCCTGAAATAATATGATAGAGAATTACCAAAAACCAAATAATAAAGTTTATGCAAAATGACACCCATAAAGGCATAGTTGGTTTTGTTATTAAATACAAAATCTCGTTAATACTAATTCTGATATTGATTGCACTAGTGAGGCAAAATATATTGATTAATGACTTTCCCAATATCATTTTCCAAAAACAAAAAACTATTAAGGATATGGAATTGATTAATAAACAATTGCAAAACGATAATAAAAAACTTCAGGAACAAATTAACGCCTACACAGAGGAGGATTTAAGCGTAATTGAATCACAGGCACGATTTAAATACGGACTCATCAAAGACGGCGAGGTGTTTTATCAAATCAACACAACCGTGGAAACCGATAATGTAGCAGATTCTAGTGAGTCTACTTTATAATAAAGACGATAAATTTCTTACTCCTAAAAGGATCATTTAGCTGTCATGCATGATGATAATTGTTTCTTAATCATTCCGGCCAGTGGCAAAGGTTCGCGCATGAATACAGTCATTCCTAAACAATATCTAAAGCTTGAGAACGGTTCAACCATTCTAGATCAAAGCTTGCAAACTCTTTTGGATATGGATCAGATATCTGGCTGTGTCGTCGCCATCTCAGATAATGATGAGTATTTTATGACTTCACCTTATTATTCTCATCCAAAATTGCTTGCTACTGCTATAGGTGGTCCAGAACGTTTTCATTCTGTTTTGAATGCCCTAATCTCTCTAATTGAATTTGCAAAAGACGATGATTGGGTGCTCGTGCATGATGCGGTTCGACCCTGTATAAAAAAAGAAGACGTAGAAAAATTAATAAACGAACTACAAAACCATCCTATTGGAGGTATTCTTGCCGTAGAAGTTGTTGATACATTAAAAAAAGTCGGAAATGAGGATGTTGTAAGGACAATTGAAAGAAATAAATTGTATCAAGCACAGACCCCACAGATGTTCCGAATTAAACTCCTAAAGAAAGCCCTAGAAAAAGTGGTCGAAGATAATGGCTACGTTACAGATGAGGCTGAAGCGATTGAACGTTTAGGACATTCTATAAAGATTGTATCAAACTCTAAAAGTAACATTAAAATTACCCACAATGACGACCTCAAATTAGCCAATTATTACTTAAATAAACAATGAAAACAAAAACCGGCATCGGACAAGACTCTCACGCATTTGAAGAGACACCAGGAAAACCTTTAATATTGGCTGGAATTAAACTTGAACACCCAACAGGACTCAAAGGTAATAGTGACGCCGACGTAGTATTGCATTCGATAACAAATGCCATTTCGAGTATTACAGGTCGCAATGTACTGGGTTCATTCGCCGACAAACTTTGTCAAGAAGGTGTGACTGATAGCAGCAACTATTTAAAACTAGCGCTTGATGATTTAGGAGATTGGAAAATTAGCCACATAGCAATTGCTATCGAATGTCTAAAACCGAAAATTTCATCCCAACTTGAGTCAATGAAAAAAAGCATCGCCAAACTATGTCATACCAATACAGCCGATGTAGGAATCACTGCAACGACTGGTGAGGGTTTGACGGCATTTGGCAAGGGAGAGGGAATCCAGGTAATAACCATCATAACGGTCAATAAATCATGACGCTAGTTGAGAACCCGACCCGCTCAAAAATCAAAAAAATTCACTTCATAGGCATTGGTGGCTCCGGAATGAGCGGTATAGCAGAAGTCCTAACCAATTTAGGTTACGAGATATCCGGTTCAGACATTGAGTCAAGCAATGCAACCAGAAAACTTGAAAAACTGGGCTGCACAATTAGTTATCAGCATCAAGCAAAAAATGTGACTGGCAAGCAAGCAGTTGTCGTTTCTTCTGCTATCAAGAACAACAACTCGGAACTTCAAGAAGCCAAAAAACAGCAACTTTTAATAGTTCCAAGGGCGGAAATGCTTGCAGAGTTGATGCGATTTCGTTTCGGTATTGCTGTTTCTGGTACTCATGGAAAGACAACAACTACCAGCCTCATTGTGCACATATTGACTGAAGCTAAACTTGACCCGACTTATGTCATTGGTGGCATTATAAATGCCACAGGTAGGAACGCCAAGTTAGGGAAAAGTGACTACTTAATTGCAGAAGCGGATGAAAGTGACGCTTCATTTCTCCACCTCCAGCCGATGTTGAGCGTTGTTACCAATATTGATGAAGACCACATGGGAACCTACAAACATAGCTACAAAAAACTTACCGATGCCTTTATAAGTTTCACCTCAAATCTGCCCTTCTATGGAGTTTGCGTTGCTTGTATTGATGACCAAGGTGTACAAGATATTCTTAAAAAAGTACACCGCCCTATCATGAGCTATGGCTTTAGCGATGATGCCGACGTTAGAGCCTTTAATGTTGAACAGAAGAAGATGAAAATGTCGTTTGACGTTAGTTGTAGTAAATACAAAAAGAAATTTCCTGTAACGCTAAATTTAATAGGAAAACACAACATTTTGAACGCACTGGCAGCCATTAGTGTTGCTATCGAGCTTAATATTAAACCGAAAATTATTCAACAGGCTTTATCTAACTTTAGTGGCGTATCAAGAAGACTGGACTATCATAAAAATTTGATAATCAACCAGAAACCGATACCATTATTTGATGACTATGGTCATCACCCCAATGAAGTTGCGGCTGTTCTAAGTACTCTAAGAAACACCTATCCAAAGAATCGCTTGGTTGTTATATTTCAACCTCACAGGTACTCTCGAACTAGAGATTTATTCAATGAATTTGTGAGTTGTTTATCCAAGGTAGATGTTTTGATTTTATTAAATATTTATGCAGCCAACGAAACACCTATAAAGAAAATTAGTTCGTCAACACTGGCCGATTCGATTAGACAGAGAAGTACAATTGACCCTATCGTCGTTAAAAATAGTGGTGAAATCATTGATGTACTGCCAAACGTTGCATCAGAAAATGATCTCATCCTTACGCTCGGCGCTGGCGATGTCCATAAAATACCTCAAAAATTAAAGAATCATTTTGCCATTAACTAGAAATGCTGAAGTACAACGAACCTATGTCAAAGCACTGTTCATTAAGATCAGGTGGACATACTCGTGAATTCTTTCTACCTGGAAATGTAACCGAACTCTCGGAATTTCTAAGTGATAACTCAAGACAAGTTTTATTTGTCGGACTGGGAAGCAACCTGCTTATTCGAGATCATGGTTTCAACGGTGTCACCATTCATACCAAACACTTAAAAGAACTCACAATTTCAGAAGGCATCATTGATGCTGAGTCTGGAACAACACTGGCTAGATTGTCAAGATTTGCACAATTAAACAACAGACATGGTGCCGAATTTCTTAGCGCCATACCGGGAACTGTTGGTGGAGCACTTGCAATGAATGCGGGTGCGTTCGGTTCTGAGGTATGGCAATATGTAGTGTCCGTTAAGACTATCAATCTGAATGGAAAGGTGCATCAAAGAAAAAAGAGCGATTTTGTTATAGATTATCGTTCAGTGTCTCATAAACATATTGACGAGTTTTTTCTCAGCGCTCGATTCGATTTCAACCTGCATCAACAAAATGACGATGTTCGCGACTTGCTTGAAAAAAGGAACTCTACCCAACCCATAGGACTGCCTAGTTGTGGCAGTGTATTTAAAAACCCAAAAAGTCATTATGCAGCTGAATTAATTGAGTCAAGCGGGCTGAAAGGTTTTTGCGTCGGTGGCGCCTGTGTTTCAGAAAAACACGCAAACTATATCATTAATCATGACAACGCGACCGCTGAAGATATTGAAAATTTAATTAATCACATCAAAAATACCGTAAAGTCGATACATAACGTTGAACTTGAGACTGAAATAATAATCATATGATCGCAGTTTTAATGGGCGGCTATTCCGCCGAAAGAGAGATATCGCTAATGAGCGGTCAAGCCGTTTATAAGGCCTTACTAAAAAATAATGTTGAGTGTTTTCCTTTCGACTTGACCAAAGACAACCTTGATAAATTATGGATCCAAGAATTCGACAAAGCATTCATTATTCTGCATGGTCGTGGGGGTGAGGATGGCTACATACAATCCCTGCTAGGTAAAAGAAAGATCCCATTCACAGGCTCCGGAGTTGAAGCCTCTAATCTTTGTATGAATAAAGCCGCTACTAAAGATGTTTGGCTGAAACACGCATTACCTTTATCACCCTCAATCGTTGCCACTCAGGGCAAGCCTATAGATCCAATAAACTTCCCGCTACCTTGGGCTGTAAAACCGACAATGGAGGGCTCAAGTATTGGAATCACCAAAGTAGAAAATAAAAATGAACTGGAAATGGCACTTGAAATTGCATGGCATTACAACAACGAAGCATTGATTGAACACTGGATTGAAGGTGATGAATACACCGTGGCAATTCTGGGTAATCAAGCACTACCGAGTATAAAGATAATCTCAGACCACGATATTTATGACTATCACTCTAAATATTTCAGCAATAAAACCGAGTATCTATGCCCTTCAGATCTCACAGAACAACAAGAGAAAAATATTCAAGCGATCGCAATGAAAGCCTTCGCTCTAACTGGAGCTAAGGGCTGGTGTCGTGTTGATTTCATTTTGGATGAAGATAAAAATCCATACCTCTTGGAAATAAATACCGTACCCGGTATGACATCTCATTCACTCGTCCCTATGGCCGCAAAAGCCGCTGGTATGAACTTTGAACAACTAGTGCTAAAAATTCTAAATGGCTAAAGAACGACTTAATCGCTTAATAGAGCCGAAGAAACCTTTCAAACTCCGAATACTCGGCTATCTCAACAAACTAACCTATTTATTTGTATTTCTGTTATTTGCCGGCCTAATTTATGTCATTGACAGTTCTGATCTTTTTGAACCAAAAATCTCTTGGGAGGTCAACGGTAGTCTAACAACCGAAACTTCACAATATGACCGACTAATCGAACCACTTCTCAACAACAAATATTTGATTGACCTATCGCAGTTAAAAGAAAAAGTAGAGCAACACCCGTGGATATCCGGAGCTGAAGTCAGCCGACTATTCTGGAACAAGATTCGAATCGCTGTTGTTAGGCATGAAATTGCAATGCGCTGGGGTTCTGAAGGTTATATTTCAACTCAGGGGGTATTGTTTAAACCGAACCTTTCAATCGACTCTGGAGCACCCATTGCTATCGTTTCAGAAGACCAAATTGGACAGTTTTACGTCGACTTTTTGAACTATCAATCAATTCTAGGTCCATTAATCATCAAACAGTTTGAGAGATCACTTATTGATGAATTAACTCTCGAACCAAACATGAAGGTTATTTTGGGCTACCAACAACAAAGCAAAAGATTAAAAGTCTTCATGAAAGCTTACGACCAGTTAAAGAGATCTTCAAAAATTAGAGAAAGGGGTATTTTTGATATGCGCTATCCTAAAGGTTTTGCGCTGAGTTATTCGCCGCAATAACTCGATAGCACAATGCAAAGCTGATCGACATCCAATATATTATGATAATCATGGATACCCAGAAAACAAACTCGGCGCCTATCAATATCACCAGAGCAACCAGAAAAGTAGGTATACCCAATTTAATCAAGAAGACACTTAACTGAACCCTTGCAGGTAATTTTATTTTTTTGTAGGGAATATCGTTGGCTATAGAAACCAAATTAAGGGCAAATGGAATTAAAAGAAAGTAAACCAACGGAATCAGAAGCGGCGAAATAAAGAATAATGGCAATTGTGTTGCTATAGACAAAAGCAAAAATAAAACGAAGAAGCGACCCAAACGAATGTTCGGCAAAACAACTCCAAACCTAGCGACGGAACCAGCCCCTGAAACCACCAATCGATAGACATTGATTAGTATTGCCATATAACCATAGTCAAACATTAACAAGTAGAGTGGATAAAACTGGGGATAGGCTTGGACTTGGCCTACTCCGAATAATTGAGCTTGCAGAACAGCCATCATTTCTGGCAGAATGGTAACTAAAGGGAATGCCATCAGCAATGGAAACACGCTCACTTCTATTAACTTTTTCCAATTAGAGAACGCGAAAGCCAAACTGGCAAGAATGGTTTGTACAATCGGTAAAGTTGTCATGATAAGTTTGAGTTTACTACACTAATTGTAATGGTCAATTTTTCACCTGGCTGTAAAACATGATCTGCATCTAAATTGTTCCATGAACGAATATCAACAACTTTCACATTGTATTTACTGGCTATAACTGAAAGGTTGTCACCAGACCTCACTGTATAGACAATTTTTCGACTAATATCTATTCCTGTATTGGCTATATTGGCTAGCTCGGTTTTATTCTTATTGTCAAACCAAACAACCAATTCCTTTCCTATAGAAAGTGGCGCAGAAGGAATCAGCTGATTCCATCTCACAAGGTTATTAACCGTTGTATTAAATTGTACTGCAATTTTCCACAAACTGTCACCAGAAACAACTTTATAAATGACTTTTTCAGCGTTTTTTTGAGTATTCAGTCGGCTTTTCTCCCTCTGTTTCTCGGAAAGAGTATAGTACCCTTCTGTTTGCTGAGCCAAAGGTACAATCAGATAGTCACCAATCCTAATCAAATCGCTACGAAGTTCATTGACACTTTTAATTTGTTCAATAGTTGTCTTATATTTCTTTGCAAGGTAGCTCAAACTATCGCCAGATTTTACTTCATGGCGGACCCAACTAATTTGCGGCCTTTCTCCAGCTTGTGATAACTTGTTCTCAAAACGAGGAACCACATCCTCAGGAAGAAGGATTGTATATGGAAGAGTGACTGGCGTTGCCCAACGCCTGAGTCCGGGATTAAAGGTATATATTTGATCAATACTCAAACCTGTCCATTGGGCAATCAATGCAAGATCGAACTGCGAGTTAAGCTCAATGGCCTTGAGATAAGGATTACGATCTATCTTCAATAGGTTCTGATTATAACGCGATGGATTCTTAACAATCTTTGCCAAAGCTAATAACTTAGGTACATATCTTGTAGTCTCTTTAGGTAAACTTAAATGCCAAAAATCTGTCTCTTCACCCTTTTCAATATTTACCTTGATAGCTTGTTGAATTCGACCAGGTCCTGCGTTGTATGCAGCTATTGATAAGAGCCAATCACCATTAAATAATTTATTCAGGTCTTTCATATATTTTACAGCTGCCCTAGTCGAGGCTAAAACGTCTCTCCTATCCTCATACCACCAGTCTTGATCCAAGCCATAAAGTTTTCCTGTTGAAGGTATAAACTGCCAAAGACCGACCGCAGTGCCGTGTGAAAAGGAAAAAGGGTAATAGTCTGACTCTACAATCGGCAACAAAGCAATTTCGATAGGTAAACCCTCTTTTTCAACTTCGGAAACGACAAGATAGAGGTAAGGCTGTGCCCTTTTGGAGATTCGAGTAAGGTAGTCAGGATGTTTTTGATACCAATCAATCTGCTCCAGAATCCTCGGATGGTTTTCAATTACAAGTTCTTGATGGCTCGCTATGTAGTTCCATAGGTTTGATTCATCAACATATTCAGTGCTACCAGTGGAGTTGACAACCTCATTTCCTAGCTTTTGCGAATTATCAATAATATTCTGGCAAGCAGAGAGCAGTAACACTGACAATAAAAGAACAAATTTCACTTCTAAGACTTGCTAGAACATTCTGGAGACTCTGGTGCACTCTGGCGCTTTTGCCATTCCTGAGGGGTATAGGTGTGCATAGCTAAGGCATGAATATGTCTAAGCTCTTCAGCGAAAAGTTTATTGATAAATCGATGTCGGTCTATAAGCTTCATTTCATTAAATTGCTCACTCACAACCACCAATTTAAAATGGGATTCAGTTGCTGGTCCTGAGTGTTGGTTAGACTCATTAACAACCTCACAATAATCGGGCTCTAGAGCTACCGCTAGTTGCGTTTTTAAATGGTTTTCCATGTTATTTGTCATCGCTACTCTCAAAAGCATATTCAAAGGCATCTGAAAAGAAGTTCTTCTTACTTAGGCCTTGCTCTATGCAGCCTTTTGCTGCAGCCTTAACCATCACTGGGGGGCCGCAAGCATAGACGTCATAATCCGACAAATCTTCAAAATCTCTCATCACAGATTCATGAACATAGCCAATCTCGCCTTGCCAAGACCCACTTGCTTGTGATAATACTGGAACGAAATGAATTTTTGGAGATTTTTCGGCCCACTCACTTGGAAGCTTTGAATACATATCAACCTCATCTCTAACACCCCAATACAGATAAACAACTCTTTCTGAGTTGATGTTAATCAGATGTTCAATTATAGACTTTATAGGGCCAAAACCCGTACCGCCAGCAATCATAATAATTGGCCTCTCACTGTCCTCTCTAAGGAAAAAATCACCCTTGGGTCCTTCAATCCTCAGAATGGATTTTTCAGCCAAGCTATTAAAAATAAAATTTGTAAATTTTCCATCTTCAACCAAACGAACATGAAGCTCAATTAAGTTTGAATTAGCTGGTGCATTGGCAATCGAAAAGGCTCTCGGTTCGAAATCTGAATGCTCTAAGTCCAGGTATTGACCTGCCAGATATTGCAAAGACTGAGCGCCAGGAATCTTTAAAATAATTTGAACAACGTCATGATTCAAATGATTTATTTGCTCAACCTTACAAGGAATGCTACGAACTTCAATACTGTCAAGCGCATCTAGCTCATCAACGGCGATGTATAAATCACTTTTTGCTCTGCATTGACATAGCAAAGCCATGTTCGCTTCAACCTCATCCTTGGTGATGGCTGACGGAATTTCACCGTCATATTCAATTTCACCATTCAAGATAACGGCTTTGCATTTGCCGCAAAAACCGTTTTGACAGCCATAGGGGAAATTCAAACCACTCGAAAGTGCACCATCCAAAACACTTACTTCACCATTACTTTGAAAGGACTTTCCACTAACCTGATTCAATACTGTAAACATTGTTTTGGAGCTAAATGCACAAAGCTGACATTATAATGTAGGTCTGAGTGTTATAAGCCTAGTATTCTTATGAGAATATCTTCAAACGATTCAGTGGTTTTTTTGATGGGGCCAACAGCTTCTGGAAAAACTGAATTGGCACTAGAAATATTTGATCGCTTTGATGTCTGCTTGATAAGTGTTGACTCTGCGTTAATCTATCGCGGCATGGATATTGGCACCGCCAAACCGAGCCCTGAAATCCTCGCAAACTATCCACACGCACTGATCGATATTTGTGAACCAGAAGAGACTTTTTCAGTCAACCATTTTGTATCCCTTGCAAAAAAGCATATCGACTTAGCGCTGAAACAAAAAAAACTGCCAGTTTTGGTGGGCGGCACCTCTTTTTATTTCCATGCACTCGAACATGGACTATCCGAATTACCTGAGTCCACAAAAGATTCGAGAAAACATTTTAATAATCTTTTAAAGAATAAAGGTAGTGAAAAATTACACTCACAATTGGTAAAAATTGACCCAAAGTCTGCTGAACGCATCCACCCTAATGATTCACAAAGAATTACCCGGGCACTTGAAGTTTTTCACCTTTCGGGGCAAACATTGAGTGAACTTCAAGGCAATCAGGCTATAAATAAGCTGAATCATCGAATCAAAAAAATTATACTCATGCCTGACCGTTCAGAACTTCACCTGAGAATTGAAAAGCGCTTTATGAAAATGATGGAGAGCGGATTTCTTGATGAAGTTGAAATACTCAGGAACAACAAAAAGTTGAGCCTAGATTTAGCTTCTATGCGTTGCGTTGGTTATCGTCAAGCTTGGAAATATTTTGATGGGGTCTATGACATGCAAGAAATGATTGATAAAGCAGTTATTGCTTCGAGACAACTGTGTAAACGCCAGTGCACCTGGCTAAAAGATGAAAACAATGCACTTGTCCTTAAAAATGCAAATTTTGAAGAGGTGATAAAGTTTCTTCAATAAATTCTAACTTTAACTAGATAAGGTAATGGCGAATTTCAGCTAACTACGACCCTTGCTGGTGAATTCTTCCATAGTGTGAAGCATTGTTCTTAAGCTGTCTATGGTAGTTTCGAATTCATCACTCGTTAGGTCGGATACAGCAACATCTTCGATTTCATGATATTTTGAAAAGACTTTTTCCATAAGCTCTTCACCAGCCTTGTTGATTTGAACAACAACTCGTCTAGCGTCATTTGGATGAGCGAGTCTTTGACAAAAACCATGTTTTTCTAGCGTTATCAAAATTCCTGTCAATGTACTTTTTGCAATGCCAGCATTTTTAGCCAGTTTTGCGGTTTCAAGATCTCCCCAAACCCACAATACCCACATAACAACAAAGCCAGAAAAGGATAGATTAAATTCCTTGAAAACATGCTTTTCTGCATAACTCCTAATAATTGATGTAAGTCTGAAAGCGTTTGAAATAATTGAGACTGATCTTCCATATAGTCCAACTGAAATTAAGTGTTTCTTAGCTTTCTCTTCAGCACTTGTAGCTTTTGGAGGTGTTTTATTTATAGATTTATCCATCAATGATTCTTATTACATAGTTAATTGGAGTTATGTTAAATTCTTTCTATCAAGAGTTTGACCGCCCTTCCAAGACACACCAACTTGACGGTAATAGCCCTGAATTAGTTCCTCAGGTTCGAGCAAATGAAATTCCTCAACCGGTGAAGAGAACAATTCAAGTTCAAAGGAACCTTTGAAGGTAAGACCAATCTCGGCATCAAAACCTGACATTGTTACTACTTCATTCAAACTGTCTTTACCATCGCATTCAATTGCCGGCATCCATCGGTTGTGAAGCATTGGTAAGGCATTGACAAACCCCGCATGATCTGATTCTGCCTCAATAGTGAACTTGGCTTGAACTAAGCGATGATCATAAGCAGCTAGAGTAGCCCCAAAAACACCTCCAGGCGCAAGTCGAGGCCCTGCTTTTCCTACAGTTGTCGACCTTGTCAAATGAATGGAGCCAATTTTTTTCGGATATCCCTGAAATTGACCACGAGCAGCAGAAAAATCCTTGTCCACCCAAATATATATACAACGTGAGTAGGTTTTTCCTTTATATTTACAACGAACAACAAAGAACACCTCTTTATATTGGGCACGAACAGGGTCTAATAATTCGTTAAAGTTATCGCTACAACTTTGCCAATCTGCCCAGATAACAGCGACAGCTCCGGGATCTTCTTCAGCCAACTCAATTCCATCTGGCAAGAGTTCTTCTACACGGTCAGGATTAGTTCGATATTCTAAGGTTAATAAGTCTCCCGAATAGTGCCAAGGTACATTGGGAATTAATGAAGAATTACCAGTGTGAGTTCTAGGAAAAAGAAAACCATTTAAAGACATATATTCAACTATTTCAATTAATGTTATAAATATATGATACCATTCGGGAGCGAATGAAATTATCAAAATTTAAATATACACCTTTGAAATTAAGTCATAATTCATAAATCATCGTATATAATATATAATCATTCGTACCCAAACGAAATATAGGATTAAGTATGCCAACCAAAGAATATCGGAAAATACTATTAAATGGAGAATCGGTTCAAGTTACTGTAGAGGGAGATGAACTGGTTACTAAAGACGGAAAAATTGTTGACATCGAAGAAGCGCATCATCTGCCACCAACTCAACCCTCGAAGATTATTTGTGTTCATTTAAACTACGAAAGTCGCGTAAAGGAATATATAACCAAGCTACCACCGGCCCCAACATATTTTCACAAACCCATCACTGCACTCAATAGTCACAAAGGTGATGTTGTTAGACCTGAACGCTGCAAATGGCTAAACTATGAAGGCGAGATTGCCATAGTTATTGGTCGAAATTGTCGTAATATAAGCCCTGCTGAGGCGGGATCATATATTGAAGGTTATACAATAGCTAATGATTACGGTTTGCATGATTTTAGAGATACAGATGCAGGATCAATGCTTAGAGTTAAGGGTTCAGACACTCTGTGTCCAGTCGGACCAGGTTTAGTTACTGGCTGGAATTTCCATAACAAAGGAATTCGCACAATTGTTAATGGGAAGGTTATGCAAGATGCGAATACTAGCGAGATGGAGTGGGATATGCACTACCTTGTCGCCGATATAGCCCGTAATATTACTTTAACACCCGGAGACCTGCTACTTTCAGGAACACCTGCAAATAGTCGCCCTGTCCAACCAGGTGATGTTGTCGAAGTTGAGGTAGAAGGTTTAGGTGTTTTATCCAACACAATCGTTAATGGTGTGGCTATTCGTGATGATGTCGGTGCCCAACCTTCTAGCTCTGAAGAAGTTGTTTCTACTGCTATGGGTGGTGACTGGGAATTTCGTGGACAAAGGGCAGCAGGCGGACAGGGTGCGAAACATTATAAATCCGCCGTAGAAACCAAAAAGTAGTTGAATATTAACCTTCAGAAAAAACAATGATCAAAACAGTCAGCCCAAATAACAATGACGATATAAATGCAGATATTACTAGTCACGATACTTTTGAAAAAGGCTTCCCACATATGGCATTTAAAAGGATGCGTGATGAAGATCCCTGTGCTTGGATAGTTGAAACCGATGGCGGAAGTGGTTTCTGGGCTGTTACACGATACA
Source organism: uncultured Gammaproteobacteria bacterium (assembly GCA_963989885.1). Classification (GTDB taxonomy): domain Bacteria; phylum Pseudomonadota; class Gammaproteobacteria; order PS1; family Pseudothioglobaceae; genus Pseudothioglobus. Next base: position 24,535 of record CAXDLF010000002.1, read on the forward strand.
AGGATATTAAAGAGGTTAATGGTTTACCGAAAATTTTTAGCTCAGCACAGGGTATTCGTCTAGAAGAACAATCGAAAGAAGAATTTGAAGCTCGCAAGACTTTCCAAGAAACTGACCCACCAGTCCATACTCGACAACGTATGATGTTCCATCGTGGATTTACTCGTAAACTTATTTCAACTTATGAACCAATGATTCGTGATATTTGTAACGATATTATTAATAAAGCAGTTGATTTGGGTGAGGTCGATGCTACTAAAGAGATTGCTAGAAAATTACCAATGAGAATGTTAGGTCGCGTTGTTGGAACTCCTGATGAGGATGCCGAGTGGCTAGTTTCAAGAGGTGACTCAATGATTGCTAACAGTGATCCAGATTTTACTGACTATGTTATCGACAAGGTTGATACAGATGAATATCGATTTTTACCTTTTCGTTCCCCTGCTGGCAAGGAAATTTATGATTACGGAGAAAAACAAAGGAGACTTCGTGAAGATCATGATATGGGTGATGTGATGTCAATGTTATTGCAACCAAACAAGCAGGGAGACAGACTTTCAGACCTCGAATTTAAAAACTTCTTTGCGCTCATGGTGGCTGCAGGAAATGATACAACGCGGTATTCGATGGCTTTTTCAATGCATGCTATAGCTAATAATCCTTATATTTTTGACTGTCTAAAATCCGCACCTGATGATGCGCCGGTTTGGGCTAGCGCTACCGAAGAGTTTATCAGATGGGCTTCACCAACTATGCACTTTAGACGCACCGCAACAGAGGATTATAAACTTCATGGAAAGCAGATCAGAAAGGGAGAAAAAGTCGCCATTTGGTTTACTTCTGGAAATTACGATGAGCGAAAGTTTCCGGACCCATTCAATCTTATTTTAGAGAGAGAAAATAATCAACATATTGCTTTTGGTCAGGGCGGTCCTCATGCATGCTTGGGTATGTGGCTTGCACGATTGGAAGTTCGTGTGGCTATGCAGGAACTCCTTAAAAGGGTTTCGAAAATTGAGCAAATTGGTCCCGAAAAATACTTGCGCTCCAATTTTATTCGGGGAATAAAAAACTTGCCTGTTAAGTTAACATCGGCATAATATGGGATTAAATAATTAATTAAGGAGAATCATGAAAGATTACAGAAGAGTTCGAGTGCTATTCTCAGATCATTTGGGTTTGGCGAGAGGAAAATATCAACCCATAAATACTGCAACTGGTGGTGAGGCAAGGTTTTGTATTAGCCTTTACGGCCTTACCTATGACAAGCAGTTATTACCAGTACCTGGTAGCGGTTTACTTGATGGCTTGCCTGATGTAGTTGCTAAATTCAAAGAAAAAGACGTTCGCCCCTCCTGGGAGGCTGATACGGGTGTCGTTATACCGGATATTGAATTTAAGGGAAAACCTTTGGCACATTGTGGACGCAATGTATTGAAAAAGACAATAGCTCAGCTTGAAGGAATGGGTTTAACACCATATGTCGGAATCGAATTAGAAGCCTATGTTTTTCAAAAAGATAGTTCCGGCAACTGGGTTCCATACAACACTCCAGGAGCATATGTCTATGGTACTGGTTCAACGGTTGATCCTGCGGGTCTGATTGACGAAGTTTGGGAACAAGCTGAAGCTTGCGGTATTGAGCTAGAATCATTCAATTCAGAGTTTGATTCACCGCAATTTGAATTGACTCTAAAGTATGACATGGCTCTGGAAGCGGTTGATCAGATATTTCTATTCAAAGTCATGGCAAAAGAGATTTTTGAACAGAATGGCTACTTATTAAGTTTTATGCCAAAACCTTTATCGAAAACTGGTGGCAGTGGAATGCATGTTAATTTTAGTTTCAATAATAAAAAAGGCAATAATGCCATTTATGATAAGTCTTCCAAAGATGGCTTGTCTGATATTGCAAAAAAGGCTATTTCTGGTCTTGTAAAACACCATGAAGGTATGTCAGCTTTACTTGCGCCAACAGTTAATTCTTATCGAAGATTGTTGCCTGCAAGTCTTTCAGGATATTGGGCAAATTGGGGTTACGACCATCGAGGAGTGACAACAAGAATACCTGATGAACGTGGCGCAGGCACAAGAATTGAATTTAGAATGGCTGATTGTGCTGCTAATCCATATACTGCAGTTGCAACAGTTCTTCAAGCTGCTAAGTTGGGTATAGAGAATAATTATGAATTGCCTGACGCAGAAACTCTAGACTGCCTTGAATCTCAAAGCACAGATAGACATGTTCCAGACAACTTGGCTCTTGCCTTGGAGGCTTTAAATGCTGATAAAGTTCTATGTCAAGCGGTAGGCCAAGAGCTGGTAGATAATCATACTGCTATCAAGGAGCAAGAGTGGCAAGATTATGCTGCTCATACAACAGACTGGGAATTTGATCAATACCTGAAATATATCTAGGATTGGGTGATGTCAAATAGAATTTCCATAAAAGGTGTCAAGGTTTCTACAGATCACTATATTAATGGAAAGCGAGTTTCGTCCGATAAAAAATTTAGCGTCATCAATCCAAATAATCCTAGCGAGATTCTCGCTGAAGTGTCAAGAGGTGATGCAAAAATAGCTAAACTCGCAGTTTCTGCTGCTCGAGAAGGATTTAATGTTTGGTCAGAAATGAGTGTTGAGGAGCGTGCATTGATTATGCACAGGCTAGCCGATCTTATCGAGTCTAATATTGACGATATTTCCCTTATTGAGTGCTTAGATATGGGTATGCGCCATGAAAGTCTAAGAAACCGAGTCATTCCACGGGGTGCTAGAAATTTTCGTTCGTATGCAGATATTGCTAAAGAATATAAACCAAGGAAATGGCATTCAAATACTACCAAGAATGAAATCCAACGTATGCCTAGCGGGATTAGCGTCATTATTACTCCTTGGAACGCTCCATTTATGTTGTCTACATGGAAGTGTGCGCCCGCCCTCGCTGCAGGCAATAGTGTGATTTTGAAGCCAGCTGAATGGTCACCATTATCAGCATCATTGTTGGCTGATTTGATTGATGAAGCATGTTTTCCAGCTGGAGTCTTTAATATTGTCCAAGGCATTGGTGAAGAAGTTGGAGCGTTGCTAGTATCAAACCCAAATGTGAATCGTGTTTCATTTACTGGCTCCCCTGAGGCGGCACGCCATATCGGTAAATCGGCCGCTGAAAATATCACCCCATTCACTGGTGAGTTGGGTGGAAAAAGTCCATTAATCATCTTTCCAGATGCGGATCTAGAATCGGCTGTTGCAAAGGCAGTAGGACAGTTTGATGACTCCGGTCAGATTTGTCTTGCAGGAACTAGATTATTGGTACATTCATCCATAAAAAATGAATTTTTAAATCGCTTCTTAGAACTGACTGCCGAACAAAAATTAGGTGCAAGTTTTGATGACGAAACTGAAATTACCCCGATGATCCATCCAGAACATCTTCAAAGTGTTGCTGGCTTTGTTGACCGAGCTAGAATCAATGGAGACAAGATTCTGTGCGGTGGAAAGGTTTTTAAAAATGGCAAATTGTGGTATGAGCCAACTTTAATTGAACCTGTTTCTAATCAATCTGAAGTGGTTCAAAAAGAAATTTTTGGTCCAGTTTTGACACTTCAAACATTCGACACTGAATCAGAAGCGATTGAATTGGCAAACAGTACAGAATACGGCCTTGCCGGAATGCTCTATACCAAGAATCGTGACATCGCTGAACGAGTTGGACGAGCAATTCGTGCAGGCACGGTTTGGGTTAACTGTTTTCTTATTCGTGACCTGACAGCACCATTTGGTGGTTTTGGAATTAGTGGTATTGGTCGAGAAGGTGGTGATTATGGAATTGATTTTCATAGTGACTTAAAAACCTTTCAAATACTTGATGATTCTTTATCTGAATAGTATTTTTATTTTATTAGGATGCAGTAAATGACAACCGTCAAATATATATTAGAAGATGACTCTGAAGTCCTGATTGAAGCAGATGTAGGGCAAAATTTAATGCAATTGGCCCTTGATAATAATCTTGATGGTATTGAGGGCGCCTGTGGTGGTTCCTGTATGTGCGGCACTTGCCATGTTCTAATTGAATCGGTTAAAGGAAAACAGCTTAAAGAAAGAGATGAAATGGAAACAATAATAATAGAAATGGAAATCGATGAGCTTGCTCCTCCTAATAGTCGCTTGGGATGTCAGATTACTATAGATGAAGGGATGGAGTCAATCACGGCACGTATTGCCAATCTTAGTAATTTCTAATATCTGGTGTAATATTTAAGTCCAGCCCTCAACAGGTTGGTCAAACCAAAGATGGACTTGACCGGTTCCTGTGGCGTTTTCGTAGTCACCAAACTGACGGCCTTTGGCTCGACAATTCACTCCACCAATCGCCTCTGCCATAATTAAGTAGTGTCCAAATTTACCTTCTGGAGCGTATTTTTTATATTCATCCATTCCCTCAAATACAGAACGATGGTCACCTTTTTTTAACCAAGCAATTCTCTTCTCATCGGCCTTCCTTGCTTCTGGTGTAATGACGTGAATAGGGTCAGATGCTTCATGTTTCTCGAGCTCATCAAGTGGCCAAAACCTATGACTTAATCCTCCACTTGCTAATAGTACTACACGCTTATCAAATTGCTCTATTGCTTCTTTCAAGCCCCTACCAACCTCCATAAAATGCTCTTTCTTAGCTGTACCACAAATACTCATTGAAAGCCACTGTTCATTACCTTGGAGATACTCAAGTAAATTAACAGTGGGATAATGTATTGGTAGGTGTTCATTGTCGTTGGCAGAGCAACGCACACCATTTTCATTGACACGTTCTACAATATTATTTGCTAATTCAGGATTACCAGTTATATCGAATGGAATGCTGTTCATAGTCCGAGGTAACTCCTCCGATGTATAAAAACCTCGACGCCTTTGATGACTCGTGACAATGAATTCAACGATCGTAAACCAATGAGTATCAATAACAATAACAACATCGGGATTAAGTGGTTCTAAGATTTCACGTCGCATGTCTTGAAGACCGGTCACTAATGAGATTTCTTTGCCATCATTTAGAGCATATCGTTGCTCTTTAGACATCATAATTGTTGGTACATGAGATACCAATCCAACCCCTACTATTTCACCCAAATTTATTCTCCAAAAAAAAATCCAAAAAAACATTCTAACTACATCAACTTACTTCAACAAGGAATCAAAGAGCAAAAATTTGTTCGTATACGAACGTTTTTAATCAATATACTATAACCTCAACTTTGAGTCAAGAAACTAAGAGCAAAAAAACTCCATAATCCACTGAGCCCAAATACTGGAATCAGATTTACCATTTTCAATACGTAGCCTAGCTTTTTGAAGTTCTTTTTCGGTTAACACTTTTTTAGTAACTTCAAGAAAGTTATACATTGCGCGTTTTGGTTGTTCTGGATGTCCCTGAAGACAAGCGATATTTTTACCAAGAGTATAGGCAAAGTCTGGATAGTCTTCAGTGCGAGCAAAACTTATTGCACTATCAGGTAATTTAGTCACCCTCTCTTTATTAAAATGATACAGGTCGGTAGTGTCTAATTTATTTTTCATCCAAGGAAATTTTTTATTGATTTCTAGGGGGAAGCTCCCTATCATCCAGCCTTTTTCATTATTACCAACAACACCGCCAAAATGCTCTGCAATGAGTTGATGACCAAAACACACTCCAACGATCGGTTTATTTTTATTGTCTGCATGGCCCACAAATTCCGAAAGCATTTTTATCCAATCATAATTATCGTGAACACTAACTGGACTTCCTGTCAATAAGTAGCCATCGTAACTCTCAATAATTTCAGGAAACTCGTATTCCGACACATAAAAAATATCAAATTTTGCATTGTCGTTTTCAGGCGCTAGCAAGTCAACAAATTTCTGACCGTCAGTAACACCATTATCATCACGCCAATGAAATTTCGGCACAGAATCAAGTATTGCAATTTTGATTGGCTGTTCGTTCATCTACCATCTACCAATAATAATTCCTGCCTTCTCGTCTGCTTCAGGCGAGCGTTTATAAAGCTCATCTAAATGAACCACGGTTCTTTGCTTTCTTTGTCTTAGCCAAGCAAATAATTGCTTTTCAAAGTCAGCTAAACACTTAGATTGGTCTGGATTTTCAGCGAGATCATTGAACTCATTAGGGTCATTCAACAAGTCAAACAATTGTGCTCGAAAGCCTTCCCAATAAATATACTTCCAACGAGTATTTTTTATCATGTAGCCTCGACACTTGTAAGGGTGATGATCAAGGATTTGTCTAGCACCACGATCGCTATAATCTATTTCGGCAAAAACCGTATCACGCCAAGCTGTGTTATCACCAAAAAGCAATGGGACAAGCGATCGACCCTCCATTCTATTAGATGCATATGAACCTCCCATCGTTTCGACAAGGGTCGGCACTATATCAACTGATTCAGTCATTCTATTTTCAGAAGTTCCACGAAGATTTTCCGGCATTTCAGGCTCAACAATAATTAGTGGAATGCGAATTGAGGGCTCATGAAATAAATCCTTCTCACCAAGCCAATGATCACCAAGATAGTCGCCATGGTCGCTGGTAAAAATAATTAAAGTATTTCTACTTAAATTATTTTCATCTAAAAACGTTATAAGTCTACCAATATGATGGTCAATTTCACTTATCAGACCCATATAGGTTGGAATTACGTGTCTACGTTTTTTCTCGTCTGTGTAGTTTCGAGAATATTCAAGCTGCTGAAAAGCAGAAAAGACGGGGTGAGGATTTTTCTGCTCGATCTTATCCTTAACAACCCCTACAACATCACTGTCTTTATACATTTTGTGGTACGGCGAGGGAGCAAGCAAAGGCCAATGAGGATTAAAATAACTCAAATGTAAACACCATGGGGTATCCTTATTTCGAGTAGAAATATACTCCATTGCACGATTGGTTAGAAAAGCTGTTTCTGAATGCTGTGCTTCGATATCTGAAGGCAAATGAGCATTCCTCATCTCCCAGCCGCTACATTTCAAACCAGACTTTTTAGTAGCAGTATTAGCTGCGTTTTCCCAAGGATTATGCATCTCATAGCCTTGAGACAATAAATAATCGTTATAGCCAACTCCATCATAGACAATAGGCTCTGGATATAAACCTCCATAATGCTCAAAAGGGGTAAAACCATTGTCATGACGATTTAGAGCTATTTCAGAATCTAGTGGTACGTTCAGACGCGATAAGCCTTCTGTATTAGGACGTCCTTCGCTTTTACCTACAACATGCGCTTCAATACCCAACTCACGCATGTAATCACCCAAGGTAACTTCGTCGACTTTTATTGGGTCGTCATTAGCCATCACTCCGTGACTAGTCATATAACGACCAGTATAAAAACTTGCCCTGCTAGGACCGCACAGTGAGGCATTACAATAGCTGTTCTCAAACAACATACCTCGACTGGCAAGTTTATCAATATTCGGTGTGTTTATGCTGGGATGACCAGTACAACCAAGATAATCATGCCTTAGCTGGTCACACATAATAAATAAGATATTTTTATTCACTCAATTAATGTAGATTAGTTAGCTTGACTTCTGTATTGGCGCCATATTGACCAAAAATGAATTAATAGTGCTATCACAATTATCGCAAAAATTATGCCTGAAATGGGTCTATTTATATAGTCAAATAAAGTATCGATACGTGCCTGACTAGCACGAAACTTTAGTTCCATGATGTTACCTAATACCATTCCAAGAATGATTGGCACAATAGGTAGATTGAGTCGCTTTAAAGCATAACCAAGTACACCAAAAACAGCACACATTATGCAATCAATCATAGAATTTCTTAGCGTATAAACACCAACAAATGAGAGTCCCAAAATTGAGGCACCCAAAAAACGCTGTGGTATCTGAATTATTTTGAGTAGAGATTTTGTAGCAATAAGCAAGAAAATTATCACAATAATATTAATTAAAATTAAACTTGCGTATAGTCCATACACAAAATCAATATGTTTTACAAACAAATCTGGGCCAGGAATGATGCTATGAACATAAAAAACTGATAGCATCATTGCTGTTAAAGCTTCGCCAGGAATACCAAGTGCTAAGAGTGGAATCATGGCTGCAGCTGGAACGGCATTATTGGCAGCTTCAGCGGCGATAATACCTTCTGGAGCCCCTTTACCAAATCTTTCAGGTTTGTCAGAAATGCCTCTGGCTATATTGTAAGAAAAAAATTGTGCTAGGAACTCACCTACACCAGGAATAATTCCCATTATCACTCCCATACCTGAAGAAATGAGAGCAATAGTTTTATATTTGATTAGATCGAATAAGCCTTCACTTTTTTTACCTTTTAAACTAGGCATTGAGACACGTTTATCTTTACCAATAAGCAGTATGAAAGCCTGAGAAACCGCAAATAAACCGAGCAATACGGTAATTAAATCAAAGCCTGATAAGAGCCATGATTGGTCAAAAGTAAATCGCTTTGTATATCTGACATTTTCCATTCCGATGGTGCTTATAAACATTCCAAAAAAAACTAGCATTCCAGCTATTAGGGTTTGTTTTCTATGTGAGATAACAACCAATACCAATCCCAACAAGGCTGCCATCAGAATATCTCTAGAGCCAAACAGTGGAGCCACCTTGGCTATTAAAGATGTCATAAAAACAAGACTCATAATTGAGAAAATACCTCCAGTAAACGAAGACCAATAAGCCAGAGTGATGGCTCGCCTTGCTTTATTATCTTTCGTCATGCTGTAGCCATCATAAGTAGTCAATGCATTGACGGGTGTACCAGGAGTATTAATCAAAATTGCTGGTATGGCGCCACCATACATTGCAGAACCATAAATACCCAATAGCACAGTAATACCAATAATTGGCTCCATACTGTAGGTTGCAGGAAGCAAAATAGCAATCGCCACGGCCGGCCCAACTCCTGGAATCGCGCCAATAATCACCCCACCTATTGAACCAACTAATATAGCTACCCAGACATCCCATCTAAGGAATATGTCAAAACTTGAAAGAATTAAGTCCATGAATTAATCAAAAATAAACCATAAAAAATGTTGCCCAACCATCTGGAAGATAATCATAAATTGCGCCACTGGGTATCTTTACTTGTAATAAAGATTTAAATACAACCACAATTCCAAATCCCGTCACTAAACTAACCCAGAACATGGAAAGAGTTCGATAACCTGATCTAATGGTCAGTAGCGAGAAAAACAATAAGGTCGAAAGTAAATAGCCTACTAAGGGAACAAACCAAACATACAATACAAAATAAAAAACAAACTCTAAAGTTCTTGACCAGGATGATAATTCATTTAATTCACCCTGAACCTGGCCTAGTTGCAATTTATAACTTCGCCAGATCTGCATACTATAAAGCAAACCGAACAGAGCCATTCCGACTAGACAAAATGTGGGCCAAAGCCTTGGTTGTTTAACTAATGGGACGCCATCAAACCACTTTGTTTCAAAGGGAATTGATACTAGTAAAACCAATACAATAAGAAGCATCAGAATTACAAAGACTAAATCACCTGCTTGGTATTCTTCTTTACCCATAAAGATCTATAAAATTATGATTACTTTACATTTTATATAAAAAAAAGGAAGGTTAATTAACCTTCCTTTTCTTTGTAGTTTTGTCTCTACTAAAGACTACCAATAGTAGCCATAGTCGCCCTGTCTTTATTGATTTGTGCAGTTGAAGCATCAGCATCCATCCAGTAGATTAATGCACCGCTGTTGGCCGCGACTTCTTGCGCCCTATCACTTAGCATTGATTTCTTGGCAACAGCAATAATCTTATCTTTAACATCCTGTGGTGTGCCTTCTCCGACAAATAAGCCGTTCCATAAAAATATATCTAACTCAGGTATCAATTCACCAATTGCTGGTGTGTTCGGTACCTTAGATATACGCTCATTTGTTATAGAAACCAAAACTTTAACATCATTTAAGCATGGCAGGATTAGCTGAATCGTTGTATTAATAACGTCTGCATCACCTGAAGCTAAAGTATTACAGTCCAGCATATCAAAGGCAGCGTCCGAACCCCATTCGAAGCCATATATCTTAGCTGCAGCTTTGGTCACCTGGGTTGGTGCCAGTGGGTCACCAAAGTGACCTAGCGTTACCTTGTTACTTTTAGCATGATAAGCTAATTGTTGAAATGAACTATATGGAGCATCGCCTGCTACAGCTATCACAAATGGATAGGTTAGGAAAATCCCTAGAGGCTCGAAAGTGTCTTCAGTCAAACCTTCTATTCCAAGATTTGGTCCTACAACCGGTACACCGATTACAAATGAACCTACCATGGAACCATCAGGATCTGCTGCCGCTACTTCCATCGCACCAGGGAATGGACCACCGCCACCGCCTGGTTTATTAACAACCGCTGCTGCAACACCATATTCAGCCTGAAAGTCTTCTGCAATCATCCTGGTTAAAACATCTTCAAGATCACCAGGAGGCCATGGCACAACAAAAGTCACAGGTTTATCAGGATAATCAGCCTGTGCAATTGGCATACCTACCATAAAAGCTGAAAGTGCAAAAAGCACTCCAATCAAAGTTTTTTTCATCATTTATCTCCTTTTTTAAGTTAATTCCATTATAAAAAAACGTCTCAAAATAACCGATAGATTATTCTTTCTTAACTCAATTAGGTTGCACTAAAGAGACGTTCGTATACAAACAATCCAAATATAACATAATACTTTTAAATAATCAATTTATTCAATTTAAATTTACAAAGCTTTTTTCAATAATCAAGAACGTAATCTAGTTCTCTCAAGATAATAAACTGGCGTCGCTACAATTTTAGCTAATGGTATGGTTTAACCAATAAAGTTTCAGCATCAAGTTGATAATCCTTTTCTGTCGCATTTATTAAACGACGTTCACGAATGAATGGCTTATGTTGGTCGGGGTTATCCGCATCAAATTCTCTTGCAAGACGAGTTCCAGAAAAAGTTGCCTGTGCAATTACGTTTGGCGTGTGAGCGTCACCGATTAAATGTATAGACTTAATTCCAGCATTGGACATTTCATCAGGCGATCCTTGTAGTTGATCATATAAATCACAATTAGAAGTTCTGTGCGTGACTAACATAACACTATCGTATTCAACAGTCATTTCCTCACCTTTCCATATATCCACAAGGGTTGCATTTCCATTTTCAACAGCTACTGCGACATGCTGATGAATCGTTTTAACACCGAGTTCAAGAAGTCTCATTAACATTCGTTGCTCTTCCAAAACTAGGCGGAGGTATGGGCCAACGGTTTCTCCATAAGTAGCGTAAGTTACTTCATGACCGTTTTCTGCAATAAGTTCCGCCATAGCAGAACCCATATAATATGGATCATTGTCGATTACTAATACTCTTTTTCCGAGTTTTTTCCCATATACACAATACTGTTCTGGAGTAGTAATTTCTGGTTTTGAAGCGTCAGCTCCAGCTATATAATCATGAAGCGGTGATGACATACCCGTTTCGTCCCAATTAGAACCGGTTGCGAAAACAATGCGCTCAGCTCCACATTCAAGAACATCTTTATAATTAAGCCGATTATTTAAGATAATTTGTACATTGGTTTTTGTTCTAATTTGAGTTTCCCGCCAATCAATAACTCTCTTCCAAGCCCCAAAATTAGGCAGTTTAGAAACCCAACGTAAATGACCACCTATTTCAGCTTCAGCTTCAATTAAATGAACGGTATTATAACCACGAAGACCAAGAGTCATAGCACACTCAAGTCCAGCAGGCCCTGCCCCAACAACAACAATTGGAAGATCAGGATTGTTTGTTGGAACATATTTTTCAGGATGCCAACCTCTACGATATTCTTCACCGGAGGTTGGATTTTGAGTGCACCAAATTGGCGGCCCACCTTTTTCCCATCGAGAAACACAAATGTTGCAACCAATACACTCTCGGATATCATTGTATCGACCTTCCTCTATTTTTTTTGGTAAAAATGGATCAGAAATTGATGGACGAGCTGCCCCAATAATATCGCACTGGCCAGAATTTATTACTTTGATCATAATCTCAGGATCTGTAAATCGACCAACATTTATAACCGGTTTTTTGGAAGCTTTTTTTGCATGATGGGTATACTGTGCTTGATGGTTTGAATCAAAGAATCGGGAAGATCCCGCATCCTCTCCCCAATTAAGAGTACCAATATTTATATCCCAATAGTCAACCAAATCATCCATTGCTTTGATGAAGGCTATACCCTCATCTTCAGCTTTTATACCTAAATCTCCAAAACCAAAAGGTTCAGATAACGTATCAATTGGAAAACGAATTCCAATTGCACAGTCATCAATTTCCTCTCTCATCATCTCTAACAATTCTCGAGTAAAACGACATCGGTTTTCAAAGGAACCGCCGTATTCGTCAGTACGTTTGTTGTGATAACGGTACAAGAAATTCTGGGGTATTGTCGAAAGACCAACATAAACAGTCAGCAAATCAAAACCTGCTGCTCTTGCTCTTAAAGCTCCATCCACATGTTCACGTTGTATTTGTCGAATTTCTTTAATTGTCATTGCCCTGGCACTTGCCATAGGTTCAAATTCATGTGGTATTTGCGAGGGTGCTCGAGTTGGTTCACGGGTTTCTGCATTCAGGCCAAAGGTAGTAGCATGGGTAAGTTCCACTCCAGCAAGACCACCATGAGCGTGGATACTATCGCACATCAAAGATAAATTCCTAACGTCACCTTCATCAATAATCTTACTTCCAACCCATGGATGAATATCACTATCATGCGTTATAAAACAAACTTCCGTAAAAACTGCTCCCCAACCACCTTCAGCTTTCATTCCTCGAAAAGATGCCTGCATTCCTGGTTTGTCTGATCCAGCTCCATTACAGTGAGGCACTTGCCAGAATCGGTTTTTAAGAACTTTCGGACCAAGTTTGATTGGTTCAAAAAGAATATCGTGACGTTTTTCTCTAGCCATGCTAGACCTCCTATTTTTTTAAAGTTATGTGGCCGTCAATTGAGGGCTTTATATTAATATAAACAACTCCAATATTCAACAACAAACTTTCTTGACTAATTAACACCTCATTAAATTGATTATTTAAGTGGATTATGATATTCTGTAACTTGTTCGTATACGAACTATATTCAGATCGTTAATTTACAATTAGTATTGCTTCTCTCTATCTACGGAAAATCCTTGTTTTCTTCAAGAACGTAACGCTTAAATAGTTCACCGCGTTCATTAAAATCAACAAACATATCAAAACTCGCACAACCAGGTGAAAGCAATATTGCTCCTTCCTTAGTAATAGCTTTTGAAGAGATGACTGCTTGCTTCATTGATTCAACAATACTTACAGGACAACCATTAATCTGTTGAGAAAATAATGTTGCAGATTCTCCAATCAAAATGACAGCATCAATCTTTTCACTTATTAACTTAAAAAGTTTTGAATAGTCTTCTTTTTTTGCAATCCCGCCGGCAATTAAAACTATCGATTTATATCTATCTGAAAGAGCCTCAATAGCTGTAACAGTAGAAATTGCATTGGTAGATTTGGAGTTATTGAAGTAATCTACTCCACTAAGATTTGCAACCCACTCCAATCTGTGCGGTAAACCTGTAAAGGACTTTGCGACCTGTGCCATCTCCTGTACCGATAGTCCTGCTTGTTGACCAAGCGTTAATGCTGCAAGCACATTTTCAACATTGTGTCGCCCAACCACTATCAGGTCATCACTTGTCATTAGAATATCTTTACTCTGGTATAGGGTATAGACACTACCAACTTTCTTGGCACTGAATTCACAACTTTGAGTGATCTCTCCAATCGCGTAGTGACTATCACCCTTGATACCTTTAACCAAGGATTCATTAAGGTTAACAACCGAATACTGGCAGTATTCATAAAGTTTCAATTTAGAAGCAATATAGATATCATAATTTGGATATCTATCTAGATGGTCCGGAGTGATATTGGTCACTACCCCAGTTAATAAATTAAGACTGTTTGTATAATCAAGCTGGTAACTAGACATTTCAACAACGTATAGCTCAGCTTCGTCGCTCAAACTCTCCATAACTGGTTTTCCAATGTTGCCGCAAATGACAGCATTTTTCCCACTACCTATGGCCATTTCTCCCAGTAATTGAGTCACTGTAGATTTACCGTTAGAGCCCGTTATGCCAACAATTGGCGCCTTTGTGTATCGGCCAAAAAGCTCAATATCACTGATAACGGGGATTTTTCGCTGTCGCGCCCAAACAACAATTGATTCCGTTTCCGCAATTCCAGGACTGATGACAACTTCGCTGATATCGTCAAGCAATGATTCTTTCCATTCACCAAGATGACAATCTGAGAGTAGGTTTTCTTGTTTACATGTTTCTTGCATTGGTGGAGACAAACGGGAATCCGCAATACGGTAGTCAATATTATTTGATGAAAAGAAACGCGCAACCGACAAACCGGTCAGCCCCATACCCAAAATAAGTTTCATGAAACCCTTGTATTTTCAGTCAAAATTGACTATATTTTACACTTTTACTTAACTTTAAGATTATGCGTACAAACGTTCAAACAACAACAAATACGATTGTTATAAATCGTACATTGAGAAACACCTATCAGCTACTTTCAGCAACACTACTTTTTAGTGGCTTGATGGCGTTCTTATCAATGTCTCTTAATTTCCCTTACTTAGGGATATGGATTACCTTGGGCGGCTATTTTGGTCTCTTATTCTTGGTGGCAAAACTGAGGAATTCAGCGGCTGGAATATTTGCGGTTTTTGCCCTAACCGGATTTATGGGCTTAACCTTGGGTCCCATTATTGGAATCTATACGACAGCTTTTTCGAATGGCACCGAGTTGGTCGCAATGGCGATGACCGGAACTGCCACTATCTTTTTGTCACTGTCTTTCTATGCTCTTTATTCGCAGAAAGATTTTAGCTTTATGTCTGGCTTTTTGACTGCAGGCATCTTGGTTGCATTTTTGGCAGGTCTTGCTGCTTACTTTTTCCAGATACCAACTTTGGCGTTGACAGTATCTGCAGCATTTATTCTGTTAATGAGTGGTTTGATATTGTTCGAAACAAGCAATATCATTCGTGGCGGAGAAACGAATTACATCATGGCAACCGTGACCCTATATGTTTCCATTTACAACTTGTTCCTAAGCCTGATTCACCTTTTGGGTGTTTTTTCAGGCGATGACTAGTGATAGATAGTGAAGGTTATCGAGCTAATATTGGCATTGTAATTACAAACGAAAAAAAACAAATCCTCTTAGCAAAGCGATACAGACAAGATGCTTGGCAGCTTCCTCAAGGTGGTATCGACAAGGGTGAAACTGAATTAGAAGCTCTCTATAGAGAGCTTGAGGAGGAGGTTGGGCTTGCACCAGAACAGGTCAGTCTGGTTGCTAAAACCCCAAAATGGCTGCGCTACGAATTACCCATGGAGCATATAAGACGTAAACAAAAACCGACCTGTATTGGTCAAAAACAGGTTTGGTATTTGTTAAAGCTAGTTTCTAGCGAAACCGATATTTCCCTTAATTTGCACAATAAGGTGGAATTCGATGATTGGAAATGGGTTGATTACTGGGCTCCTGTTGATGAGGTAATCAATTTTAAAAAAGAGGTTTATGAAGACATGCTCAAAGCTTTGGCACCTGTTCTTTTTGAGAATGAACATAGCATTCCATCAAAACTCTCACGCCCTTTGCAGTTCAGTGCAATCAAACTATAATTGAGATTGACTCCTTTTATTCATCTCTACTGCTGTCAAAATGTGGACTTTTATGAGAGTTGTCTCTTCAGGGAGGTTTTCTTTGAAAATACCCGTTATGAAATCAACAATAAAGTGTAACCTTTGTTTTATTTTTTAGTTTCCAAACTGGCCAAATGTACGACTACATAGTTATTGGTGGCGGAATTATAGGGGTTTCAACCGCACTATCGCTCATTACCCAAAACCCCGATAAACGCATTCTTTTATTGGAGAAAGAAAACGCCTTTGGTGATCACCAGACAGGCCATAACTCTGGTGTCATGCATGCCGGAGTCTACTATCAACCAGGCAGCCTAAAGGCTAAGTTTTGCAAGGAAGGTTTAAAGGAAACTATCAAATTTTGTTCAACTCATCAGATTCCCTATAATCAATGCGGTAAGTTAATAGTCGCCACCTCTGATGAAGAATTACCACGTATGCATGACTTGTATGAGCGCTGTAAAGAAAATGAAATTGAAGCTGAAATTTTAGACCAACAGCAGCTTCTCGAAACTGAACCCAATATTCAAGGAGTCGGCGCTATCTTAGTGAAATCATCTGGCATTGTCAGTTATCGAACTGTTACCGAAAAAATGGCCGAGCAATATGAAGCATTGGGTGGAGAGTACCTTCTTGATACTGAAATAATTAACCTTAAGGAAGACTTAGACGAGATTAAAGTTTTCTCTAAAAATGAAACCTTTGTTTCAAAGTATTTAATCTGCTGTGCTGGCTTAATGGCAGACAGAATGGCCAACTTACTTGATATTAAAAAAAACTTTCAAATCATTCCATTTCGTGGTGAATACTTTAAATTACCAGAGAAATACAATACACTAGTCAAACACTTAATCTATCCTATACCAAATCCTAAATTACCTTTCCTGGGGATACATTTGACTCGCATGATTGACGGTAGCATTACTGTTGGGCCAAATGCCGTTATTGGATTTAAACGAGAAGGATATGGTTTTGTCAATTTCAGCTTTAAGGATACCTTTGAAATGTTCACTTTTAAAGGTTTTGGAGGAGTTCTTAAGAATCATTTTAGGTCTGGAATGAAGGAAATGCTGAACTCTTTTTACAAACGTGGCTATTTGAAACAAGTTCAAAAATATGCTTTCTCAATTACCCTCAGAGATCTTCAACCATACCCTGCTGGAGTCCGTGCAATGGCAGTTTCAAAAGATGGGTCATTGATTGACGATTTCCTGTTTGAGGAGACAAGGCGCTCTATCCATGTTTGTAACGCACCCTCCCCAGCTGCAACCTCAGCCATACCTATTGGTAGATATGTCACTGAAAAAGCACAAACGGCATTCAATAAGCTAGACTAGTTCAAGAAAAAACGTCGAATAGTCTCGGCGAAGTGTTTCGACTCAACTCGACTAGGATTTTCTTCAAGACCATATATAGCCTTGTCAACAACCTCTTGTGGAATATAACCTCCCTCATCTTCACTTCGAAAATTTAGAAGGTCTTTCGTAAAATCAACCAAAAATTCAGGATGTGCCTGCATAGTTAAAACCTTATCTTTGATAAAAAAGCCCGCACACTTACAAAAATCAGACTGAGCATAAACGACAGCCCCTTGAGGAGGCCTAATCACTTGGTCTTGATGACAAATATTTAAGGTGATTTTTTCAGCTAAATTACCCATATAATCAGTTTTATTGTCAATTTGATAGGTGTGTAAACCTAGGCCCCAACCTTTCTTTGATTTTTCAACATCTCCTCCTAATGCTTGGGCAATTATTTGATGACCAAAACACACACCCAGAAGAGGCTTACCTGCATCATAAATATCATTAATTAACTTACTGAGGCGTTTAATCCAAGAAAGTTCTTCGTATACACCATGCTTAGATCCGGTAATAATCCAACCATCACACTCGAGATGGTCTTTAGGAAATTCGTTATCCAAAATTTCAAATGTTTTAAATTCAAATAATTTCTCCTCAGAATTAATTAGAGCTATCAACATTTCAGCATAAGTGCCATACTGGACAGCTAATTCCTCATGATTTTTTCCAGTTTGAAGAATTCCTATTATCATTATATTATTTTGAATTGAAATTATCTAAAGTAGCCTTAGACTGTTACATATCACTCATTTTCTGCTTTGCACGAAGAACCAAATAGTCATGAGCTATAGTTGCTGCAGCAATAGCTGTGATTTCGGAATGGTCATAGGCAGGAGCTACCTCAACAACATCTGCTCCGATAAAATTTAAACCATCTAGCCCTCTGATAATCGATAGAGCTTGTGCGGAAGTTAGACCTCCAGCCACTGGTGTGCCAGTTCCTGGAGCATATGCAGGGTCAAGGCCGTCTATATCGAAAGTTAGATATGCTGGTCGATCTTTAACGACTGCAATTATTTTTTTAATAACCTTATCAACACCATTCTTATGAACCCACGGGGCGTCAAGAATAGTGACACCCTTGGTGTTGCTATTATGCGTTCTGATACCAACCTGAATAGAATGCTTAGTATCAATCAGATCTTCTTTTATAGCTCTAGAAAACATAGTTCCATGGTCTAACCGACCATCTTCATCAGGCCAGGTATCTGTATGTGCATCAAAATGTACAAGTGCTATCGGTCCGAACTTTTCAGCGTGAGCACGTAAAAGAGGGTAAGTAATAAAATGGTCGCCACCAAAAGTCAGCATCTCGGCTCCAGAATCCAAAATAGTCCTAGCATGTGCTTCAATCTGAGAAACGACATTATTATGAAACCCGTAATCCAGTTCACAGTCGCCGTAATCAGTAACCGCCAAAGTCTTGAAAGGGTCGATACCGTCAGGATACGCCAATAACTCAGCAAGTTGGACAGAAGCCTCTCTTATCGCTTTAGGCCCAAATCTTGCGCCGGGACGGAAGCTCGTTGCAGCATCGAATGGAATACCACTAACAACAATATCAACACCCTCTAATGCTTTGGTATATTTGCGCCTTAAAAAACTAAGAGCGCCGCCATAGGTCATCTCTCCATCTCTACCATAGAGAGTGTTTTTAGTAAACGCCTGGTCTGTAGTTACATCTTTAAAATCGCTCATTAACTTCGTTCTTTGTCATATAAATTTTGCTGATAAGAGTCTTCATTATATTAGATTTTCTTAGCCATTCACTAAAGGCGGTCAAGCATAGCGTGATAAAACATTCCAACCCTCATAGTAGGATTTCTTAGAAACCTGCCACCAGGAAAGCTTCTCATTGGAATATTGGCCATTGTGTCAAATATCTCTCCATCACCAGTAATCTTTTCTGCAATTACCTTACCAGCATAGCTTGCTAATGCCACTCCCTGTCCTGAATAGCCTTGCGCACTCAACACCTTTCCTTGATTCATTTCCTTATAGAACGGTAACCTATTCATCGTTAATGCGAGCTTACCACCCCAAGCATAGTCAATCTTAACACCCCTCAAGAATGGATAAATCTTTTCAAGTGGTTTTATAACGATAGGAATAATATTTTTACTAAGTTCTTGTGAGTAATTTTCACCACCACCAAAAAGTAGACGCTTATCGGCACTCAATCGAAAATAATTGATAACGAACCTTGAATCGGCAAAAGCGATATCTCTTGGATTAATCTTTGCAACAGTTTCATTATCCAGAGGTTTGGTGGCAACTATATAGTTATTCATTGGTAATAATTTCGAATTTAAACGTTTCTCAAGATTGCCCAAATAGCCGTTACACGCAAGCACCACTCGTTCAGCTTTAACGGAACCTGATTTGGTATTCACTTTAACATGACCGTTAGACAAATCATAACTCGATACGGTACTATTTTCATACATCTTTGCATTTGCCGATAGTGCCGCCTGTGCAATACCTAGAGCGTAATTAAGCGGGTGACAGTGCGCCTCACCTTTGTCATAACTGCCACCGAAATAGGTCTCGGAACCAGTTGCCTCTTTCATCTCATCGTCATTCAGATACTCAATATCATGGTAATCGTAATTCTGGTTCAAATGTTCGACATAGCGTCGAGAATCTTCACAAAATTTTTGCTTGTGATTGGGGTGTGCGATACCCTTTTTATAGTCACACTGAATTTCATATTCATCCATTAAGTGCTTGGCATGATATTTGGCTTTCTCGCCTATATCCCACAAAACACGTGCATATTCTTTGCCTAGAGCTTTTTCTATATAAAACTGATCTCTTCGCATCCCTCCAGACACTTGACCTCCGTTAGCACCTGATGCCCCGGATGCCAACTTATTTGCTTCGAGTAGTACAACATTTAGACCCTCTTTTGCCAAATAAAGAGCGCTCGATAGGCCAGTATAGCCACCACCAACAATACAGATGTCTGCTTCAATGTCTCCTGACAGTTGAGGCTGACTTATTTCTAGATTGCGACTGGCTTGGTAATAAGATTGCACGCGAAGGATTAAACTACTTTGTGGATTGAGCAGTCAAGTCAAGACACTTCCATACCTTTTCAATAATTTCATCTATATGCTCGTTGGAACAGATTAATGGCGGTGCAATAACCATCTTGTTGACTATTGCTCTCATGACTAAACCAGTGTCATAGCAATAGTCTCGACACCTTGTGACAACCTCTTTACTATTTTCGAAACGCTTATATTTGTTTTTATCTTCGACTATCTCCAAGGATGCAAGCATTCCAAGACAACGAGCCTCGCCCACTAATGGATGCTCATCCAATACTTTCCACTTACTGGCTAGATAAGGAGCCGTTTGACTCTGTACTTGGTGCAAAATATTTGTTTCTTTCATCAATTCGAGATTGGCAATTCCTGCAGCCATACAGGTTGGATGACCGGAATAAGTATAACCGTGAGCAAATTCTTGTCCTGCGGAGACTATAACATCCACTATATCATCACGCACAATGACTCCACCTACAGGAAGATATCCTGAAGTCACCGCTTTTGCAAAAAGCATCAGGTCTGGCTCAATATCATAATAATCAGTCCCGAACCACTCACCTGTCCTTCCAAATCCACAAATGACTTCATCAGCGACCAATAGAATGTTGCGTTCTTGACAAATTCGGCTGATTTCCGGCCAATAGGTTTTTGGCGGGATAATAACGCCACCTGCACCCTGTACAGGTTCGGCTATAAATGCTGCAACTCTATCCTCACCCAGTTCATCAATTTTATTTGCCAGACTCTGTGCAGCCTTTCTTCCAAACTCATCAGCATCAATCTTCTCTCCAGCTTCAACGCATGCTTCAAAATAGTAAGGCTGATCTACATGTTCAATGTCAGGTATAGGAAGTCCTCCCTGAGCGTGCATGGTGCTCATACCACCCAGACTAGCTCCGGCCATGGTCGAACCATGATAAGCATTTTTTCGACTTATGATGACTGACTTAGTCGGCTTACCTTTAGCTGCCCAGTAATGCCTTACAAGCCTAATCATCGTGTCATTTGCCTCAGAACCTGAACCTGTAAAATAGATCTTATTCAATCCTTCAGGAGTTAAATCTGTAATCATTTCAGATAACTTGATAGCTGAAGGGTGGCTTGTACCAAAAAAATTATTATAGTAAACAAGCTCTTTCATCTGATGATTGACTGCGTTGATAATTGATTGCTGACCATAACCCATATTAACGCACCATAACCCTGACATACTATCTAGTATTTGATGACCATCACTATCATAAATATAAACACCATCTGCACGAGTAATAATGTGTGTAGCTGATGGGTTCTTTGTGTAGGCGAAATCGCTAAATGATTGCATGTGATGTTGTGCATTGCGATTTTGAAGGTTTAAAGTGGTGTCAGTCATAATCATTCCTTATATAAACAAATATAAATAAAATCTTTAACGAACTAGATTGCCAAAAGCAATTAAGTGATATAGTGTAATCCATTTTTGCTTTTTGACAATAATTAATTTAATATTATCCGTTCAAGATTTTAATACTGTTTAGTAATAACAATCAAAATAAATGATTAGTGAAAGTTAATCTATGAAAAACATTGCAAAAAAATTTCTAGATTCACATCCAGATTTGGAAAAAATTGAGTTTATATTTGTAGACTTTAACGGCATACCAAGAGGAAAAAACGCCTCACCAAAAACTCTAATAAAAGCATTTGATGGTGGTCTTAGGATGCCTATTTCAAGCTTTGTTCTGGATATTTGGGGCGATAATCCTAAGGGAACTGGATTGATTATGACAGGTGATGGTGATGCAATATGTAGACCCGTTGCAAACTCCCTTGCAGTAACGCCATGGAATTCCCGCAACACAGCTCAATGCTTGGTGAGTATGGAGGATGGTGATGGTAAAGCTATTTTCGCCGATCCAAGACATATACTCAGCAACGTTTTGGACCGTTTTACTAAGTTAGGTCTTAGACCAGTTATAGCTCCGGAGATGGAGTTTTATCTTGTCGACAATAAGCTTCAAGCCAATGGTCACCCTCAAACTCCATTAATTCCTGGAACCCATAGACGTTACCAGGATGTTCAATTACTCAACTTAAGCGAAATGGATGATTTTGAAGGTTTCTTTACTCTCGTTGAAAAGAGTGCTCATTCGCTAAGAATTCCTGCAGAAACTGCAATCAAGGAATGTGCTCCTGGGCAATTTGAGATCAACCTACTACACCATGATGACGCTCTATTGATGGCTGACCAAACTTTTTTACTAAAACGCCTAATCAAAAATTGCGCCAGACAATTTAATATGAATGCCACCTTTATGGCGAAACCATTTTCTGATGAAGCTGGAAACGGTATGCATGTTCATCTAAGTGTTGTCGATAAAGATGGCAATAATTTGTTTACTATGGATAAGAATAAACAACCTCAGGGTCTCTTTTCAAATGCTATTGCAGGTCTTCTGAAAACGACTCCTGACTTTCTATCTTTTTACGCCCCTCACTCAAACTCCTATAGACGTCTAGTTCATAACGCTGATCACGCACCAACAACTTTAAGTTGGGGTAATGAGAATAGAACCGCTCTAATAAGGCTACCAGAAGCTTCCGCTGAAGCGACTAGACTGGAGTTTCGTGTCGCTAGTGCTGACTCCAATCCCTATTTAGTATTTGCATCAGTGCTTGCGAGCGTGTATGCTGGCATACAGGGTAAACTTCGACATGATAAAGAAACTATCGGTAATGCCCATGCACAACACCCGCCATCATTAGGTGTTACATGGAGGGAAGCTGTGGAGAAAACAAGTGTATCATCATTAGTAAAGGATTTTTTTGGAGAACAGTTTCAACAATGCTATAAATGCGTTAAAGAATCGGAAATAAAGAGATTTGAATCAACAATAACAGATTTTGAATACCACTCTTATTTGAGGTGTCTTTGATGACGACATCTGGATTGTGGTTACAAAAGAGTCTTTTAATTAGCAATAATTAAAAGTTTGATTAATAAAGGAGAGAAACAATGAAAGTAAAAATCAAAAGTCTGCTCATTGCGAGTGCACTGACCTGCTCAGCGCAAATCGCGGTGGCAGAAGAAAATGTAGTACATGTTTATAATTGGTCGGACTATATCGACGAACAGGTGAACACTGATTTTACAGCCGCAACCGGTATTAAAGTGGTCTATGACGTGTTTGATTCCAACGAAGTACTAGAAGCTAAACTCTTAGCAGGTGGCTCGGGCTACGATGTAGTTGTGCCTTCAGCTGGATTCTTGGCAAGACAAATTCAAGCAGGTGTTTTCCAGAAGTTGGACAAATCCAAACTTCCAAACATCGTTAATATGTGGGATGTTGTTGAACAGCGTGTAGAACAGTTTGGACCTCTCAATGAATATTCTGTCAATTGGATGTGGGGTACGACTGGCATTGGCTATAACGAAGGCATGATCAATGAAAGAATGGAGAACGCTCCAACCACTTCTCTGGCAATGATCTTCGACCCAGATGTTGTATCTAAATTTGCTGATTGTGGTATTCATTTATTGAATGCACCGACAGAAATCATTCCTGCAGCTTTGGCTTATATCGGTGAAGATCCATCAACATCAGATGCCGAGGTGTTAAAAAAAGCTGAGCCTGTTATAGAAGCAATTCGTCCATATATTCAGAAATTTCATTCATCGCAATATATTGATGCACTTGCCAATGGCGACATCTGTTTAGTTATTGGTTGGTCAGGTGATATCTTTATGGCTCAATATGCAGCCTGGGATGCTGATAATGGCGTTGAAATTGTTTATTCAATACCTGATGAAGGTGCGCTTATGTGGTTTGATCAGTTGGCCATTCCGAAGGATGCCCCTCACCCTGATAACGCCCACAAGTACATCAACTGGACAATGGATCCTCAGCAGATTGCTACAGCAACAAACTATGTTTGGTATGCTAATGGTAATTTAGCTTCTCAGCCACTTCTAGATGAAGAGCTGTTCAATGATCCAGCAGTCTACCCAACACCTGAAGTTCTTGAAGGTTTGTATACTGTTCCAACTTACGATGCTGCAACACAACGTGTTGTAACTCGTCTTTGGACCAAGATTACAACAGGAAACTAAAACTGCGCTATCTTTACCTCCATGGTCTTTTTGCCATGGAGGTATTTTTTTTATGTTATAGGTTATGACAGAGACTAATACAACTGAACCGTGGCTGGATTCAAGCCAGAAACCCTATATTCAAATAGAAAACGTTACAAAAAAATTTGGCGACTTTAAAGCCATAGATAATTTATCCTTAGATATATATAAAAATGAGTTCTTCTCATTGTTAGGACCTTCAGGATGTGGAAAAACAACGTTACTCCGAATGCTCGCTGGGTTTGAAAGATTTACCGAAGGAAGAGTTCTTGTTGATGGTGAAGATATATCTGAAATCCCACCTCATCTTAGACCAATCAATATGATGTTTCAGTCTTATGCACTGTTTCCACATCTGACTGTTGAAAAGAATATTGCGTTTGGTTTAAAGCAAGACAAATTACCAGATAACATCATCAATGAAAGGGTTGAGGAAATGTTGCAATTAGTTGAACTGACTGATTTTGCCAAACGTAAGCCTGGACAACTTTCTGGTGGTCAAAGTCAACGTGTTGCACTCGCAAGAAGCCTAGCTAAACAACCTAAATTGCTCCTTTTAGATGAACCATTAGGTGCACTAGATAAACGCCTGAGAGAGCAAACACAGTTCGAGTTGATGGACATTCAGGAAAAATTAGAGGTGACTTTTGTTATCGTTACTCATGATCAAGAAGAGGCAATGACTGTATCTAGTAGGATAGGTGTAATGGATTCAGGGAAATTGATTCAAGTTGCAACACCTACGCAGATTTATGAAGCACCGATCAACAGAGAAGTTGCGGACTTTATTGGTGACGTTAATATCTTCAAAGGTATCTACAAGGGTCAAGATGAAAAGGGAACCCAATTACTCTCTGAAGATTCAAAGTCGATTATCTATGCAACTCAAAAAGTTGATGTGCCAGTTGGTAATACAATATGGTTTGCATTAAGACCAGAAAAACTTGAAATAACAAGAAAATCACCAAAACTTGATTTCAATATTTTGAAAGGAAAAATTGAAGATATCGGTTATGGAGGTAGCTTTTCAACCTATCACGTTAAACTCGAAAACGGTAGACAACTTACCGCCATTCGTGCTAACCGTGAACGAACCGCTGAGCACCATTTAACCTGGGGAGATGAGGTTTATCTTCATTGGTCGCCTGACTCTGCGGTTGTACTTCTTTCTTAGTTATATCTAATTTTATGACCAATCAAGTAAAAAAGAGTTTATTTAAACGCACTTTTAATGGAAGGAATGCAGCCATTTCAATTCCCTATCTTTGGCTACTCTTATTGTTTTTATTTCCATTTGTTATTGTTCTGAAAATTAGTCTTGCTCAGCCTGTTATCGCCATGCCTCCTTATACACCACTTTTTAGTTGGGGCGATTCATTATGGCCAAAAATACAAGCAGGCTTAGATAGTTATCTTTTCCTTTTTAGTGACTCACTCTATATCAAGGCCTATCTTTCTAGTATAAAAATTGCAACGATCTCAACAGTTTTGACCCTCATCATTGGTTATGCGATAGCTTATAGTATTGCTAGGGCACCGACACGTTGGCGAGGTATTTTATTGATGTTGGTCATTCTTCCTTTCTGGACGTCATTCCTTATACGTGTCTATGCTTGGATAGGTATTTTAAAGACTGAAGGCTTGTTAAATTTAGCCTTAATGACATTAGGGATAATCGAAAAACCTCTCATTATTATGAATACCGACCTCGCGGTCTATATCGGCATCGTCTATTCCTACTTGCCGTTTATGATCTTGCCACTCTATGCAAATCTAGAAAAAATGGATATGAATCTGTTAGAGGCAGCAGCTGATCTAGGTTGTCGACCATTTAAAACTTTCTGGACTGTAACGATACCTTTATCTTTACCGGGAATACTTGCTGGCTGTTTTCTTGTCTTTATTCCTGTTATTGGCGAATTTGTTATTCCAGACCTACTAGGTGGAACAAAAACCCTCATGATTGGTAAAGTTCTTTGGGGTGAATTCTTCTATAACAGAGACTGGCCGGTAGCATCTGCTGTTGCTATTATTATGCTATTGCTTCTAATAGTTCCAATTATTTTCTATCAAAAATCGCAAGAAAAGGCCATATCATGACAAGGTTCAGTAAATTTAATGTATCAGCCATAATCTTAGGATTTACGTTTCTTTATTTGCCGATCATCCTTTTGATTTTGTTTAGTTTTAATGAATCTAGATTGGTCACCGTTTGGGCAGGATTTTCAACAAAATGGTATGTTGAACTGATGCAAAACCAAGGCATCAAAGATGCAGCTTGGGTAACCTTCAAGGTTGCCTTGATTTCTTCTACAGTAGCTACATTCTTAGGAACTATTGCAGGACTTGTAATGACGCGTTTTGGTAAATTTAGGGGTAGAACTCTTTTTTCTGGAATGATTTATGCGCCTATGGTAATGCCAGAGGTTATATTAGGCTTATCAACCCTCCTTACATTTATAACATTAGCTATTGATAGAGGCGTTTTAACAGTAACACTGGCTCATATAACTTTTTCGATGTGCTATGTTTCGGTCATTATTCAGTCCAGAATGACCAGTTATGATGATAGCATTACTGAAGCAGCACTCGATTTGGGTTGTACACCCTTTCGTACTTTCTTGTTAATCACATTCCCAATTATATTACCGGCAGTTGTGGCGGGTTGGCTATTATCATTCACCATGTCACTTGATGACCTCGTCATAGCAAGCTTTACTTCTGGCCCTGGTTCAACCACACTACCAATGAAAATATATTCAATGGTCAGGCTTGGAGTTACCCCAGAGATTAACGCCGTCTCTACAATCTTAGTTGGCTTGGTTGCAGCCGGCGTTATCACTGCATCTTTCATTGGCAAAAGGCAAAAACAGCAACTGGCTCAAAGCTAATAAAGTTAAATATCATAAAAATATAATTAAGGGTATTATAATTTGCGACTTCTAAAACATTAACTGGACAATTTGGATAAACATATGCTGAACAATACTGAGCTCTTAAAAACTGCTGGATATATCAACGGTCAATGGCTGGGTTTCGACTCCAACAATAGATTTGAAGTAAAGAACGCTTACACCAAAGAAGTCATCTGTACGCTTCCAGAAATGGGTGCAAAAGAAACAAATATGGCTATTGATGCTGCAAACCAGGCCTGGCCAAGTTGGCGAAGTATGACTGCCAAAGAAAGAGCTGGTGTTTTAAAAAATTGGTTTGATTTGGTTATGAAGAATCTGGAAGACTTGGCTACCTTGATGACATTGGAGCAAGGCAAACCATTGGCAGAGGCTAGAGGTGAAGTCGGATATGGTGCTTCATTTATCGAGTGGTTTGCTGAGGAAGGGAAAAGAACCTATGGCGATGTTATCCCTACACCTGCTAATGACCGTAGAATTTTAGTCATCAAACAACCTATAGGCGTTGTTGCCGCGATTACACCATGGAATTTTCCGATTGCAATGATTACAAGAAAGTGTGCTCCCGCACTCGCTGCCGGCTGTCCAGTGGTAATTAAACCTGCCGCTGAAACCCCTCTCTCAGCTTTGGCGTTAGCAGAACTTGCGGACCAGGCAGGCATTCCAAAAGGCATTCTTAATGTGGTTGTGGGAACTAAAGCAAGCGAAATTGGTACCGCACTAACTGACAGTCCGATTGTACGAAAACTCTCTTTTACTGGCTCCACATCAGTGGGCAAAATTCTGACTCGAAACTGTGCAGATACAATGAAAAAGGTCTCTATGGAGTTAGGAGGCAACGCTCCATTTATTGTTTTTGATGATGCTGACTTGGATTCGGCAGTAGCAGGTGCTATGACATCAAAATTTCGCAACACCGGA
Source organism: uncultured Gammaproteobacteria bacterium (assembly GCA_963989885.1). Classification (GTDB taxonomy): domain Bacteria; phylum Pseudomonadota; class Gammaproteobacteria; order PS1; family Pseudothioglobaceae; genus Pseudothioglobus. The sequence goes on from CAXDLF010000002.1 coordinate 52,713, forward strand.
CAAACATGCGTTTGTAGTAATCGTATCCTAGTACAGGAAGGTATTTACGATAAATTTGTCGCTAAATTGTCTGAAGCGGTTAAAACACTTAAGGTTGGAAATGGCATGAATGAAGGAATTAATCAAGGCCCTTTAATTAATGAAAGCGCGCTCAAAAAAGTCCAGGATCATATCTCGGATGCTGTCGATAAGGGTGCAGTTATTGTCACTGGAGGTAAACCACACTCGAGCGGCGGTACGTTGTTCGAGCCAACCGTGATTGGCAATGTAACAACTTCGATGAAGGTTGCATCTGAAGAAACCTTTGGACCTCTAGCACCTGTTTTTAAGTTTTCAACCGAAAAACAGGCGATTGAGATGGCCAACGACACCGAGTTTGGTCTAGCATCTTTCTTTTATACAAACGACGTAAATCGAATTTGGCGGGTTTCAGAAGCCTTGGAGTACGGAATGGTCGGTGTCAATGAGGGCATTATTTCCAACGAAGTTGCCCCTTTTGGTGGGGTTAAAGAGTCCGGCCTAGGTCGAGAAGGTTCTCATTACGGAATTGAAGATTTCCTTGAACTAAAATATATCTGTATGGGTGGTTTAAGCTAGAAAATAACTACTTTGTAAAGTTAAAAACAACTCAACAATTCTGACAATATTTTTAAACATGATTGATAGTGGGGCTTTTAACTGCTTGGTATAATGCTGTTTTTCGTATTTATTAAAAGAAGCAGATGAAAGTTGGAATTCTCGGTCTTGGAACTGTCGGTGGTGGCGTTGTCAATCTACTTCAAAAAAATGGCGCATCGATAGAGCGTCGCACAGGAGTAAACATTGAGGTTATTTTGGCAGGTGTTCGAGACATCAAGCAAGATCGTATTTGTGATACCTCGAATATCAAGCTTACTGAAGACCCATTCGAGGTAGTCAATCACCCCGAAATCGATGTAGTTTTAGAGCTCATCGGAGGAACTGGTGTGACCAAGAAATTGATTGAAACTGCTATTAACAATGGCAAGCATGTCATTACCGCCAACAAGGCGCTTATTGCCAAACATGGTAATAAGCTAATCCAATCAGCCAATAAAAACAAAGTTCGACTTCTATTCGAAGCCTCTGTCGCAGGTGGAATTCCAATCATTAAATCATTGGAACAGGGACTTAGCGCCAATAAAATTGAATCACTTGCTGGCATCATTAATGGAACAGGGAACTTTATCCTTACTGAAATGAAAGAGAAAGGCAGAGATTTTGATGATGTCCTTAAGGAAGCTCAAGCATTAGGCTACGCTGAAGCAGACCCAACCTTTGATGTGGAGGGTATCGATGCTGCGCACAAATTATCTATACTTGCAGCAATTGCCTTTGGCACTGAGCTTCAATTTGACAAAGTTTTTACCAAAGGCATTAGCAACATCACCACTGAAGATATTAAATATGCCACTGAATTGGGTTATACGATTAAGCACCTAGGTATTGCTAAGAGAGTTGGTAATGGAATCGAATTAAGGGTCCACCCTACCTTGATTTCTAACGAACAGCTTATCGCCAATGTCAATGGCGTGATGAATGCCGTTCTCGTTAAAGGCGACGCTTTAGGAACAAGCCTATACTATGGAGCAGGTGCTGGTGAAGAAGCAACTGCATCCTCTGTTATTGCAGACCTCGTAGATATCATTAACAATCAAACCAGTAACCATATCTTAGGCTGGAAATCACAAGAAAAGCTCACTGTCATTGACACCGAATCAATAGACAGCGAATTTTATTTACGCCTCCTGGTAAGTAATATGAAAGGTGTACTTGCTCAAATTACTGGTATTTTTCATAAATATAATGTAAGCATCGAGGAACTCATTCAAAAACAAATAGATGAGAACAATAACGCTCATATTGCCATCATTACCAATAAAGTTAACACTCAAGACATTATGGGCATTAAAGCAGCCATAGAAGCTAGTGAATTTAATCAACTTGATATGCAAATTATTCACGTTGAATCAATTGACTAGATAAAAAGAATCGATATGAGATACACAGGTCTAATTGAAAAATACCGAGATAGACTACCGATCGGTGATAGCACTCGTATCATCAGCCTAGGTGAAGGCAATACGCCACTCATAAAGCTACAAAACATTCCAAAAGAACTAGGCAAAGAAGTCCATCTATACGTGAAATATGAAGGACTAAACCCTACAGGCTCATTTAAAGATCGTGGCATGACGATGGCGGTTACAAAGGCTGTCGAAAGTGGCTCTGAAGCAATTATTTGCGCCTCGACAGGCAACACCTCAGCAGCAGCAGCAGCTTACGCAGCTCGTGCAGGCATCAAAGCATTTGTTATTATTCCTGAGGGCAAGATTGCGCTCGGAAAATTGGCCCAAGCTATGATACATGGCTCTACTATTATTCAGATCAAAGGAAACTTTGATGACGGCATGCAGATTGTCAAAGAGATTGCCGAGCATGCTCCAGTTTCAATAGTGAATTCGATTAATCCGTTTCGTCTTCAAGGTCAAAAAACAGCCGCATTTGAGATTATTGAAGAACTAGGTTCTGCACCAGACTATCACTGCTTGCCGGTTGGCAATGCAGGAAATATTACCGCATACTGGATGGGTTATACCGAATATCATGAGATTGGTAAATCAGATTCAACTCCAACAATGCTTGGCTATCAAGCGGAAGGTGCAGCGCCATTTATAAAAGGGTCTAAGGTTGACAATCCTGAAACGATTGCGACTGCTATTAGAATCGGCAACCCACAGAGCTGGGATCAGGCCCTCAAACTAAGCAAAGAGTCTAATGGTTGGTTTGATGCCTTTTCGGATAAGGAAATTTTATCTACCCAAAAAATGTTGACCGAGGAGGAAGGTATTTTTTGTGAACCCGCTTCAGCGACCTCTGTTGCCGGCGCCTTGAAAGATATTAAATTAGGTAAAATACCCGAAGGTTCCAGTGTTGTATGCACACTTACAGGTCACGGTCTCAAAGACCCAGATACTGCTATTTCTCAATGCGATCAAAATGCAATGATTAATGTTAATCCAACTCTGGAGGAAGTTAAAAAGGCCATATTAGACCAAATGTAGTTCTAGTAGAGGCTTTATAGAATAATTATTAAACTAGAGCTATCAATTTATGAGTAACCGGCATTACAAAACCATCGATCAATTTGTTGGCGATACTCCATTAGTTCGCCTTCAAAGGTTAAATCCTAATCCATCCAATACTATTCTTGCCAAACTAGAGGGCGATAACCCTGCAGGTTCAGTCAAAGACCGTGCCGCTCTCAATATGATTACCGAAGCCGAGAAAAGAGGTGAAATTAGTCCTGGTGATACGCTCATAGAGGCGACCAGTGGCAATACAGGTATCGCACTTGCGATGATAGCTGCAATTAAAGGATATAAAATGATCCTGGTGATGCAAGAAAACCTCTCCCAAGAAAGAAGAGATGCGATGACAGCCTATGGTGCTGAATTAATTCTCGTTTCTGAAGAACAGGGAATGGAAGGAGCGCGTGACCTCGCTAACCAAATGAGTACAGAAAAAAAAGGCACCCAACTTAACCAATTTTCTAATCAAGACAACCCGAAAGCTCATTTAAAAACCACCGCAAAAGAAATTTGGCAAGACACAAATGGTGAAATCACTCACTTTGTCAGTTCAATGGGAACCACTGGAACGATTATGGGAGTCTCTAAGTACTTAAAAAAGAAAAACCCAAAAATTCAGATTGTGGGGATTCAACCTGACGGTGATTCACATATACCAGGCATTCGACGTTGGCCTGAGGGCTATCTTCCCAGCATTTTTGAGGCTTCCAGAGTCGATACAATAATGGATGTTTCTCAAAATAGCGCAGAACAAACAACCAGAGATTTAGCGACCCAAGAGGGTATTTTTGCAGGCGTTTCCTCTGGAGGAGCGGTCGCCTGTGCCATCAGACTTTCAAAAAAAATCAACGATGCTGTAATTGTCACCGTTATTTGTGATCGAGGAGATAGATACCTGTCTACAGGCATTTTTAAAGATTAATTAAGAGAATTTCAGGTTAAAGTTTTACCAACTTTGACACAAATAATCTAACTATTCATTCCCCAAAGATGTGTACAATAATACTCTCATAAATAAAAAGGAGAAGTAAATGAATATTAAGTTTGGCCTTAAAAAGGCAACTATAGTTCTTACAGCTGCCTTATTGTCATTGAACATGTCAGCTAAGGCTGGCGCTGTTTATGATTACATTAAAGCAAACAACGAACTAATGATTGCCACTGATGCAAACTGGGCTCCATTCTCGTACATTGACGATAATGGTGAGATGCAGGGATTCGATGTCGAAGTGGGCAGAGAAATTGCAAAACGTATGGGTGTTGAAGCTCGTTTCATAACACCTGCATGGGACGTTATCACTTCAGGAAATTGGAACATGCGTTGGGATGTCTCTGTTGGATCTATGACGCCAACTGAAAGTCGTTCTGAAGTATTGAACTTTCCAGCAACCTACTACTACACCCCGGCAAGTTTCGCTGTACACACAGATTCACCAATAACAACACTAGCTGGACTGAATGGAAAAACTATCTGTACCACTGCAGCATCAACTTGGGAGATGTATCTTCAGGGCAACCTAGATATGCTTAATGCTCCTGCGTTCACTTATGACGTGACACCGGGCGCAATTACCTCATTGGTAGACGGTGCGGCATGTTTGGATGATGTTCGTTTAGGTGCAGGCGTTCGAAATGATGGTTTTATTGATTCAGTGCCAATGATACAAGGAGCTATAGAAGCTGGTTATCCGATTCGTTTCTTAGGAGATCCTGCTTTCTATGAACCTCTTTCATTAGCGACTGACAAGGGTAATGATGACCCTGAACTAGATGCAGAACTTGCTAGAATCATTGCTGAAATGCAGAAAGACTACACTTTGAGTTTGTTGTCAATTCAGCACTTTAAAAATGCAGACGGCAGTGCTGAAGACTACACTGTTGCCTTCTAATAGGATTTGTAAGTTAGTTTTAGTTAGAGTATAGAAAAAGGTATGTTCGTCGATACCGTTATTGAAGATAAGTCGCTGCACAAACCAGCATTCCTTATCGGACTTTTGATAGCGGTATTGGCGGTTTTTTTTGCCTTTGACTTCACCAATACATTTTTTGGTGAGCTCCTTAGGCCTGTTATAGGAGAGCCCAAAGAGAGTGGTATTTTTGGTAGATTCGCCGTTTCTTTTGTTCTCGCAGTTCTATTTGTCCTTAATTTATTTGTAATTAGTTTCTTTAAATTAAAAGTTCAAATTGCAATTGTCTGGGTTGAATTATTTTTGCTTTTCTTGGCATTTGCCTATTCTTTTGATCTCAAAATGTCGTTCATCCAGAGTAGGCTACCGCTCATGATCTCTCAGGGGCTATTTACGACCATCTATATTTCGGCAATCTCAATCGTTATTGCGACCGTAATTGCCATTGTAGGTGCCATTGCAAAACTTTCGAATAACGGCTTTGCTTATGCGATTGCCAGTTTTTATACCTCTCTATTTCGAGGACTTCCGCTTCTTTTGCAGGTTTACTTGATTTACAAGGGTCTGCCACAACTCGGTTTTATGGTCGACGCAGTTCCTGCCGGTATTACTGCGCTATCACTTTGTTATGGCGCCTACATGACAGAAATTTTCCGTGCCGGTATCCAGAGCATCCCTAGGGGTCAATGGGAGGCTTCGAGAGCTCTTGGTTTTAAGTTCGGTCTTATTATGCGAAAAATAATACTACCCCAGGCTGTACCCATCATCGTCCCTCCAACAGGCAATCAATTTATTGCCATGTTAAAAGATAGTTCTCTTGTCTCTGTTCTTGGGGTTTGGGAATTAATGTATCTTGCTAGAACCTTAGGGCAAAGAGATTTCAGACATATGGAAATGCTCCTAACGGCTGCTATGATTTACTGGGCCCTAACAATCGTACTCGAGGTGATTCAATCTCGAATCGAAGAAAAATACAAACAAAAAAGTTAATGATGGACACAAAAATCAATACCCCAAACAATAATGAAATGACTCCAGTCATTTCTCTTAAGGGGGTTAATAAGTGGTATGGTGATTTTAAAGCCCTTTCGAACATTGATCTCGAGATTAAACTCAAGGAGAAGATTGTAATTTGTGGCCCTTCTGGTTCTGGAAAGTCTACCCTTATTCGTTGCCTTAACCGTTTAGAAGCACACCAAGAGGGCACCATTCAGGTTAGCGGTATAGAGTTACATGAAAGAATGAAGGATATTGATGTTGTTCGCCAAGATATCGGAATGGTCTTTCAGAGTTTTAACTTGTTTCCCCATATGACGGTCTTAGAAAACTGTATGGCGGGTCCAAATTGGGTTCGCGGTATCGATAAGAGTGAGGCTAAAGAAAGAGCCATTGCAATGCTGGAGCAAGTCAAGATACCTGAGCAGGCAGACAAGTATCCAGAACAACTTTCGGGCGGTCAGCAACAACGAGTCGCCATTGCAAGAAGCCTGTGTATGCAACCTAAGGTTATGTTGTTCGATGAACCTACTTCAGCGCTTGACCCTGAAATGGTTTCAGAGGTCTTGGATACAATGATTGAATTAGCAAAAAGCGGAATGACAATGATTTGTGTAACCCACGAGATGGGTTTCGCCCGTCAGGTTGCGGATAGAATTGTATTTATGGCAGATGGCGAGATTGTGGAACAAAGCTCACCCGACGAATTTTTCAATAACCCACAACATGAACGCACTAAAGTCTTTTTGGATCAAATATTAGAATAAATCACTATTGGTTCTTAAAGTACTCTCGAAATACTTCAATAACAGACCTAATATCCTTTTCAGTGATGCCTAGATGACATACTAGTCTGCCTCTGTCAAGGCTTGAGATTCGAATATGGTTATCAAACAGATACTGCTCAAGAGGTGCACGATGCTCTTCTGGACAAATAACAAAAAGCATGTTGGTTTGGTTTTCACCATAATTCACTTCAATCTCCGGTATTTCAGACAAACCTTGAGCCAAAAGCTGTGTATTGTCATGGTCTTCTTGAAGTCTTTCAATATTGTTCTTGAGGGCATACATCCCGCAAGCAGCCAAAACTCCAACTTGTCTCATACTGCCACCTAGGATTTTTCTTATGCGTTTCGCCTTAGCGATTATCTCATGGCTACTTACTAGTAATGTCCCTGCTGGTGCACCCAGACCTTTCGACAGACAAATAGAAACGCTGTCACAGTGTTTGGTTAGCTCTTTGGGAGATAAGCCAGTATGGATGTGGGCATTGAATAAACGAGCACCATCTAGATGAACTCTCAAGTCTCTTTCGTGGGCAGCTTTTGCTAAGTCATCAATTTGAGACTGTGGCTGAACTTGTCCTGAAACGGGATTTTCCAAACAAAGCAACTTGGTGACCGCATAATGAGGATCATCTTCCTTGATTTGATTGATCATATCTTCTACCGCCATTCCACCTGATTCATTAATATCGATAGGGCAAATACCAACTCCGCCAAGAACCGATGCACCACGCGCTTCATATAAATTGGTATGGTATTCACACCCAATCAGCACCTCATCTCCACGTTGGCAGTGGGAAAGTATTGCGGTTAAATTGCTCTGGGTGCCACTAGGGAAAAACAAGCTCGCCTCCTTACCTAGCAACTCTGCTGCATATTGCTGTAGTTCTAGTACTTCAACATCCTCATCATATACATCATCACCAAGCTTAGCTTTTGGAATGGCCTCAAACATGCCTGTAGTTGGCAATGTGACTGTATCACTACGAAGGTCGATGGGTTTATGCTCTGAATAAACCGGTAATTTAGCGCTACTTTTCTTATAGTTTCCCATATTTTTTTCTAAGGCTGATACTCTGAATAAGCCAGTGTTGCCACTAGATGAACTCTTGGCTTGACACCCCCATTAAGAGCTGTGTGATAGCCTCGAGTATCAGTAAAATAAACAGAACCATCTGCGGGTAGATGAGTGCAGTGGTGGTTGATAATTAGCAAGGCTCCAGGGTTAGTATAAATTGGAATATGGATTCGAGGTTCAGGATCTCTATGCCAGGAGTTGCAATTAAAGCTATCTTTTTCTAGAATGCGAACCCTTCCAATTGGGTAACGAGCCGTTAATTCTTTGTAAATTGTTTCAAAATAGGTCCCTTTAAAGACATCCACTAATTCAGTAAATTCAGATTCGTCAATCAATTCATCTTTTGCTACTTCCTTGTAACTCTCATCAATTCGAGTGTAATAGCGTCCAACTAGGTCTATATCTGATTCCACGCTATGGTTTTTTCTTCGAGTCATGGCTAGAGCATGAAAACCCGATGCGGCAGTTTTAAATTCAGACTTGGCACTCACTTCATCGAGTGCTTTACGTATTTTTTTAATATCGAACTTCAGTTTAAGTCGAACTATGTGTTCGTTTCCTTTGAAGGATGCAACTGAGTGAATGTCAACCTTTCTGTCGATATAAGAATTCAACTCTCTTGTGTCTTCAGTAATACTCATAAAATCAATTTAAAAAGGCTTAACAACAGCAAAAATTATGATACCAATCAGAAGTGGAACTGGAAGTTCATTGAACCAACGATAAAAAGTGTCAGACCGTGTATTTTTATCATCAGCAAAAACACCTACCAAATAGCCACAGTAAAAATGATACACAATCAATAGTCCCACCAATATTAACTTGGCTTTAAGCCAAAACTGATTGCTATAGATTTCCCAAGCATAGTTTTGCACCATCCATAAACCAAACACAGTTGTGATGATAAAGCTTGGCATCATGATTCGCCTATAGAGTCTTCGTTCCATTAACTTGAAACGTTCAATGCTAATTTTATCATTCGCCATAGAATGATAAACAAACAGTCGCGGCAGGTAAAACATACCAGCAAACCATGTAATAAAACTTAAAATATGTATAGCCTTAACCCAAAGCATCAAAACTCCAGAAAATAGATACATAATACCGTTTCAACGACATTAATGTCCAAGATTCATTAAAGAAGTCATTTGAAATAATGAGCCATTGATTTGTACTTCTTTTGTTCAATCACATAGTAAAATTTGCCTACTATCTAAAATCAGTTCAGTATGCTCAACTTTTTTAAGAAAAATCAAAACAAAGATATAAAAACTGATACAAAAAAGACATCTCTAAAGGAAAGGCTATCTAAATCAAAACGTCGCCTTGGAGACGGACTTTTTTCAATACTGATTGGCAAAAAGCAAATCGATGACGAACTTCTGGATGAGTTAGAAATGCTTATGATAAGTGCTGATATTGGTATTCAAACGACCGACAAGATTATCGAGTCGGTTCGAAAGAAAGCTTCTCGTAAAGAGCTTAAAGACGGTGACAGTTTATATCAACTTATTAAAATTGAATTAGAAACACTTCTTGTAGATAAAAACCTATTGGAGCCTATTAGTGACAGCACTTTTGTAATCCTTGTTGTTGGCATCAATGGAGCGGGAAAAACCACCACGATAGGGAAACTTGCTAAATCATTTCAAAGTCAAGGAAAGTCGGTAATGCTGGCTGCAGGTGATACTTTTAGAGCAGCGGCAGTAGAACAACTTCAGATATGGGGTGAGAGGAACGAAATACCCGTAATTGCTCAAAAAATTGGCGCTGATGCAGCTTCGGTTGTCTATGACGCATACCAGTCTGCAGTCGCAAAAAATATTGACATACTGATTGCAGATACAGCGGGACGACTCCATACCCAAGATAACCTCATGCAAGAGTTGGAAAAAATTAAACGGGTTCTGAAAAAACATCATGAAAATGCGCCTCACGAAACTTTACTAGTGATAGATGGCGGATCCGGTCAGAATGCTGTTCAGCAAGCCAATGAATTCCATAAATCTATCGAACTTTCTGGAATCGCGGTGACTAAACTCGACGGCACCGCTAAGGGTGGTGTGTTATTTGCCATATCAGATTCACTAAATTTACCTATACGCTACATCGGCATTGGTGAAGCTATTGATGATCTAAAACCTTTTCACGCTAAAGATTTTATTAATGCCCTGTTTGATTAATACCTGGATTGGGGCAATTTTCTGAATAAATGATTTAATCTGAGGATTGCATTGAATGATTAATGGTGTCAATTTTCATGGCCAACTCTTTGTCCAGTATGGTAATTCCGCCCTCGCTGTGAGTTGATAAATTAATAATAACCCTGTTGTAAACATTTGACCACTCAGGATGGTGATCCATGGTTTCTGCTGTAATCGCTACCTCAGTCATAAAACCAAAGGCCTGAATAAATCCCTTAAATTTAAATTCTTTTGATAATTGCTTATCAACAATTTTCCAACCATCAAGCTCCTTGAGAACTTCATTTAACTCTGAATTAGTTAATATCATGATCTAAACTCCTTCTAATAATTTTCCTGCGCCGATAGCAAGAAGTTGGTTTGCAACCAATTCACCTAAAGCTCCGGGCTGAGAAATAGAACCAGAACTCTCTGCTCTTAATATAGAGCCTGACTCCACGTTACCCACTAAACCTTTCAGCAATAATTCCTCTTCCATTGTTGCAGCATAACCACCGATTGCAACCGAGCAACTACCTTCAAGAGTCGCATTCATCGCTCTTTCAGCTAAAACTTCAGTCATAGTCTTGCTGTCGATGAGAGGCCTAATCAGTTCAATGATAGCCTCATCACCCTTTCTATTCTCTATACCTAAGGCACCTTGGCCAACAGCAGGTAAAGAGGTTTCTGCATCAAGGGGTTGTTTAATTCTGTCTTCAAAACCAAGCCTAATGAGACCTGCACAGGCCAAAATAATAGCGTCATATTCTCCATTATCCAATTTCATTAATCTGGTATTGATATTGCCACGCAAATCAAGAATCTCCAAATCCGGTCTAAGTGCTTTTAATTGAACAATGCGACGTAAGCTACATGAACCAACCCTTGCATTATGAGGAAGTTCATTTATTTCATTAAAATGATTTGAAACAAAAGCATCAAAAGGATTCTCACGAGCCAATATCGCCCCAATTTCAAATTCATCCGGTAATTTGTAAGGAACATCCTTCATGGAATGCACAGCGATATCAGCCCTACCCTCCAACATACCAACCTCTAGCTCTTTCATAAATAGACTCTTTCCACCAATCTTTGATAGAGGTGAATTAAGCATCTGGTCACCCTGAGTGCTCATTTTGACCAACTCAATGTCAAGTTCAGGGAAATAAAGCTTTAGCTGCGACCTTACGAATTCAGCTTGCCATAAGGCTAATGGGCTTTTACGTGTTGCAATTTTAAGTGCTCTATCCATGATTCCAATTCAGATCTTTTGCTATTATTATTTTATCGAGTGTTGATTGGCAATGTTGCTTATCGGTAGGATTAATATCTCGTAAAACAGTTGAATTGGTGTATTTTCTGAAACGGAAAAATTAGGTTTTATTGTATTTTCAATAATTTATCATCGATATAGTGGAATAATGTGCTCTGAAAACGAAATTTGCTTTAATGATTTTAATAATAGAATAATGAACTCTGATAAAAACCATTTATGGGGTGGACGCTTTAGTAAGCCTACCGACGAATTTGTAAAAATTTTTGGCGCTTCCATTTCCTTTGACAAAATTTTAGCCCTCTACGACATTGAGGGTTCTCAAGCACATGCGACTATGCTTAGTGAGGTAGGCGTATTGACTAGCAAAGAATTAAAGCAAATATCTGAAGGCTTGGAACAAATTAAACATGAAATAACCAATGACCAATTTGAATGGTCTGTTGATTTGGAAGATGTTCATATGAATATTGAATCTCGGTTGACCGAAATCTGTGGTGACCCGGGCAAAAAACTCCATACTGGTCGTTCACGAAATGATCAGATTGCAACTGATATTCGACTCTATCTACGTGATAAAGTTCGCAATATTACCACTGAAATTGAACGATTACTGAATGCTCTACTTGATCTTGCAGATCAAGAAAAGGAAACCATCATGCCTGGCTTTACTCACCTTCAGGCTGCCCAACCTGTGAGTTTCGGTCACCACTTGTTGGCTTACTTTGAAATGTTTAAACGCGATCATGAACGACTTCAAGATGGATATAAACGTATCAACACAATGCCATTAGGAAGTGGTGCTCTTGCGGGTACAAGTTACCCAATCAATCGTGAACGAACCGCTGAAATTTTAGGCTTTGAGCGAATTTGCCTAAATTCGATTGATGCAGTTAGTGACCGTGATTTTGCCATTGAATTCACTGCTATTGCAAGCCTAATGATGATGCACCTCTCGCGATTTTCTGAAGAACTTATCCAGTGGTCAAGTGCACAATTTGATTTTGTCTCTCTTCCAGATAGTTTTTGTACGGGCTCGTCAATCATGCCACAAAAGAAAAACCCTGACGTCCCTGAATTGGTTCGAGGTAAAGCAGGCAGAGTTAACGGCAATCTGGTTGCATTACTGACATTAATGAAAGGACAACCTTTGGCTTATAACAAGGATAACCAAGAGGATAAAGAGCCGCTATTTGATACTGTTGAAACCCTACATGCTTGTCTTCGTGTTTTTTCTGATATGGTGCCAACTATTAAAGCAAAAAAGGAAAATATGTATCACTCTGCCCTAAAAGGTCATACCACAGCCACAGATTTGGCGGACTATCTTGTCAAAAAAGGAATGACATTTAGGGATGCCCATGAAATTGTTGGCCAAGCTGTCTCTCATGCAATCAATCAAAACAAGGACTTAAGTGAATTAAGCTTGAAGGAATTGAAAGTATTTAATTCTTCAATTGAGAATGATGTTTTTGATGCTATCTCGCTAGAGGGATCAGTTAATGTTAGAAATCATTTGGGTGGCACTTCACCAAAGCAAGTCTCTCTTGCTATCAAAGCTGCTCGTAAATCAATTAAATAATGCGCATTGTTTTTGCTGGAACACCAAAATTTGCTGTTAAAGCGCTCTCCGTTTTAAATCAATCAGAACACGAAGTTGTCGCAGTTTATTGTCAACCAGACAGACCCAAAGGCAGGGGCAAGGTATTGACCGCTTGTCCGGTAAAGATTTTTGCTGAAAAAAATAATCTGTTAGTAATCCAGCCAGAGGATTTAAAGGATAAGCAAAACCAAAAACAGCTCACTTTATTAAATCCAGACATTATGGTGGTGGTTGCTTATGGACAAATCTTGCCCAAAGCTGTATTACAAATTCCTAAACTAGGATGTCTTAATATTCACGCCTCCCTGTTGCCGCGTTGGCGAGGTGCGGCTCCTATAGAGAGAGCTATTCTCGAAGGTGATAGGGAAACAGGGATTTCGATTATGAAAATGAATGAAGGACTCGATACAGGAGACATCCTGCTTGAAAAAAAATGCACAATCTCTAATCATGAAACAGCGCAAACTCTCCATGATACTTTATCAAACATAGGCGCCAATGCCATTCTTGAAACCTTAAACATGTTGCCTACATTGAAAGCTAGACCACAACAAAACAATGACGCGACTTATGCTGAAAAGGTAACAAAAGATGAAGCACAAATAGATTGGCATCAAAGTGCTGAACAAATTAGTCGTGTGATTCGAGCGTTCAACCCTCGTCCTATTGCATACACCAATGCCTTGGCCAAACAATTTGAAAACAGAGTGCTTAGAATTATAGAAGCAGAAGTTGTGAAAAGACAAACCACTAGCTCTCCCGGAAAGGTTATTAAATATGACAAAAACGTATGCTATGTTGCTACTTCTAGTGGTGTAATCAATCTAAAGAAGATCCAACTTTCTGGAAAAAAAGAGGTCTCCATTAAAGACTTTAATAATGCTTATCAATTAATTAAGCTTAACTAATAGAGCGCTAAGGATTTTAAGGAAACAGTTCAAGAGCTAGTTTAGGTAAAGCAAATGATAGAAAGGCGATCACTTCATCTGTTTTTACTGTTCTGGGGTTCTTAGGAAATTCAAAATGAAGGGCTGGTTTAATTTTGCTGAGAGATCCTTGCGCCTTAGACGAGGTCGCACGGTAGTATATATAGTCAATATTCTCAATAGCAATTGATTGGGTTAATTTTGTTGAAGACAAAGCATTTTGAAGTATTAATTTAATTCGCCTTGCTTGATCGTCTTTAATGCCGACTGTCGCAATTTCTATTCTATTTTTACTCTCATTTCGACTATTTCCATGGATCTCAACATAGAGTTTGGGTGCTTTATTTATCAAATATATTTGTCTTAAATACTCATCAAACACATACAAAGCTCGATCTGTTCGAACTTCATTGTTGCTTGAAACACCATATTTTTCTGTAGGCCTGTTGACATTAAGAGGATGACTCTTAGAGCGAAAATCCTGAGCAATGAGACAGTTCCATAGAATATTGTCACAAACTTTACGAACAATTACCTCTGTCATTAAATCAGACCCCCCATGAGGCGCTGTAATTATGTAATGTGAATTGTTGTCTTGACTACTAAACTGTCCAAGTGATAGTGCTTCTTCGCGTGCAGAAGTAAAATTGTTAGAATCTGCACCAACCTCTACAACAAAAAAGAGAGACCAAAGAGTGATAGTCAGTAATACTATAAAGCGAGATTGCTTTGAGCGACGCGGAGCCATTACTAACATTTTAATAAATCTCAAGAAAATCACTCCAATACTACTCGGTTACAGCTGAATTAAGAAGTTATTTTTAAAATTAGGTGTTACCAATAAAATCCAGCCCTTATTTAAGGTTGGGCATTTCGCGCATATACATGGCACGCTCAATTTCAATTTCAGGTGTTTCAAAGTTTTCGGCAGCTAGGTGGC
>CAXDLF010000003.1:0-67304 GCA_963989885.1 uncultured Gammaproteobacteria bacterium
CGCTAGGAAAAAGCAGAAGAAAACTCATGTAAAAATGCTTAAATATCGTCCTGGTACTGAAGAGGCCGATTACCAGATTAAGTTCAAGAAATTGGTTGAATTTATAGATAATGGAGACAAAGTCAAAGTAGTTATTTGGTTTCGTGGCCGAGAAGTGCAGCATCGAGAGTTAGGCATGGAGATGCTAGATAGAATTGAACATGATACTGAAGAATTTGCCGTTGTAGAGCAACGTGCACAAATGGAGGGTCGCCAGCTTGGCATGATGCTAGCACCCATATCGAAGAAAAGTAGGGCGTCAGCCCGAAAAATTAAACCCGAACAGGGTGAAGGAGTAAATGATGCCGAAGTTAAAGACGAATAGGGGTGCTGCAAAGCGCTTCAAAAAAACTGCCAATGGTGGTTATAAATGTAAACACTCTCACCTGAATCATATATTGACTAAGAAGAGTACTTCTAGAAAACGCTCATTGCGTTCACCAGATACCATTGAAAAGGTCGACGTACCAATGGTTAAAAAAATGTTACCTTATAGTTAATCTAGGAGAATTACAATGGCAAGAGTTTCAAGAGGTGTGCAGGCGCATGCCAAACATAAAAAAGTACTAAAAAAAGCTAAGGGCTACTATGGTGCTCGGTCAAAAGTCTATCGCGTTGCTAAGCAGGCGGTTATTAAGGCTGAACAATACGCTTATCGTGATCGTCGTCAACGTCGTCGACAGTTTCGCAGATTATGGATTGTGCGAATCAATGCGGAGGCACGTAACAATGGCTTAAGCTATTCACAGTTTATTAATGGTTTGAATAAAGCTGGCGTTGAAATTGATCGCAAAGTTCTCTCAGATATCGCGATTTTTGACAAAGATGCTTTTGCGAAAATCGCAGATCAAGCAAAAGCTGGATTGGCACAAAAGTAAACGGACTAAAGACTGCAAGCTTTGTTGCAGTTTTTGAACACAAAAAAAACCAATAGCAGGCATTTTGATTAATAAAATTATCACCAAAGCCCAGAAAGCCGTAGCCAACGCTAGCGACTTAAAAGATCTTGACGATACAAGGGTAATTTATCTGGGAAAAAAAGGTGAATTAACTGCGTTATTAAAAGGTTTAGGTAAGCTCTCGAAAGAGGAGCGACCAGTGATGGGTGAAGCCATCAATGCGGCAAAACTTGAAATACAAAAACTAATCGAGAAACGAAAAAGCGAGCTTGAGGAAATTGCTCTCGAAAAACGTATCCTTGAAGAAAAAATAGATGTCACCTTACCAGGTAGAGATGTCGATAAGGGTGGTTTGCATCCAATCACTCAGACACTTATCAATATTGAGAACATTTTCACTAAGGGTGGTTTTGAGGTAGAACTCGGACCTGAAATTGAAGATGATTTTCATAATTTTAGTGCATTAAATATTCCAGAACATCACCCTGCTCGGGCTATGCATGACACTTTTTATTTTAGTGATAACGCCGTATTAAGGACACATACTTCTCCCGTGCAGATTCGTACCCTTGAGAGACAAAATCCGCCAGTAAGAATTATTGCACCAGGTCGCGTTTATCGTTGTGATTCTGATGTAACTCATACTCCAATGTTTCATCAAGTTGAAGGTTTAATCGTTGACAAAGTGGCAACATTTGCCCAACTCAAGGGAGTATTAATTGATTTCTTGAGGGCATATTTTGAAAAAGATGACCTCCAGGTTCGTTTTCGTCCGTCATACTTTCCATTCACAGAGCCTTCCGCTGAAGCTGATATTGAGTGTGTTATTTGTGGTGGTGAGGGTTGTCGTGTTTGTAAAAAAACTGGATGGCTAGAAGTTTTAGGTTGTGGTGTGGTTCATCCCAATGTACTAAAGGCGGTAGAAATAGACCCAGAAGAGTTTTCAGGATTGGCTTTTGGTATGGGAGTAGAGCGATTGGCTATGCTACGCTATGGCGTCAACGACTTGAGATTATTTTTTGAAAATGATATTCGTTTTCTAAATCAGTTTTGATGGGCAGGGATTACAAATGAATATTTCAACTAGATGGCTCAGAGAATGGGTTGACCCAAAAGTCAGCGACACAGAACTCTCTGAAAAGTTAACTATGACAGGCCTTGAAGTCGAAAGAGTAGCCCCAGTAGCGCCACCGTTTGAGGGCCTTGTGGTAGGTATTGTGATGAGTTGTATTAAGCATCCCAATGCAGACAAGTTAAGTCTTTGCGAAGTTGATATCGGTGATGACAGCAACTTACAAATTATTTGTGGTGCTCCTAACGTTCGTAAAGGTCTTAAAGTTGTGGTAGCTAAAGTTGGCTCAGTTCTGCCTAACAATCTTAAAATCAAGAAAGCCAAGTTGCGCGGTGTTGAATCAAGAGGGATGATATGTTCTGAAGCTGAAATGGGTCTTTCAGACTGTCATGACAGTATTATGGAGTTAGATGCATCGGCAGTTTTGGGTGAAAACGTCAGAACCTGTCTTGACCTAGATGACAATATCATTGAGCTTGACCTTACCCCGAACAGAGGCGACTGTTTTAGTGTTCTTGGTATTGCTCGTGAAGTTTGTGCCAATTATGATTTATCGCTATTTTTAAAAAACTATGAGGCCAAACAACAAGGAAATAAGTCTTTCAAAGCCAAAGTATCTAATCCAAAAGCATGTCCTAAATATTTAACAAGGGTAATTGAAGGGATTGATAATAAGGCTGTTACTCCGAAATGGATGGCACAGAGGTTGCAAAGAGCCTCTCAGCAATTGCATTCTCCTGTAGTCGACATTACCAACTATGTTTTGTTGGAGTTGGGTCAACCGATGCACGCTTTTGATCTCAAAAAAATCAACGGAAGCATTGACGTCAGAATGGCAAAAAATGGCGAAAAACTTGAGTTATTGAATGAGCAAACCGTTTCACTGAATAAGAACACTTTGGTGATTGCGGATCAAAAATCAGCCATAGCGATTGCAGGTGTTATGGGTGGAATGAAAACGGGTACACAGGCTGATTCGACAGAAGTCCTGCTTGAGAGTGCTTTTTTTGAGTCAATTGCCGTTTCAGGTGTAGCCAGATCATATGGACTCCATACCGAATCTTCGATACGATTTGAACGCGGTGTTGATTTTAATATAACCCACCAGGCAATGGAAAGGGCAACGGAATTGGTTCTCGATATTTGCGGCGGAAAGGCATCAGCTATCAATGAGTCTATTGATTCATCGACCCTACCCAAGTTAGAGACAATCCTTATTACTAGAGAAAAAATATCTAGTGTCTTGGGTTTTGATTTGGATCCTTCTTGGATAGAATCTAAATTCAAGCTACTTGGATTTAATATCACCAAAAAGAACAACAACTCTTGGGCTATTATTCCCCCCAGTTTCCGATTTGATATACGCATTCCTGCAGACCTAATAGAGGAATTAGCAAGGCTCTACGGTTACGACAAGGTTCCCGTCCAAAGATTATCTGTAGACGCCAATATATCTCAGGCTTCTCAATCAAAAGTTGGATTTTATGATATATCTCAGGTCCTAGTAAATAGAGGCTATCAAGAGGTTATTACCTACAGCTTTATTTCTAATGAATACCACGACTTGATAGATCCAGATGCTAAGAAAATTGAGCTCAAGAATCCAATCTCTGATGACATGTCTATCATGAGGTCAAGTTTGTGGCCTGGCCTCCTGCAAACTGTCGAAATGAATCAAAGAAGAGGTCATCAAAATGCTAGATTCTTTGAGGCTGGACTCTGTTTTGGTGGAATATCTGTCGATGAACAAAGACAAAAAATTGCGGGCATTGTTTGTGGCGAACGATTTGAATCGCAATGGGGAAGTCCTGAAAGAGAAGTTGATTTTTTTGATGCCAAATCAGATGTTGAATCTCTATTAAATCTCAGTGGTAATGATTACTTGTTCGAAGCTGCAGAGCATTCCGCCTTGCAAGTCGGTCAAACTGCTAAAATCTCCAGGAATGGACAATTCGTTGGATGGATAGGCGCTCTTTCTCCTCATCTACAAAAAAAGTTATCACTTCCGAAACTATTTTTGTTCGAACTTAATCAGAGCGACATTGAACAGCGAAAAGTTTCCAGCTATCAATCCTTCTCATCCTTTCAGGCGTCAAAAAGAGATATCGCATTGGTGATTTCCAAGGATATCAACGCAGATCAACTTGTTCATGAGATCCGGTCTTTGAATCAAGAACATTTGATTGAAGTTAACTTGTTCGATGTCTATGAGGGCGAGAACATTGAAAAAGGTAAAAAGAGCGTTGCTCTGAATTTGACTTACCAGTCAATCGAGGCGACTCTAACGGATGATCAATTAATCCAACAAGTCGAAGATATAATCACTCACTTAGAATCTAAGTTTTCAGCAAAATTAAGGTAACAATTATGTCACTTACTAAACAGGATATAGCTAACGCACTGGTAAAAAAAACTGACCTGACTCAAACACAGGCCTTGGTCCTGACAAATCAGTTTTTTGAACAAATAATCGAGACATTAAGCAAAGGAGAGGATGTTAAATTATCCAGCTTTGGTAACTTTGTAGTTCGAAAAAAATCTCAACGACCAGGCAGGAACCCAAAAACTGGCGAAGAGGTCCTCATAAGTGCCAGAAAGGTAGTCACCTTTAAGGCTGGTCCAAAGTTAAAATCAGCAACTCAAAAAGGCAACAATTAGCCCTTAGTCACTGATAGCGCTCATAAAACCTTTCAATACAGGCATGACTGACTGCATTGTTTGTTGTTTTTCCTGCTCATCAACTGCCTCATAAGTATTTACACGTTTTTTAAGAGTTGGCTGATAATCATCGTTTATGGAGAATGACACAAAGACAAGGTTTTTTGCCTCACCTTCATCCTCAATTTTAATTGAATCATTAGTTTTGTGAACTAGTTCGACATCATAGACTGAATGTTGACCTTGGATTGATTTCTTTACGAACAGTATAGTCTCAATAAAGTGCAGAAAAAAACTCTCCGCGGGACAATCTGAAGCTTTTTTTGGACTTAACTCACCTTGGGATATTGCGCTAGCTATCTGGTCATAATGAGCGTCAGTTAGGTGAATATATTTGGAATCTAGATAATTATCTATTTCGCTATCACTGTGACCTTCTTTAATGTACTCAATCAAATCTTTAAGCATGAGATTAGGGTTTTAAAGTTGAGTTGAGAATTTTATCAAAGATTTACTTTGATTTACCAAATTGAATTTGATAAATGTCGAAAATAGTAATCGACATCGCTGCAATGATTGGACCAATAAAAAGACCCAATATACCAAACTTAATAATTCCTGCTAGAGTAGAAAGAACAGTAATAAGAGTGTTATTTAATGCGCTCTGATGATTCATGGAGCTTGAGAGTCTCATAATGATAATTGGCCTTAGGAAATTATCAATCAATGTACCCGATATAACTGCACCAAAAATTATAATAATAATTGCATTGGTAGGCTCACCAATAGCAAATAGATAAATCGATAATGGAAACCAAACTAGCAACCCCCCAAGTATCGGGATAAAGCTTGCAAGAGCCATCGCGACTCCAAAAAATAAGGCCGGTAATCCAACAATCATGACTCCAATTGCAAAAGCAATACCTTGGGTTAATGCAACTAAGAAGACACTCCCAACCAGAGTAAGAGAAAGTGCTGAGAATTGATTAAAAAGCAAGTCATTAATTTTATTATCAAGTGGTGAGACCTTTCTTACCTTATCAATAAAAGAAGGGCCATCAATATAAAAGTAATAAAGAGAAAAGATTGTAATAATAACAAAAAAGATAAATTGACTTGAAAGGGTGGTAATACTTTTAAGGATCACTATAGAGAAGTCTTTAATGGCAAAAGCAATACTCTCAAAATTGTTACGAAGAGAACTATCTAGAAACTCACGGATAGAGTCAGATATAGGCAAACCTAAAATGATTTGATCTTTAATTCTTCTAATTTCACTGACCTGATAGTCACTTTGAAGCTTATTTATAAGATTGGTAATCTCGATACCACTGAAAAACAAAATATAACCAAGTGGAAGTATCAACAGAACTGTCACCAGAATTGTCATTATTATTGCAGCTAGGTTTTTTGAGTATTTATCAGAAATCTTAATGAAACTGCTGTAGGTTGAAATACAGATTAAAAGTGATAAGAAGAGATAAGCTATAAAGGGAGTAAATAGCCAGACTAAAGCAAGGATAGAGAGTGCTAAAAGTATAAGTACTAGGCCATTGCCGTGGCCATTTTGGGTGTTCTGTGTCATATATCCTCCATTCTAACAACACTATAAGCAACACTTTCATAAGGGTGGGTATTTTTCATAGAAGTGATCACATCCTTGATTTTGTCTTTGTGGCACATCATTTCCACTTTCACTTCAGTAACTGTCTCTATTTGGTCTATTTCTCCAATTGCAGGCATTGCATCATGAATTGGCATAAATTGGCCCTTTCCCTCAGTTTGCCATGAGCAATGGCTGTAGTTTTCATGCTCACCTGCACCAGCTTCAAACATAGCTGATTTAACTTTTTCAGCGTCCAATAAAGGTACATAGAAACTAATGTGATACATCAAAATTTCCTTTGAGGTATGAAAGTCTTTCTTCTTTATCCATGCGTTCAATGGCATATCTTAAAGTAGTTCTTGGAATTTGTGCGTAGTTTTGTCTTAAAAATCGTTTTATAAGACCTTCATCTCTCTTGTAAACTTCACGAAGCATCCATCCCACAGCCTTGTGAATGAGGTCGTGGTTATCGTTAAGGAGTAGTTTTGCTATCTCAAGAGTTTCGTTGAACTCATTATTTTTAATATAAGCAAGGGTTGAAACGATACTGACGCGTCTAACCCAGAGATTTTCAGAGTGTGAAAATTCCAATAAAATCTTTGATTTTTCGGGATTGTTGTAGAGGTAATCGCCAACGATATGAGGTGCACTAGTATCGACTAAATCCCAATTATTGATTGAATTTAAATGTTTCAAGTAATATCGATAGATCCTTTCAGGTTGCCCTTTGTTATATTTGTTGACTAATATAATGAGTGCACAAAGTCTTACCTCGTGAAAGGGGCTTTGGATCAATTTTGTGATTTCCTGCAAGGGAATCTCTTGACTGATTTTTTTTGCAATCCTGCGAATGTTTGGCACAGTTACGCCAAGAAAGATGTCGCCATAGCCGTATTCACCTTTTCCTGTCTTAAAGAACCATTCATTTACTTTACGTCGCTCTTCAGTTGCTACCAATTTCAAAGCATTTACGACTTCCTTTGCTATCATCAGATATACTATATTCTTTTATTAATCAGCAATCATACATGCAAACAGCTTACTTTGCCGGTGGATGTTTTTGGTGCGTAGAGGCTATATTCCAGCGCATTGATGGCGTCAAAGAGTTAACCAATGGCTATTGTAATGGGTCGACACAAAATCCAACCTATGAAGAGGTATGTAGTGGCCAAAGCGGTCACGCAGAAGTCCTAAAAATTGAATTTGATGAGCAACAAATTTCTTTTACCGAGTTGCTCGAGGTTTTTGTTGAAATTCATGATCCAACCAGCCTTAACCAACAGGGGGCAGACAGAGGTACCCAATATCGTTCAGCAGTATTCTATACTGATTTAAGTCAAAGAGACCAGGCCGCATCAGTTATTAACTTGATACCAGATGCGGTAACCGAGATTAGTCCACTGGATGTTTTTTATCCGGCTGAGAGTTACCACCAAAACTATTATAATAGCAACCCTGGTCAGCCCTATTGTCAGTTAGTCATTTTGCCTAAAATTAACAAGTACTTCAAATAGCAGATTCAAATGAACGATCAAGAATTACTGAGATACTCTAAGCAAATTATGTTGCCTCAGATTGATATTGAGGGACAGCAGAAAATGAACGATTCTACAATACTCATCATTGGAATGGGAGGTTTGGGATCTCCAACCGCGCTTTATTTGGCAGCGGCCGGAGTTGGTCATATAGTTATTGCCGATTTTGACCAGGTAGAGTTGTCGAATCTGCAGCGCCAAATTATTCACAATACTTCAGATATAGGCGATGACAAAGTCAACTCTGCCAAGGCTAAATTGCTTGATTTAAACCCTAAAATCAAGGTAACGGTAGCCAATGAGATAATACATAGTGACAATCTATCCTCTTTAATAAAAGATGTGGACATTGTCTTGGATGGAACTGATAATTTTGAAAGTCGTTTTGAAATTAACAAAGTATGTGTTGAATATCAAAAGCCACTAATCTCTGCAGCAGTGATTCGTTTCGAAGGTCAAATATCAGTTTTTAAAGGCTATGAAGTCGATCAGCCTTGCTACCAGTGTCTATATTCTGAAGAGGCGAGTGGTCGTGAAAGCTGCGTTGAAAATGGGGTTTTAGCACCGATTGCCGGACTCGTTGGTACCATCCAAGCACTTCAAGCGATTAAAGTATTATTGGGTATAGGTGAGCAGCTTTGTGGAGAGTTGTTGTTGATTGATGGTCTAGATCTTAGCTTCAGGAAAGTTAAAATTGCTAAAGACCCTGAGTGCCCTATATGTGGCTTGAATTAAATTGTTAAATGGAGTTTTATCGGTAGGTAAAATATACTTTTTTTTGAAATAGGGTAATTTGAAAAGCCTTAATTTCGAAATCATAATTTAATTCTTCTTTAGGGTGAAATGAATTTGAGGTTGAATAATGGGAATGATTGAAGGTTTTCTTAGTGTTGCAGTTCCAGTTGGTTTCGGCTATCTTTTTTTTAGATTCATAAAGCGAAACATATACTCAGGGAGCAAGTCTCTAGTATATGCACAGCACTTTTTTGCTTGGAGTGTCTTTATATCGACTTCACTTATGATGCCTCAATTCCTAATAACTCCTGATCAAGCCCATTTATTTGTTTGGTTGGCGCCGTCAGTAGCTTTTGGCTTACTAGCTTTTTTTGCTGGTTTTATCTATGGAAGATTTAAATAGAGAAAATTAATCTTAAATTCGGGGCGTGGCGCAGTTTGGTAGCGTACTTGACTGGGGGTCAAGTGGTCAGAGGTTCAAATCCTCTCGTCCCGACCATATTTTTTTTGCCTTTAGTCTAAATATCCAAATTTTCCACTTTGAAAGTCTTTAACGGCCTGCATAATTTCTTCTTCAGTATTCATCACAAATGGTCCATATGAGGCAATAGGCTCATCAATTGGTTGACCGCTCAGTACAAGAATTAGTGCATCTTCAACAGCATGAACAGTAAAATCTTCACCCTTATTTGTGAACAGCACAAAATGGTCTGTTTGAGCCCTATCAGTATTATTCACTGCAATACTGCCCTCTATAACCAATAATGCAGTGTTGTCAGTTTCGGCAAAACTGAACGAAATATCTGATCCTTTTTTAAGATATGCATTAAACAGATTGATTGGTGTAAAGGTAGAAGCGGTTCCTTTTACATCTCCATAATTACCGGCAATAATTTCCAATATACCGCCATTATTCTCCAGTTCTAGCTTTGTTATATCTTTATTTTTTATGGCTTGGTATTTAGGTTCCGACATCTTGTCTTTTGCTGGAAGATTGACCCAAAGCTGAACCATCTGAAAGTCACCACCTTTCTTGCTATAGCCTTCCTCGTGGAACTCTTTGTGCAAAATGCCTGAGGCTGCAGTCATCCACTGAACGTCACCTTCACTGATCACTCCACCACCGCCACTACTATCGTGATGAGCGACTTTGCCTTTGTATGCAATGGTGACTGTCTCAAAGCCTCTGTGTGGGTGTACACCAACACCTCTAGGAGTGTCTGAAGGAGGAAAGTTCACTTTGGCATTGTAGTCCAGCAACAAGAATGGGCTCATACGCTTCATACTTAATGGATGCTTGCCAGGAATAAATCCATGAACTCGAAAACCATCACCCACGAAATGAGGTTTATTGGGTGGTATTACAGCTTCTACATTCTTAATTGCCATATGCATTAAAAGTTAGTTGTATATCTATATTAAACGGTACTAAATTATAGTACCGTTTAATATGTCATTACGGTATATTGTTTGACAATCAATAATTGGTTAATAAGTGATGTTTAACACATTTATTATCATGTTTATTTCGGCAACCCTAATAGGTTCTATAATAGGAGGGGATAGACCTAATGTTGTTTCTTCTAATACTTCAAACACACTAAATTCTGGAACAAGTCTAACTTATGATTCTTCAAACGCTACAACTCAAGCTGCGACAAATGAATTTCAATATTTCAACTACTCGAGTGCTGCAAGTTCTCAGAACCCACTAGAGGTTATCAATGCTCACAAAGCTTATGGATATGGCCTTACGGGTTCAGGAGAGACGATCGCGATTATAGATGCAGGATTTAATACCAATCACAATGAACTCAACGACAAAACCATCATCGAGTACGGTACCCAGACTGCTGCAACAGGCGAAAACGCAACAGCTGACCATGGCTTGATAGTATCCAGTGTAGCGGCCGGAGAGGATGACGGAACTGGTATGCAGGGAGTGGCCCCAGGTGCAAGCTTACATTTAGCGAGTTACAACCAAAGTAATGGAAACACTTATTATCCGACACATTGGGCTAACGCGACTGACAATGCAAGTTCTGCTATAGTTCAAAACAACAGCTGGGGAATCAATTATCAGATTGATACGCTCCAATCAGATATAAACTCTAATAGTTGGTCAAATGCTTATGGAATAGCTCAAAAATTTCATTCTAGCGGATATACTGCAAATGAAGCATCTGCTAACGCCTATATAACTGCTCTTAACAACTTTCAGGATCACGGCGTTATCGTCTATGCTCTTTCGAATACAACATCCTATACTGATGCCGATTTCCAGGCCGCACTGCCAGTTTTGTTTCCACAGCTGGAAGAAGCTTGGATTACGGGGGTTAATGTCGAAATTACTGGTTCATCTGGCAATGAGACTTATACGAGAAAGTCTGCTCCATGTGGTTCAACAGGTTCGTATTGTTTAGGGGCAGACGGTTACCAAATTGTTGGTGCTGCTTATGATGACTCTAATACCAGTTCTTATTGGGCTGGAGTTTCTGGCACCTCTTTCGTTGCCCCGCAAATCTCAGGAGCGATTGCGGTTTTAGCTGAAGCTTTTCCAAATCATAGCCCAGCAGAGTTAACAGATAGATTATTGGCTTCCGCTGACAACACTTTCTTTTCTCATGATTCTTCAGTCACTTTCGGGAATGGTGTTATGCATGGCTATAACGATGAGTTTGGTCACGGTATATTGGATATTTATGCAGCTCTAAATCCAATTACTACTTCATCCTATACAAGAATTTATACGGGCAAATCTACAGAAGTCGGTGAAGAATATCAATTAGGAGATTCAAAACTATTGGTTTCAAATTCTTTTGGAGATTCCTTGCAAAGAGGTTTAATTGGTGAAGTTGGATACACCTACGACGATTTGGGTGGCGGTTTTAAGTATGACATGAGCTATCATGTCGATTTAGCGCCTAGAAACGAACCATCAATCCGTCTTTCGTCTGAGCTGGAAAATCTTTCAAATCCATTAGTTGATAGCAAAAATCTTTCATCAACACAAAAGATAAAAACAGCAATTACGATTGGAAAAAGCTCGTTGCCTGTTCAAAGTTTTTTCAATTCCAAAATTAAGTCATCAATCAACTTGTCAGATTACAAGACAACATACTTAGGTTCTGAAGAAGGTGGTATTGGAGTTGGTGTAAGTTATCGGTTACCTAACTCTCGCTTATTACTCGGGGCAACAGTTCCTGTAAAGGAGCAAACTGGTCAAACAATTGGCTCAAGAAAAACGATTGTCAGCTCATTGGAGTATGGAGATCCTTCAGTACAATCTTTGACGTTAATGGCTGGTTTTAGCGAAGATAAAGATAACCTACTTGGCTCAATAGGCGCTAACGCATTTTCTCTTTCTGGTGCTAAATCGACAACAGCCTTTACTGCGTTTAAGGGTCAAAAAAGGTTGTTTGACAATTTTTCATTGACAGGGTTGGCAACACTTGCAAATACAAATATGACAAGCCCAAGTAATAGTTTTGTTGATTCAGCGAGCGATGTTAAATCTTCCAGTGTTGCCCTAATTGCTAATATGAGAAACCTAACTAATGATGACCATCTTTCTTTGTTTGTTAATCAGCCTAATCGAGTTAATGATGGATCGATAGCTATTAAGGTAGCTGACTTAGCTGATTCTAATGGAAATATTTCCCAAACCGTAAAACATATTGATCTTGAGTCAAGCTCCAGACAACTCAATTATGGTCTCTCGTATCGTAAAGATCTGAATGATGATTTGGCTTTCTCACTTAAACATATGATTACAAATAACCTGAATCATAGACAAAATTCCAACATGCTCCATTCAAGTTATATTGGTATGAACTATAAAGACATCAAGTTTGGTTTTGCGACTAACCCTGAAGATTCGTCTTTAGAAACGGAGCTTTCATATGCCATCACTTTATAAGATCAAAAAACATATTTTTGTTGTTTTTTTGATGACGGTGCTTAGCTCTTGCTCCATGATTTCAGATCAGCTTTCTTGCAAATTTTCTGAGATTGATTGTTACCGTTTTGATTATTCTTCGATGGATCAGTTCAAGGAATCGGTAACAGAGTATGCAGAGAAATGGAGTCTTAAAGACCCGTCTAACGCATTATTAAAAATAACAACCAACAAAGACCTTTCAATAGAATCCTCTAAAGATTCAGAATCACTGATTGAAGCTCATCCCGAAGATATATTTGTTCTGGGACACTACATCAGTGAGAATCAAAAACCAAGAGAGTGGTTGTTTATCGCTGAGCAGGCTTTTTTAAGAAGTTGGAACAATCTAAATAGATAGACTAAATTTTCTTTTTTTTGTTGGCTAGAATCAATATGTCGATGTCACTTTTTCTATTCAGTGAGTGCATCATACGGTGACAGTTTGGACACAAGGCAACTGCATTTTCTGTCATATCATTTCCACCATCTTCTAAATGCTTAATATGGTGTACTTCGAGGTAGGGCTCTCCATTGTCCTTATTAAAGGGAGCTGGCTGCTCACATAGCTCACAGAAACCATTGGCTCTTCTTAAGGTGTAGGCGACGACGTAAGGGTTTCTTTGATTACGCACAGTAGTGACTTCTCTGAATCCAAGTATATCCGGCAAGTTGTTTGCTTTGTTTTCCAAGTCTTTATTGCTAAGTTTTTGAGCTTTATTGAATTTAGTTTGGAAAAGCTCTTCAATTTCAGAATTCTCAATCGGTCTAGACCTGTCGTTAAACTCCAACGGGAAGACCCAGACCTTTCTAGGATTTCCGTTTTTATCGAGTTGCTCTTTTTGATAGGGTTTTTCGTATAGACGAACCTGACCACGATAGATATAGGCTCCCGTCCTAAATACTTCAAAAAGATGAAGTTTCACGCCATTTGTATTTGATTCTGACAAAGTTTTGTTTTCACGTGTCATGGTCTGGTCACCAAGCTGACCCTTACCAATATGATGGACTCTGTTATCAAGCCATCTATCGTGATAGATTGATTTAATATGGTTGATAATTAAGACAAGCGTATTTGTCGTATTGGATTTATTCATTCCAGATTGCAAAGAGCAACGAAAGGTTGAACGAACCTCCTTATTTGAATATTGGTTTCCGACTTTTAAATCTTCAATCTTCATATCTAAATCTTTCATTGATCAATACAAACACAACAATAAAAACTGCATTAATTAAAAATCTATCATAGCACTTTTTATGATTTGCAACATTTGAATTGAATTAATCTCAATTGAATATGTATATTATTGCTGCAGTTTTAAGTCACATTACTTAAAATATAGTCATAAAACTGAAACCTTCAAGGAATTGAAAAATTGAAGAAAAACATACTCGTTTTTAAACATATGTCATGCCAAAACCCTGGCATATTTCGCGACTATACCGTTAAACAAGGCATTAATTTTATTGAGATAGACCTCCATGCAGGAGATAAGATTCCTGATTTGACTCAGTACGATGGACTCTGGGTAATGGGAGGCTCCATGAATGTTTGGGAGGAAGACAAATACCCTTGGCTGATTGAGGAAAAACAAGCAATACATCATGCGATAAAGGATCTTAATATGCCTTTTCTGGGTATATGTCTTGGTCATCAGTTGGCCGCAGAGGCTCTAGGTGGGAGAGCTGAAAAAACTGATAATTATGAGGTTGGCTTGTTTGCAATTGACTCTACTGAAGAGGGATTAAATCACCCGCTCTTGAAGAATTTTAGAAAGTCAGATAAATGGGTCAATGTTCATTTAGTGGAAGTAGTTGAGGCTCCTAAAGAGGCAGTTATTCTAGCAACATCGAGTATTTGTCAAAACCATGTTATGCAACTTGGTGAATTCGCCTACTCTTGTCAGTTTCATCCTGAAGTGTGTGACCATACCCTAGATGGATGGTTGAAAATTCCAGGAATACCAGAAGCCATTGAAGACTTGTTAGGTACTGGAAGTCTCGGTCATTTCAAATCCAGCATTACTGAAAATCTACCTGCTAACAATGCAGCCTCGTTAATCTTGTTCGAAAACTGGTGTAACCTGGTTTTCAATTCAAGTAATACAAATTATCATTTAAGAGTTAATAGATGATTAGAAAAATAATTGAAATAGGCCACCCCGCTTTGCGCGAGGTGGCTACATCTGTCCCAAAAGCTGATATTGCCTCAAAAGAAATTCAACGACTCGTTGACGACTTAATTGATACCATGCGATATGCAAATGGAGCGGGACTGGCTGCAACTCAAATCGCAGTTCCACTAAGAGTTTGCGTCATTGAAGTTAAAAAAAATCCTCGCTATCCCTATAAACCCGACATTCCTTTAACTGTTCTTATTAACCCTAAAATTACTTTTTTAACAGACGAAAGGATTATTGTTTTTGAGGGTTGTCTGTCAGTACCAAACCTTAGAGGTCAAGTTGAACGCTGTCCTGAGATTAAGGTAGAGGCTTTAGATCGAAATGGTAAAAAAATTAACTTTGTTTCTAAAGGTATCAGCGCGGGTACATTTCAGCATGAACTCGATCACCTTGACGGTTT
The DNA here is from genome assembly GCA_963989885.1 of uncultured Gammaproteobacteria bacterium. GTDB lineage: Bacteria > Pseudomonadota > Gammaproteobacteria > PS1 > Pseudothioglobaceae > Pseudothioglobus. The sequence continues at coordinate 15,065 of CAXDLF010000003.1, forward strand.
AGTTTTTACAGACAACTTAAAAGATGCAAGTTCTTTATCCACGTTGGAAGAGTTTGCAGTTCACCATGAAGAGGCCTTTAAAGAAAAAGTTATGACTATTGTTGAACACTATGGAAGTTAGTAACCAAGATAATAATTTTGAGTTAAAAAACTCTGAAGACCGAGGGGTCGGGGTTGTTGCCAGGTGTGCTTTTAGTCGAGGAGAGGTGGTAATGAGGGGAGTGATAGACAAGATTACTAATGTCAACCATGAACATGTTTCCCAGATTGGTGAAAACGAGTTCGTCTCTCCGATTGGTTTTATGGCGCTTGTTAATCATTCATGTAACCCTAATTGCGGTATCAAGTTGAATGAAACTGGTGCACATGATTATGTCGCTATGCAAGATATCAAGCCTGGCGAGGAGATCACTTTTGACTACGCCATGCAGAATTATGATGTTGGATATTTTCCAAGCAAATGTTTGTGTGGAGCAAAAGATTGTCGAGGAAAGATTGGCGGCTGGAAGGATCTTCCAATTGATAAAAAGAAACAATACAAGGGATTTTTTGCACCTTATTTGCTTGAATTGGACATAAAGAATAACATCTAGATAAATACTAACTGAAATAATTAACAGTGTTTTAATTTTTTTTAACTGATAGGTCTTATGAAGTTTTGCCAACAATTATCAGCCTATTTAAAGGTCAAAGAATACACAGGACATCGCCTATATAACGACATGTTCGAGCAGGCAATTCTTTGTGATCAGGGTGGTTATGATAGCGTAGGCTTAACTGAACACCATTTAATCAATATCCTAATGATGCCGGCGCCACTTCAATTTGCGGTGAAAATTGCGGAAGCTACAAAAAATATTAAGATAATCACTGCGGTAGCTGTCCTACCGATCCATGATATGAGAATTTTTGCTGGCGAGGTGATTGCCTCCCAAATATTTACAGACGACCGATTAATTTTGGGCGTTGGGAGAGGTGCTTTTGCTTGTGAAATGGAGCTCTTAGGTTCACCACTTGAAGATAGTCGAGACAAGTTTAATGAATCACTTGAAGTATTAAAAGCACTACTTTCAGAAGAAGAGGTTTCGTGGAATGGTCAGTACTATAACTTTGAATCATTGACAGTGATGCCTCGTCCTATGACTAAGAGTGGACCTGACATTATGATGGCTGTTCTCAATCCAGAGGGAATTTATGCTTGCACAAAACGAGGTTTTCATATTATGACAACCCCTCTTTCTGGAGACCACCAACTCATGCTCGACCAAGTAGATGGATTTATACGTGGCAAAAACGAACTCGGAGATAGAGGCAAAGATTTAACTCTATCATTATCGAGAGTTGCTTTTATTGTTAAAAATGAAGCAGATAGAAAAGAGAAAATTGAGATGGCTTATGAGTACTATTCTAGATTTGATAATGTTTTTACTGGTCCAGGGATTGTGAATAATGGCATGATCAAAGTTTTACCAAGAAAACAAAGTCTCGAGGAATTGTCAGAAAGTTTGCTAATTTGCACAGTTGATGAAATGATTGACAAACTCTCACCCTATCAGGAAGCAGGCATTGATCGCCTTATACTCAACATGAATTTTGGCGCCACTCATAAAGACACCATGGCTTCAATTCAGCGATTTGCAGAGAAAGTGGTACCTCATTTTTCATAATGCAGAAAACTATGATAGTTTTTCATTTTGAATTTTTTTGTCAAGTAAATATCCGGGTTAATAATTATGGCCAGTGTTGATTGTAGTTATTCTATTAAGGGCACCGGTCCTGCAGTTTTTTTTGTACACGGTATCGGTGCACGTAAAACTTCTTGGGATGAAGTTTGTAAATTCTTGGAAAAGGATTTTACTTGTATCAGTTATGACTTAAGGGGGCATGGTGATTCACCGAAAGGATTATTACCCTATAGCTTGGAGGACCTGGTTGATGATCTAGAAACACTTAGACAAAAACTAAATATCGACAAGATTCATATTGTTGGACATTCATTGGGTGGAATGATTGGTCCAGCCTACACGAAATCTTTTCCTGAAAATGTCATATCTGTTTCCCTAATTAGTACTGCTGCATTTCGTACAACGGAGGATAGAAACAAAGTTCAATCGGTACTTGAAAGCATGCAAGAGAAGGGGATTAGTCCTATCTTGAGCACTCTTACTGAAAGGTGGTTTACCGATCAATTTATTAACGACAGATTGGCCGATGTAGAGTTCCGTTTAGAGCAAGTTCTGGAAACAGATCCTGAGGTTTTTTTGGATGTATTTCGTATCTATGCTGAAACAGAAATGTCACCCTGGTTAAATAAAATTAAGCACCCATCTCTTGTACTGACAGGCGAATATGATGGTGGATGCAGTCCTAGACTTAATCATCTAATTGCAGACAGTTTGTCAAATTCTGAGCTCTGTATTCTAAAGAATTACAAGCACTCACTGTTGATCGAGGCACCTCATGAGGTTGGAGAAAAGGTTCGTGAATTTCTTCTAAATCAGTCTTGAATAGATGAAAGAAATTTCTTAATATTTCATATTGAAATTAAGCTTTTTTGAATTCAAATAACAGTGAAATTAGTTCGAAAAATAAAAAACTTTTATTGACTTACTTTTCATCTATTTTTATCTTTTAAAAGTTCAAATTAAAGATAAATTTACTAGATTTGATTTTCACCTTACTATATACTCTTTATTCTGATGGGGATATTTTTTTCCTATCAAAAAAAGGGAGATGTTTTTTTTAACAAAAAAGGAGAATTGTTTTGGAAGAACAAATTGCACAAGTAATTGCTTCAGCACAAGTGACAAATACATTTTTTGCTGAGACATATTACTTCCTATCAATACCTTTGATGATGCTGATTCATGTTGGTTTCCTGTCCTATGAAATGGGCGCAACCCGTGTGAAGAATGTGCTGTCTTCAGGTATTAAAAACCTTTTGGCTTTCTCGTTTACAATTGTTGCGTGGTACCTGTTTGGCTGGTGGTTCTATTGGGCCTTGCCAACTGGATTCACAGGGTCGGAAGGCTATATGGCTATCTCTGGTATAGAGTATGCTAATGCTATTGCTCTACCATGGGGCGATTCAGCCCAGTACATGGGTCCTAATGCGGGAGATCATGCTTCCGGTGTTTTCTGGGGCGCTTTTGCGCTGTTTGCCGCGACTACTGCATCAATCATGTCAGGTGCATTGATTGAAAGAGTACAAACCGTAGGGTTTGTTATCTGTGCGATTGTACTAGGTACTGCTGCTTGGGGTATTGCTGCGGCATGGGGATGGCACGCTGATGGCTGGCTAGTTACTCAATTTGGCTATCATGATTTCGGTGCCGCTGGTTTGGTTCATGCGGTCGCTGGATTTTTCGCGCTCGGTGTCTTAGTACAATTAGGACCTCGTGTGGGCAAATTCAACGCGGATGGTTCGGCTAATCATATTGCTGGACACAACATGATGGCTACCGTGATTGGCTTGATGCTGATCATCGTCGGTTTCTTTGGGTTTTTGATGGCTTGTATTATTTTGCCTGGCGAAGGATGGAGTTGGTACGGTGAACATGCAACAACCATTTATGGTACACCAATGACACTATCGGCGCTTGGATTTAATATTGTCATGGCTGTTGCAGGTGGTATTATCGGCGCTTGGATTTTCACTAAAGATCCTTTCTGGATGATGTCTGGCGCTCTTGCTGGTATTATTTCTGTTGCTGCAGGGTTGGATCTCTACTTCCCAGCACATGTATTCATAATTGCTACCGTTGCCGGTATCATTATAAAACCTTGTGCTGATTGGTTAGAGGCCCGTGGCATCGATGATGCTGTTGGTGCTGTTACAATTCACGGAACGATAGGTTTGTTCGGTCTTCTTGTACTCGGTATCTTTGGTTCTGGATATCCTGCTTTGGCGGCTTTCGCTCCTGAAGGTACTGCAACTATCTCTTTCGTTGGACAATTAGTTGGTGCTGTTGTAATGTTCCTTCTTGGTTTTGTACCAGGTTACATTGTAGCGACGGTGTTGAAAGCAGCAGGAATGTTGCGTGTCCCAGATGCAGTACAGATCAAAGGACTTGACCCTGTTAAGGTTCCGGCTCAGGCATTCCCAGAAGGAATGGCTAGTCCAGGATCTGAGAATTAATTAATATAAGGAGATAATTATGGGATTTCCAGCAAGCTCATGGGACGAACTTCTTACAGATGTTGGCATGTACATTGGAGCAGACGGAGGTGCCGGTTGGTACACCTTTATTGCTATTGTGATGTGCATTGTTATTCTAGCGATGGGAAACCAGTCCGAGCATGAGAAGTATGACAAGCATCAGTAAAACGATGTAAGTTTTAAGTAAAAGGGCGGTTTAAATACCGCCCTTTTTTTATAGTTAGGCTTTTCCCATTTTGTCGTAGACTTGATGCAATAGCTTGTCGAAAGCCTTCTGTTTATACCAAGCGCTTTCATCAAAGTCCGAACTTGCAGGCGTATCTATATTGAAGTGTTTGAATGTATCGACACCACGTACAAGCATGGCGGAGTCTTCTTCAGTTTGGGTTTGATACATATCCGTAGAGATATAGTTAATAGTCAGACCAATACGTCGATTACCAGTTTTGTTGGGATATGATGTATGCATCATCCAGCCATGATGCAAAGAGGCTTCACCAGCCTTTAATGGAACGCTGACTGATTCCTCTTCACAAATATCTTGAATCGTTTGGCCGTGATGGAGTATATTGTTGTCATCTAATGTGACATTATGAGACACTAGTCCGTCCTTATGGCTCCCTGGAATCATATGCATACAGCCGTTTTCCTCTGTAGCGTCCGATAGTGCGATCCAGGCGGCTACTTGTTTGTCTTTACTAAACCCCCAGTAGGTGAGATCTTGATGCCAACTAACATAGGCATCGGAATACGGTTCCTTAATTACAAATGCTGCGTTATATAGCAGGATGTTGGGTCCAAGTAAAATTTCAATATTATCTAGAAGCTTTTTATTAGTTGCCAGTTTATAAGCCATTCCCACAACGGTATGGATTTTAGATCGATAATGAAGTGAGCCTGTTTTTTGTTCAATACCCTCAAGCAACTCAAGATAAGAGGCTGCCTTTTTCCTTTCAATCAAAGGTATCGGTGAAAAATATCCCGCCTTTTTATATTGGGCTTTGAGTTTTTGCATTACTAGCTCAAAATTATTAATTGGAGGTAATTCTAAGATTAAGCGAGAAAAATTTCAAGCGATAATTTATATTTTTAGCAACAGTCGAGCTGGGTCCTCAAGGGCGTCTTTAATGGCTATTAAGAATTGAACAGCCTCCTTGCCGTCTATGATTCGATGGTCGTATGATAGAGCGAGATACATCATTGGCCGAATCACAATCTCACCATCAATCACCACAGGCCGATCTTGTGTTTTGTGCATACCTAAGATTGCACTCTGGGGAGGATTAAGGATAGGTGTCGATAGTAAGGATCCAAAAACACCACCATTGGAAATGGTAAAGGTGCCACCACTCATTTCGTCAATACCCAATGTCCCATCTTGAGCTCTAACTGCGCAATCAATGATTGCTTTTTCAATATCGTGCATTGCCATTTTGTGGGCATCTCGTAGTACAGGGACGACAAGTCCACGGTCTGAAGAGATTGCAACAGAAACATCGCAATAAGCGTGATAAACAATATCGTCTCCATCAATATAAGCATTTACAGTAGGAAATTTTTTAAGTGACTCGACAGCTGCCTTAACAAAAAAAGACATAAAACCTAGTTTGACCGAGTATTTTTTCTCAAAAGCTTCTTTATAGGTCGATCTCATAGAAAGTATAGCGCTCATGTCTACTTCATTAAAGGTCGTCAACATGGCAGTATTTTGTGTCGCTGAATGTAATCTTTTCGCTATTGTTTTACGAATTCGATTCATTGGCACTCTTTCTTCTAAACGGTTTCCTTTAAATGAGGCATCTTCTTTATCTGAAGGTTCAGTGCTATTTTGTTGGGGTTCCTGAATTACTTCCTCTTGAACCTCTTCCTGTTTTATTTCTTTGGGAGCTTTCTCAATCACTTCCTCTGGATCCTGTTTTATTTCTTCAGTAACTTCTTCGGAGGTCTCCTCTTTATTAGTTGAATCACTTTCAGTGTTTGGAGTTTCTTTGGAATCATCTTGCGATTTTTTCTCCATTATTCCAAGTACCTGTTGTTCTCCAACTGTTTCCCCTTCTTTTGCTTTAATTTCAGTTAGTACACCGGAATCCTCTGCTGGAATTTCAAGTACAACTTTATCTGTCTCAATTTCGACAATGACGTCATCCAGTTCAATAAAGTCACCAGGCTTTTTATGCCAAACAGCCACCGTTGCTTCGTTAATTGATTCTGGTAGTATGGGGACTTTCACTTCTATCATTTCTATATACCCCTTTGTTTGACGGGTTGAATACCTAGAGCCTGTTCAATTACATAGTTTTGGTTAATGTTATGTTGCCTAACGCTGCCTTCTGCAGGAGCAGAATAAAGGTCACGAGCAACAACGTCCAAGGTTTGATTTTCAGGTGTACATTGCATAAAGTTATGTCTTGAGGTATACCATGCCCCTTGATTGATAGGTTCCTCTTGGCACCACAGCAACTCCTTAGAGTTTGGATACTTTGCGATTTCCGATTTGAGCAATTCGACTGGAAAAGGATAGAGTTGTTCTAACCGAAGAATAGCCACATTGTTAATTTGATCATCTTGACGTCGAGTTAACAATTCATAAAACAGTTTGCCACTACACATGATTATACGGTCAACTTTTTTTGCCTTGATGTTGTCGTACTGTTCCTCATAAACGTCTCTAAATTTCCCCTCAGTAAACTTAAATAATGGTGAAGCAGCGAGTGGATTTCTGAGCAAGCTTTTTGGTGACATAATAACTAACGGCGCTCGAAACTTTCTCATAACTTGACGTCTCATTAAGTGAAATATTTGAGATGCGGTAGATGGCACACAGACTTGCATATTGTGACTGGCGCATAACTGAAGGAATCTTTCTAGTCGACCTGAGGAGTGTTCAGGTCCTTGGCCCTCTAGGCCATGAGGTAGCAGCATAACCAAGTTAGAGAGTCGCCCCCATTTAGCTTCTGCGGAGGCAACAAATTGGTCAATGATTGCCTGAGCGCCATTAGCAAAATCCCCAAACTGAGCTTCCCATATAACCAGTGATTCTGGATTTGCGGTTGCATAACCGTATTCAAACCCAAGGGCGGCTTCTTCAGAAAGGATTGAATCAATGATTTGAACTCTTCCTTGATTTTTACTGATGTGCTGAAGGGGAATATAGTCTTTTATGTATAGCTGGTTGTGAACAACTGCATGGCGGTGAAAAAAAGTACCTCTTCCTGTGTCCTGTCCAGAGAGTCTTATTGATGTCCCTTGTTCTGCAAGACTTGCATAAGCTAAGGTTTCAGCAAAACCCCAATCAGCATTAATTTTACCGTCTGCCATTTTTTGTCTTTCTGACAACATTTTTTTAACTTGGGGATGTAGTTCAAAGTCATTAGGAACGGCTTGAAGCTTCTTATTGAGTTTTTTGATACGTTTATGGGTAATGGCTGACTCGTAGGGAGATAACCATGAAGAGTCAAAGTAATCTTCCCAAAGAACCTCCCAAGCTCTTCTATCCTCAGGTTCTATGATGTTGTAGGCAACCTTCTTTCCATCTTTTAACTGTTGACGATAGTCTTTAATCATTGTATCGATTTCTGACTGATTGACAACACCTTGTCTTAATAGAGAGGCGGCATAGTTTGCTCTCGTAGTGGGCATTTTTCTTATCGCTTCATACATCATTGGTTGAGTGACAGCTGGTTCGTCAGCCTCGTTGTGGCCATGGCGCCTATAGCAAATCATATCAATTACCACATCTTTTTTGTATCTCATACGATAGTCCAGAGCCAAGCGAGTGATAAAGCTCACCATTTCTGGGTCTTCTGCGTTGACATGAAAAACTGGTGCATTTACCATCTTCACAACATCCGTGCAGTAGTCCGTCGATCTTGCATCGTGTTGCTTGCTTGTAGTAAAACCAATCTGATTATTGATAATGATATGTATAGTGCCTTTAGTTGTATAACCTCTTGACTGGGACATATTTAATGTCTCCATAACAATACCTTGGCCCGAAAATGCGGCATCTCCATGAATCAGCACTGGCAATATTTTTTGACCCTCTTCATCACCGATTTTTTCTTGATGATAGCGAGCATAACCTTCAATCACGGGGTTCACCAATTCTAGGTGAGAAGGGTTAAACATGAGGGCAAGATGGACGTTATTTCGAGAGGTTTTAATGTCTGAAGAAAATCCTTGATGGTATTTCACATCCCCTGTCTGGTTTTTAGTAAGGCCAAGATCACCGTCAAATTCCTGAAACAATTTTTCTGCAAGCTTGCCCATGATATTAATTAATACATTCAATCGACCACGGTGAGCCATCCCCAGGCAGATCCTTTTCATTGAATGGCTTCCCGAATGCTCAATCAGGACATTAAGAAGGGGTATTAATGTGTCACTACCTTCTAGAGAGAAGCGTTTTTGGCCAACATATTTATTGTGTAGAAATTTTTCAAAAACTTCAGCCGCTGTCAAACGCTGAAGTAACCATTTTTTATATTCTGGGGTATTTTGTGGCTCCAAGGACATGGTTTCAATTCGATGCTGAATCCACTTCCTTTCCTCAATATTCGGTATCTGCATATATTCAACACCCAAACTACTGCAATAAGTTTTTTCTAATGAGGCCAGAAGCTGGCGTAAAGTTTTGCAACTAGTGTCCTGGTAAGAACCCATACCAAAAGTCATGTCGAGATGAGAGTCATCTAGTCCGAATGCAGAAAGCTCAAATGATGGTGTTGTATGCTGTCTTGGTCGATTTAAGGGATCAATCTTCGCTCTTAAATGGCCAGAGAATCTGTAAGCATATATCAGTCGAAGCACCCCAAGCTGCTCTTTACTTCTTTGATCTGAATGATTACCGACTGAAGTATTTTCAAAATTACTCTCTCCGTAACCGACAAAACGTTCAATCACGTCTTTATGCGAGATAGAGTCAGTTTTCATTATTGCAAGGATTTAGAGAAAGGAAATAAAGAAGTTTAGGGTTTATTTGAAAATGTCCGAGATAAACCTGTTGGCTTGAAATTGGCCTACAAACACTCTCTCCCCCTGTCATCAAAATATTCACAATTTGTGAGTTAGATTTTATAACTCAAATTATATAGTCATTGATTTCTGAGAGTGGTTAATTATCAAAAATAATGCGAAATTATTGTATGACAACAATTTGAGTTTTTTTAAATGAAAATATTAATATGAAAACCCAACAACTGTATCATAATCACGAGCATTATTGATGCATCTATGCCGGATATTTTTTTGGCCTATTTAGAGTCTTTAATTCTTCAAAAGTATGAATAATTTTTTAAAAATTATAAGTGACAAAAAACACATACTGGCTGATGGTGCTGTGGGCACTAACTTATTCACAATGGGTCTTGAAACAGGCGACCCGCCGGAGCCATGGAGTTTGAATCATGCTGAACGAGTTCGAGCCTTGCATCAAGGCTTTATTGATGCTGGTTCTGACCTTTTCCTAACAAATAGCTTTGGTGGCACAGCTTTTAGACTCAAGCTTCACCAGCTTGAACGTCGAGTTTTCGAATTCAATAAGGCTTCAGCCATTGTTGCAAGAGAGGTTGCCGATAAAGCTGACCGACTTGTAGTAGTGGCTGGGTCAATGGGTCCGACAGGTGAGATCATCGAGCCACATGGACCAATGAGCTCTAAAGAGGCTACTGAAGCCTTTAAAGCTCAAGCCGAAGGACTCGTCGAGGGTGGTGTCGATGTTTTATGGTTGGAGACCATGTATGCCATGGAAGAGCTGGAAGCCGCCCTTGAAGCAGTAAAAGAGTTTGGACTTCCTGTTTGTGCTACGATGAGTTTTGATACTGCAGGGAAAACGATGATGGGTGATACCCCAGCCAATCTTGCCTTTAGGGCAAAAGACCTTGGACTTTCGGGATTTGGAGCCAACTGTGGGATAGGTGCATCTGACCTGTTGGCAACAATTACTGATATAAGCCGCAATGTAGATACAGATACAACCATAATTGCCAAAGCGAATTGCGGCATTCCCGAATTTAAAGAGGGAAGCATTGTTTATACTGGAACCGAAACTTTGATGGCTGACTATGTCCATTTTGCAATGAATGCTGGAGCAAAGATTATTGGAGGTTGTTGCGGAACAACTTTTGGGCATATCAAAGCCATGAGACAAGCAATGGATGAACATCAAATGAAGGGACCACCAAGCCTGTCAGATGTTGAAGAAAAGATAGGAAAAATGTCAAAAGGGTCTAGAGCTATTTTTCTAGGCAGTGACTCTTCTCCAGTCAAAAAAAGAAGAAGTCGACGTTCAAAGTAATTGCTCTCAGTATCAATAATGCCATAAATCAATTTTTTTCGTTTTTTGAAAAAATTTACGTTAGGATTCCAGTCTGTTACAATTGTTCCTGTAAATGATTTTTTTTTATTCTAAGGAACACTGAAAAATGGCTTCAAATCGAAAAGATACACCTCCTAAAAAGGGTGTATCGATCATTAACAAAGTGCTACCTAGTTTCGGTAGTGACAAGCAATTAGAAGCTTCAATAGGCAAGCAAGTTAGGATTGCGCGAAAAAATGCTGGTGTCACTCTTCAACAGTTATCAAAGCAATCCTCACTATCCGCAAGCATGCTTTCAAAGATTGAGAACGGTCAAATCAGTGCCTCTCTCAAGACTATTCAGTCGATATGCCACGCACTCAATATATCCATCACTTCGCTGTTTAAGCAGCACGATAAAGACGTTGAGCCAACCTTTATTAAGTCTGGCGAGGGGCTAACGATTGAAAGGGCAGGTTCAGATGAGGGTCGCCATTATCAGCTCCTAGGACACACCGTTGGAGGTTCTCTTAAAGTTGAGCCTTGTCTTATTACCGTAACCTCGAGAGATTATAAATTTCCTGAATTTCAACATAAAGGTGTTGAGTTTATCTATATGCTTAAAGGGCAAATGGATTACTACTATGGTACCCAGGTGTATCACTTCAAAAAAGGAGATTCAATATATTTTGATTCAGATAAGCCGCATGGTCCAAAAAAAATCATCTCTGAGGAATGTCAATTTCTAACTGTTATTTGTTCAAATAACCCCGATTAATATTAAGTTATTCACAAGTCGGTTGTTGTTCTAATTACATAGCATAGCTTTGTCTGAAAGGTTTCCAGAATCGACAATAAAGATTAACTTTTTTTTGATATTCAAAGAAGAAATACAATACTTTAAATAATTTCTTTAAAATAAAAAAAATTTCTTGACAATGGAATATCATTAGGAGTATACTTTCCATTCAATTTGTGGAAAGACAAGGATATATTGGTTAAGTTGGTCTTATATGTATTTCCTCTTAACAATCTGATTTATCTAAATTAATCGACAAATTTTTCTGATGCACTTATTTTTTGTTTAATTTAAAAACAGCAAAAAATAAAAGCAAAAGGGGGACTAATCTTGTACAAGATTTTTTTTATTTTTCGGAGAGATTAAATGACAGATTTAGAACAACACGTTAACGCACCCGGACGCGATAAGTTAGTAAAGGAAGTTAAAGCTAAAATCGACACTTTGGGTATTAAATATGTATATTATCAATTTATTTCAGTAACTGGTCGTATTGTCGGTAAGGGTATACCCGCTCGACATTGGGAGCGTTTGGCTGAAAAAGGTTTCCAATTAGTATACGGTTCAACAGCTAATTTATTCATTGACCGTCATGGTAATTATATCGGTTATGGACCTGAGGCTTCAGAGCTTGTCGGTATAGCTGATCCTGAAACCTTTTGTCAACTTCCATGGGATAAGCGTGTCGCTCGCGTTTTCTGTAGACTTTATAGAAACCGTGAAGAGCGAGACAACCCGGGGGCGGCTTTAACTTCTGATTGCCGTGGAAACCTCTATAGACAACATAAAGAGTTTCAAGACAAATATGGCCTAGACATGCGATGCGGCACTGAACCAGAAATGATGTGGCTTAAGAGAGGTGATGATGGTGGGCCTGACGGTGGTGTGACTAAGCCAAACTGTTACCATATTGACCAATTTGAAGAGTTACGTCCTGTATTCATGAGGGTAATTGAATACGCAGAGCAAATGGGTCTTGACATTATCCAGGGTGACCATGAAGATGCTCCAGGGCAACTTGAACTTAATACTCAATTCGATGATGTCTTGCGTAATGCAGACCGTCTCACGACTTATCGTCAAATTTGTGCACAGGTTGCACGCGAGTTTGGTTTGATTGCTTGCTTTATGAGTAAGCCATTTATGGGTGTTTCAGCTTCAGGTTGTCACCATAACATGTCTTTGTGGAGAGGAGGTAAAGACGTATTCCATCCTGAGATTGCTTCAGGTGATGGCGAACTTCCAGGTATGCCAGGATGCTTCACTTACAAAGAGGGTGGCGAAAACACCTTCATGCCAGATCCTAAGATTGACGAGAAAATGCCTGGTCCTATCGGTCTTAACTCAATTGGTGGTGTTATCAAACACTTGCCGGCGCTGACTTCAATTGGTTCTTCTACGGTAAATTCATATCGCCGTCTTTGGGATACAGGTTTCTGGGCGCCAATTTTTGCTGATTGGGGTTATCAAAACCGTACTTGTGCACTTCGTGTATCTGCACCAGGTCGTTTCGAATACCGTTCAGTCGATTCAATGGTCAATCCTTACTTAATGGGTTCAGCTTTATTGAAAGCGATGGGTGACGGTATTGATAATAACATCGACGCAGGTGAGGCTGAAGAGCGCAACATCTATGAAGCTTTGGAAGCAGGTAAAGATGTTAAGAAGCTGCCAATGTCATTAGGTGAAGCGATGCAAGCTCTTGCAGATGACGACGTAATCAAATCTGCAATGCCGGATGAAATGTATAAAGTCTATCACCACTACAAGAATGATGAGTGGGAAAGATTTAACCATACGGTTACAAATTGGGACACTGAGACTTATTTGGATTGCTTGCCATAGGCTAGCTATATTTAGCTTTTTATTGAAAGTGCCCACCCCTCAAAGGTGGGCAAATTTTATAGGATAGGAGATATAATTTATGTGTGGAATAGCAGGAATTATTCATAAACAAGGTGGAAAGGGCGCAAATATTGGTGAGCAAATGACATCAATGTTGCAGGCTCTGAAGCATAGAGGTCCAGACTCTACAGGCTATGCAATGTATGGCGAAGATACTGGTAATCAAATTATGCGTTTTAAGGTCGCTGAAGCGGCTGATCTTGAAGGCAGTTACGATATACATGCTGCAATTGAGGGTCGTCTTGAATTGATTGATAAACGCCTTGCTGAACTTGGCGTTAAGGTGCTTAAGAAAGAGAGTCCAACCGAGTATTCCCATCGTTACGAGATCGAATTCTCAGGAGACTTGAAAAAAGTGGCCGACTTTATTGAAGATATTGAAGGTGTTGAAATCTTGTCAATTGGTAACTCTCTAGAGTTGATTAAAGACCTTGGCGATGCGGCGGTTGTTTCTGGACAGTACGGTCTAAACGGTTTTAATGGTACTCATGGCATTGGACATACACGGATGGCAACAGAATCAGATGTAGACATTCGTTCTGCTCACCCTTATTGGGCATATCCTTTTAGTGATGTTGCTGTTGTTCATAATGGTCAGTTAACCAATTATTGGACAAACAGACGTGCACTTGAGCGTAAAGGTCACCGATTCTCATCTAACTGCGACTCAGAACTCATCGCAGTTTATATAGCTGATAGAATGAATCAAGGTGATGACCTAGAGACAGCAATGAAGGATTCAGTTGAATATCTAGATGGCGTTTTCACTTATCTAGTAGCAACAAAGGATGAACTTGGTATGGCCAAGGATGTTATGGCCGCCAAACCAATGGTTGTATATGAAGGCGATGATATGATTGCACTAGCTTCAGAAGAAGTGGCAATCAGAAAATTGTTTGATCATCACATTGACACATTTGACCCATATCACGGAGAGGTGAGAGTATGGCAACATTAAAAAAGGATAAGTCTCATGAAATGGGACTTCATGAAGAGCAATTAAAGGGACGCACCCAACAACGTTTTTTCTCGGTTGATGAAAGCGAAAATCTAACATATTTTCACTCATTTGAGGTCGACACTAGCAAGAGTGGAACTATTGACGCTCTAGAAATGTCACCAAGAGAGATTAATACTGCAATTAGAGAATTAATGGAAAAAGGTATAGGAAACATTACGGTTGATAATCCTATGTCAAGGCACGGCGTTGGTGTTGGTATCCTCAACCGACTTAATTTAACTTTTTCTGACAGTTTGGGTTACTTTGGTTGTGGTTTGATTGATGGCCCTAATGTTCATATTAAGGGACGTGTTGGTTGGTCATGTGCAGAAAACATGATGGCCGGTACAGTTGTGATTGATGGAAATGCGGGTTCTACATTTGGTGCCGCCATTCGTGGAGGCGATCTTGTATGTAAAGGCAGTGTTGGAGCGCGTACTGGTATTGACCAAAAAGGAGGCACTATCATTGTTGGTGGAAAAACAGGTGCTTTCTCTGGTTTCATGATGCAGCGTGGCCGCATGATAATTTGTGGTGATGCTGGGATGAACCTAGGTGATTCAATGTATGACGGTACAATTTATGTCGGCGGTGAAGTCGAAGAACTTGGTGTAGATTGTGTACCGGGTGAAATGACAGAACTTGATGTTCGATACCTCACATCTAAATTAGATCTTTATGACATGAAGGCGCCTAAAGGTGTTGAAAAAATGCAAAAGTATGTTTCTGGTAAACAACTATGGAACTACGATAATCTAGAACCAAGTGAGAAAAAACTGGTTCTTTAATCATACTTCTAAATAAATTAAATAAAAGGAAATATTATGAGTGATACAGACGATCAATACAATTTAGGTAAAAGTTTTATCTTCCCTAAGGAGGTGATAAACGATATTCATATCAAATCTGACCTAGGTCGTTACAGAATGAGAGGTTTTTCTCTATTCAAAAAGATTCCAACATGGGATGATTTAACTTTTATGCCTGGAACTCTTACCCGTTTTGTTATTGAAGGCTATAGAGAGAAATGTTTAACAAAAACGATTATTGGACCAAACGCTAAGCGACCACTAGAATTAGACATTCCCGTCTACATTACAGGTATGAGTTTTGGTGCTCTAAGTTACGAAGCTAAGACGGCTTTAGCCCGTGGTGCCACCATGGCTGGTACAGCGACTTGTTCTGGAGAGGGCGGCATGATTCCAGACGAAAGACGCTACTCTAGCAAATGGTTCTACCAGTGCATCCAATCTCGTTACGGTTTTAATCCTAATCATTTGCGTTTGGCTGATGCTGTTGAATTCTTCATCGGTCAGGGTTGTAAGGTCGGTCTAGGTGGTCACTTAATGGGCCAGAAAGTAACAGACCAAGTTGCAGAAATGCGCTCACTACCAGCCGGTATTGACCAACGTTCACCTGCAAGACACCCTGACTGGTTAGGTCCGGATGATTTAGCGCTTAAAATTGGAGAAATTCGTGAGGCGACAGATGGTCAGATTCCCATTCAATTGAAGCTAGGTGCTGCGCGTGTATACGATGACGTCCGTATGGCAGCTAAAACCGGTTGTGACAGTATCTACATCGATGGTATGGAAGGTGGTACCGGTGCTGGACCTCACTTGGCAACAGAAGAAACAGGTGTTCCAGGAATTGCAGCAATCCGTCAAGCCCGTAGGGCGCTCGATGATGTTGGTATGACAGGTGAAATCACATTGGTTTATGCTGGTGGTATCCGTAACGGTGGTGATGTAGCTAAAGCAATAGCGCTAGGTGCAGATGCGATTGCTATTGGTCATGCTGCTTTAATGGCACTGAACTGTAATAGAGATACACCAGAAGCAGATTACGAAAAAGAAATGGGTGTTAAAGCTGGTGAATGTTATCACTGTCATACAGGTCGTTGCCCAGTTGGTGTTGCAACTCAAGACCCTGAGCTTAGAAAACGTCTTGATCCAGATGCAGCTTCGGAGCGTGTATATAACTTTCTACACACATTAGCAATTGAGTGTCAAATGATGGCTCGTGCTTGTGGGAAGACGAACATACACTCATTAGAGCCAGAAGATTTAGCTGCTTTAACTATGGAGGCTTCAGCCTGTGCACAGGTTCCTATTGCAGGATCGCAGTACACTGTTGGCCGCCCTGATATGACAAGATTTTAAGATAAGGAGTTATTATGAGTACTAATGAAGAAGCATTTGTAGTTGGAGCTGATGGCTTAGATACGGATCGCGAACAAGAAATTGGACAACACATTGGCTATAGATATGATGTGAACTTAGTTCCTGACCTTAAGTTTATAACTCCATTTCTGCAATCATATATTGACAAAATGGGCTGGAAAGACCTTAACTGGTTAGAGGATGTCCATATGGGTTATGAGGGAGACCAAGCAGCAGTTTTTGATAGAAATATTAATGGCTGGGTCACCATACCTGACACGATTACACTTCCAGACAATCAACAGGAGCGTGATATGATTGCTCGTGAACTGTTGATTAAGTTTCAGATGTCTGAAAACCATCCTATGGTTGATCTGAACAACGCTTACCGTAAGTTTTAATTTATGTAAGTGATTTTTTTAGGGATCGAATTGATTGCTATTCAAAATCAGCTTTCAATTCTGTTTCCTTAGTTTTACGGCATCTCTCCCCCTGAGGTGCTGTTAAAACTAAATTTATTACGATTGGATCCAAAAGCGAAGTTTAATATATGGCCAATTTTTTCATAGTAAAGTGAATTTTTTCAACATTGACTGTTGACATACTTGTTCAGTATAATTCGCCTATTTATGGATATGCGTATATATGAGATTATCCAATATTAGATATACTGATGACTGTGAGACCTACCAAATACTTGGAGGTGAAGCGGTTTCAATTGACTTGCAAAGCGGAGACTCTGTTGAAGTTATTGACGTAGAAGGTGACCAGAAATGCAGCCTTTTAGCGTTTGACTCAAAAGGCTCTTCATTGATGGATGCACTTGACTGGAAAACTCAGCCAAGCAACAATTCTTCAAAATTCTCTATCGATGATTGTTCTGATATGCTTAAGGCAATCTTAGGTCACAACAAGATTAAAACTAATAATCTGAAAGGTGCTGACCTTTTTTCAGCGGCAAGTCCCGCTGACTCGCGTCAATCTTTTCGTATTGATAAGGACACATTATGTATATTCGATGCAAAAGGTGGTCCTATGATTGTCGATGAACATGACGCACCAACAGAGATTTTGATAAACGTTACTCGCGTAAATCCAACCAAACCATCTGAACGTCTCCCAGAGCCTCTAGCAAAAAACGCTAAGGAAATTAGGGTAAAAAACAGTACAGCAAAGGCTTATAAAGTCAAGGCAGGTGAATATATACAGGTCATTGATGTTGAAGGGCACCAATGTTCAGATTTTCAAGCCTTTTTAGTTGAAGACTTAAAAAACAATAGGGAATTAAATCTCGACCCAACGGTAACAAGATCACATATGCTTAAAAGTTATCCTGAGCCGGGGTGTCACGACAAATTTTATAATCAGAATTCAGTTCCGCTGGTTGAAGTTGTTCGAGACACTGTTTGTAGGCATGACACATTTGGTTTGGCTTGCAATGCTAAATATTATGAGGATAGAGGTTTTCCAGGGCATGTCAATTGTAATGAGAACTTCAACAAATCTCTTGCAGAGTATGGAGTCGCGCCACGAAAGAATTGGGTGGCTGTGAATCTATTTTTTAATACAGCAATTGAAGAGTGTCACGCGTTGTCTGCAGATGTTTCTTGGTCAAGGCCAGGTGACTATGTTTTATTTAAGGCATTGGACGATTTGGTCTGTGTATCGTCAGCATGTCCAGACGACACCTCCTCTGCTAACAATTGGAATCCAACCGATATCCATGTTAGGATATACGATAAAGGTAACAATTTTTCACCAGCGACGGCTTTTAGGCCTGACCCACAAACAATACCCACTATGACTAAAGAAACCGGTTTTCATAAAAACACTTCAAAATTAACCAAAAACTTTGATAACTATAATGGCTATTGGTTGCCTCTAGATTACACTAATTTAGGCGCCATAAAGGAATACTGGCAGTGCCGAGAAGGGGTTGTCATGATTGACTTAGCACCACTCAGAAAGTTCGAGGTCTATGGTCAAGATGCAGAGACATTGATGCAGTATGCAATAACCCGAGATGTTCGTAAGCTGGCGGTTGGTCAGGTTGTCTATTCTGCTATGTGCTACGACAATGGATGTATGGTGGATGATGGTACCCTGTTCCGTCTTGATGAAAATAATTTCCGCTGGGTCGGTGGTTCAGATGATGGAGGCAAATTACTTCGTAAAATTGCCAAGGAAAAGAATTTAGAGGTGTGGATCAAGTCTTCGACAGACCAACTTCATAATGTTGCTGTTCAGGGTCCAAGGAGTCGCGAGACGTTGGCCAAAATTATCTGGACACCAAGACTCCAATCTGATCTTGAGGATCTTAAATGGTTCCGATTCTCAATAGGGCGTATCGGCGGTGAGTTTGGCATACCGGTGATGGTTTCTCGTACAGGGTATTCAGGTGAGCTTGGTTATGAGATTTTTGCTCATCCCGATCACTGTGAAGCTGTTTGGGATGCTATTGCTAAGGCCGGTGAAGAGTTTAATATATGTCCTCTAGGCCTTAATGCACTTGATATGTTGAGAATTGAAGCGGGTTTAATTTTTGGAGGTTATGAGTTCTGTGACCAGACGGATCCGTTTGAGGCAGGTATCGCATTTACGGTTCCATTGAAGACAAAAGAGGACGATTTTTCTGGAAAAGAATCTTTGATTCTTCGTAAGAATTCTCCCCAAAGAGTCCTTGTTGGGTTAGAATTACACAACAATGAAGTTGCGCTACACGGTGATGGCGTGTATATTGGTAAGCAACAGGTAGGAATTATTACAAGTGCAACACGTTCGCCGATTTTAAAGAAGAACATTGCCTTGTGCAGAATTTCAGTTTCAGAGTCAGAAATAGGCACTGAGGTTGAGGTAGGAAAGTTAGATGGACATCAAAAGCGCCTAGCAGCGACTGTAGTTCGCTTTCCGTTTTATGATCCTGAGAAGACTCGAGTTAGAATGTAAAATAATCTCAGGATACTGAACACTCTTAGAAAGTAATGAGTTCTAAGAATGTTAGTTTGATTTTTTTTTAACGTTAAAAAAATCATTTTATAAAATTGTTTATTTTGAACGTTTCTCTTATTTAAAGCGATAACAAAATATTCAATAAAACTATAAAGGAGAAATAAATGAAAAAGTTAACAAGTAAAGTAGCTGCAGCTGCTTTAGCGATGTCTTTAGCTTCTGTTTCAGGTCAAGCTGTTGCAGACTCTTCAAAGCCAATCGTTATACCAATTCACAACTGGTCAAGCCAAGTGGTTATGTCCTACGTGATTGGTGGTATTTTTGAGTCTATGGGTAACAATGTAGCTTACGTTCCTGCTGACTCGAACGGTGTATATGAATCGATTCGTCTTGGAGACGTTACTATATCTCACGAAGTTTGGGAAGGAGCCTTTGGCCACGCTTACTATACAGCCATGGAGAAGGGCGGTCTAATAGAGGCTGGTACCCATTCTGCCTTGACTATTGAAGATATGGGCGTTCCTAAGTGGGTAATAGATCAAAATATATGTCCTGGACTTCCAGATTGGAATGCTCTTAAAGGTTGTGGATCAAAGTTTGCCACTGCCGATTCTGGTGGTAAAGGTGTTTGGTTAGACGGTCCTTGGCACGTTGACCCGGATACCGGAAAGAATCTATTTGAAGACCGTATTCCAGCTCTTGGTTTAGATGATGAATACACTTATAAACAAACTGGTAGTGCAGACGCTCTTTGGGCCGCTATTGATTCTGCAAAAGCTGCTGGAGAAGGTATAATTATATTTAACTGGACACCTAACTTTACGGATAGTGATGGTTTTGTATTCATAGAGTTTCCTCCATACTTCTTTGGTTGCCGTGAAACAGAAGGCGGTGACGGGGCTTGTGGTTCTCCCAGAGGTTGGTTGAAGAAAGCGGCGAACTATAAGTTCCCTAAGACTCATCCGATGGCGTATAAAGCATACACTAAGATGGACTTCAATACTTCAATGATCGGTCAGATGGCTGCTCTAGTTGATATTGATAAGATGTCTCATGAAGATGCTGCAGCTAAGTGGCTTGCAGATAACGAGGATGTTTGGAAGGCTTTCTTAAAGTAATGCTTTAATCTAGAGCGCTCTTTATTCGAATAGAATGAGGGGTGTTTGTTAAGTACTAAGTACCCTTACCCTTAAATTAATTATAATAAGGGGGTAGGGGTATTTTTGTATATACTAAGTGTTTTTTGTTTTAAAGAATTTAGGAAGATATTATGTCTGATCAGCAACCTGTAATTAAATGCGATTCCGTTTATAAAATATTTGGCAAAAATGCCGAAAAAATGCTTCAAGATGCCAATGGCAATGTTGTTGCTGCAGAATTTCAAAAAGCTGGCTGTGTGGTCGGAGTTAATAATGCCTCTTTCGAGGTTAATAAGGGTGAGATGTTGGTTGTTATGGGTCTTTCAGGCTCGGGCAAGTCGACCTTGCTTCGTTGTATTTCAAGACTAACCGATGCCACTGCAGGGGATATTTATATTGAGGGTGAAGATTTAACCTCAATGAGTGATAAGGAGTTGATAGAACTTCGTCGCAACAAGATGGGCATGGTGTTTCAGAGTTTTGCATTATTACCCCATAAAACCGTATTAGAAAATATTGCCTTTCCATTGCAAGTGAAAGGCAATAGCACAAAAGACAGCATGCAAAGAGCCAAAGACATGGTTGACCTTGTTGGCTTAACTGGTCGTGAGAATTATTTCCCAAGACAACTCTCTGGTGGTCAGCAGCAACGAGTTGGAATCGCACGCTCTCTAGCTGTTGAACCCGATATTTGGTTCTTGGATGAGCCTTTTTCGGCGCTAGATCCGTTAATTCGTAAAGAGATGCAAGATGAGTTTCTAAGGCTTCAGGGTGTCCTAAATAAGACCATTCTTTTCGTTACTCATGACTTTGATGAAGCACTAAGGCTTGCCGATCGAATTGCAATCATGAAAGATGGCATTATCGAGCAATTGGATACACCTGCAAATATCGTTCTTAATCCAGCAACAGAATACGTTCGCAAGTTTACAGAGGATGTTCCAAGGGAGAAGGTTCTTAAAATTAAATCAGTGATGGAGCCTGTTGGCGATGAAACAGACTTTAGTGATTTAAGGGTCTCCGAAGATGCCCTTATTGAAACTGTTGCCGAAGCTGTGCTCGGCGACCCTAAATCAGTTCCCGTACTCAATGCAAATGATGATATTGTTGGTGTTGTACATTCATCTAAAGTAATTCATGTGTTATTTGGTGAAAATTCAACACTAGAAAGCAACGCTTAAGGCTAGCACCATGAACTTTATCAATTATTTATCTGAACGCCCTAAACTGACGCAATTTGGCATTGTCCTCATTGTGTTTTTTATTCTCATGTCAATGACAGGGCACTACCATGATTTGATAGTAGAGCGTCATGTATTTGCCAAGTCTGTTGATAAGGGAGAAATACAATCTTCGGTTGGTTTTGCTGAATCCATGTCAATGATTCTGAATTGGCAACTTCCTCCTCAACTCGTTAGAATTCCTGAGCTGACTTTTTATCACCCTGTCATTAACACTTCCGCCACCTATGTTCTAATAGCTTTATTGGTAACTGCTGGGCTCTTATACAAAAGCTTTGCAGAGAGTGTCAATAAATCACAGTGGTTACGTGTCAATTGGTTTCAAATTATTAGCAAGGGCTTTGTTGGCATTATTGTGGGTCTTCTGTTTATACCTACTTTGTATAACTGGTTTTTTGGTGAGGTGACAAGAAGTACGTTTTGGGAAATGCCATTTATTTTGCAAGATTTTTCTCAGTACCTCATATTTGATTTTTGGTTGACACCAGTTTACGACCCAGAAATTGAAGACTATGAAGACTATGGTCGAGTTCGATTATTTACCCGAGCTATTGGCGTCACTTTATTGTTTTTAATTAATTTAGTTCGGGAATTATTGATTGGTGGTTTTGAGACAGTCGTTTCACTTGCCAATATTTTTAGTGATAAATCCGGCTGGGATTGGTTGAATGAAAATAAGGATAAGTGGTACTCCAGTGTCCCTGCTATTCCTTGGACAGTATTAACTGCCGGTGCTTTTATTTTGGGTTATAAACTTAAAGGTGTGGGTCTTTCTATATTGGCTGGTTTTAGTTGTATTTACTTGGCTGTATTCGGCCAATGGGAACCCGCAATGCAGACACTCTCTTTTGTGTTGGTTGCTGCGCCGGTCTCTTGTTTATCAGGTGTTATCTGGGGTGTGCTTGCCTACAAGAGTAGAACGGTTGAGAGAGTAATAACGCCATTGCTCCTCATTGCACAAACGTTTCCACATTTCGCGTATTTGGTACCAGTAATTGTGTTCTTTGGTATTGGTGACCATGCGGGTGCGGTTGCAACAATAATTTTTGCAACACCTCCGATGATTCGACTCACCTTGCTAGGTCTCAAAAGAGTCTCTCCAGAGGTTTTAGATGCAGGCAGGATGAGTGGTTGCCATAATTATCAACTGATGTTTAAAGTTTTGATACCTACTGCAAGGCACGACATTTTAATTGGCGTCAACCAGGTAATTATGCAGTGCTTGGCTATGGCAGTGATTGCTTCTTTTATTGGAGCTATGGGCCTGGGTTTTAACTTATTACTCGCTCTAAACCAACTAAGGGTAGGTCAAGCGCTAGAATTAGGAATATGTATTGTCCTGATTGCTGTAGTGTTAGATAAATTATCTTTAGCTTGGGCCGATAAGCAAACCGACTACTTTGCCGACCTTTCTTTTGTTGAGAGAAATAAAACAGCTCTTTTGTTTGTTGCAGTTTTCTTTGCCGCTATTTTGTTTGCTTGGTTTGGTAACTGGGTGTTTGCTGATACTGCAAAAGGTATTAATTATTTTTATTTGATTCCTCACAACAAAGGTATTACCACTGAGCCATTTTGGCAGGCAGGCGTTGACTACATGGTTTCAAATTGGAGAGCGGGTATTAAAATATTTAACACGTGGTTACTGGTGGAAGTGTTGATGCCAATGAAAGCGTCTTTTCTGGCCATGCCAGCAATAGCAACTTTTGTTCTAACAATGGGTATTGGTTACATTATCGGTGGCATTCGTTCTGCGATTGTCGTTGGTTTGTTTATGTTGTTTATTGCTCTAACACCCTGGTGGGAAAGAGCCTTGATAACTATGTATATGCTGACGTTTGCAGTCATTGTTTCTGTTGTTATTGGTACGATTGTTGGTGCAATCTGTGTGCAAAATAAGAGGGCAACCAAATTCATTCTTTTGGTTTGTGACACTTTTCAAACTTTTCCGTCGTTCATTTATCTTATTCCGGTGATTATGCTCTTTGGTGTGACTGACACTTCAGTGTTAATTGCGGTCATTGTCTACGCTGTTATTCCGCCTACTCGCTACACCGTAGAAGGCCTGAGAAATGTACCAGAATCTTTGCTTGATGCGGCGGATATGTCGGGCGTAACAAAACTTCAGCGTATGTTTAAAATCGAGTTCCCATTAGCTTTCCCACATATTATGCTGGGCGTCAATCAGTGCGTTGTTTTTGCATTGTTTATGGTTATTATAGGTGCGTTTATTGGTACTGAAGATTTAGGCCAAGAAATAATGCAACAACTTTTTTCTGGAGGCAATATTGGAAGTGGTCTAATGCTTGGTTTATGCGTGGCGTTTATCGGTCTTGCAGTGGATCATTTAATCCAGACCTGGGCAACTAAGAGAAGAAAGTTGCTGGGTATTGACTAGATTCTATCCATTTCTAATAAGAACCCTTTTAAATTCAAATCTAAGTGAAATTAATAAATAATTTAATTTTTTTTGCTACGATAAAATTAACTTTACAGTTATATTGAGAGAATAGGAGAATAGGCTATGACAATAATTGATGGCAAAAAGCTTGCAGAAAACCTAAGACATAAGATAGCCAATGAAGTTAAAGAGTTTTCTCGTCCACCAGGACTAGCTGTCATTCTGGTAGGGGACGATTCAGCCTCACAAGTCTACGTTAGAAACAAAACCAAAGCTTGCGTGGAGGTTGGCTTTTATTCTGACCAGATTCACAAGTCAGCAAACATTACCCAGGAAGAGTTGCTTTCTGAAGTCCGCAGACTGAATGACAATAAAACGATTGACGGTATCTTGGTGCAATTACCTTTGCCACCCCATATTGATACTGAAGTCATTATTGAGGCTATCATTCCTGAAAAAGATGTCGATGGTTTCAGTAGCGAAAATGTTGGCAAATTGATGCAAAATAAGCCCTTTTTAAGTCCATGTACTCCAAAGGGTGTTATGGCAATGTTGGCATCGTTGAATTATGAGTTAAGGGGTAAGGATTGCGTTATTATTGGTGCATCGAAGATTGTTGGTAGGCCGATGTCGATGGAGTTATTGAATGCAGATGCAACTGTTCTTGTATGTCACAAAGAAACGAAAGGAATCGCTGAAAAAGTAAGAATGGCTGATGTGGTTATTGCAGCAGCAGGTGCCCCTAATCTTGTTAAGGCAGATTGGATAAAAGAGGGTGCTGTAGTGATTGATGTTGGCATCAACCGTCTTGAGGACGGTACTCTGACAGGTGACGTTGATTTTGACGAGGTTAAAGATAAAGCTTTAGCCATCTCTCCAGTTCCTGGAGGTGTGGGGCCAATGACAGTTGCCATGTTGATAGAAAATACATTAACTGCCTACAAAGCCAAACTTTAGTTTAATTTTTTTTCTAAGATCTATAGTTATTAACTAGCTTGGCAACCCATTGATGAAAGCAATGGGTAGCGCTGTCCATTACAGGCGAGAACTTTCCACCATCAAACATTAGCCCTTTTCTACCTCGCTGCATTCCCTCGATGACACCGACATCTTCCAAGAAAACTTCCTTCCAGAAATGTGCATTTTTGTCGATTAAGTTTTTTAATTGAGGTATTTTTTCAGGTTTTTCAGCATAGTATATTGACACATGTTCAATTGATTTTTCTGGACTAATCGGTTGAATGATAATGGAAAAAAAGTGATCACGATGGACACCCAAAAGTACATTTGGGTATAACGCAATATATTCACTAGTTGTATCCCACTTTCTTGAAAGACCTTTAAAGTCGGGAAATACATCACCGCTTTCAGATTTTATTTGATTGTAGACATGGGATCCCTGACCGGAACAATGGCCAGGTTCTTCGATATGGTAATGATCATTGATGTTTGAGGTAGTGTTAAGTTCCGGATGAATCCAGGGCAGATGGTAGCTTTCGCAGTAGTTCTCTACTGCTAGTTTCCAGTTGGTATTAAGTTCAAGTGTGAAGGAAGAACTCTCACCACCGTGATATAGCGGTTTTTCAAATTCTGACCATCTCTCTATTGTTTTAGAAGCATAGTCTCTAAATTCTTGAGCATTATTAGATATATTGACGAAGACCATATCTTGCCAAACAGCTGATCGAATTTTAAACAATCCCAATTCATCGTTATTAATCGCTTCGTGAGTATGTATACCAGTTCCACCCACCATCGGAGTGGCTAGAAGGTCTCCATCAAGTGAGTAGCACCAGCTATGGTAAGGGCATCGTATCTTTCCAGAAATATTTGTAGGTTCATCAATAAGAATCATTCCACGATGACGGCAAGTGTTTTGAAAAACGTTAATTTCACCATTTGAGCCACGAACCATTAACAACGGCAAGTCGACAAAGTTGATTGGTTTGGCGTCACCTTCTTGAGGTATATCTTTCCCGAAGCCGATAGCAGACCAGTTGTCAAACAGAACCGCTATTTTTTCTTCCTCAAAAACGGTGTCACTAATATAGTGATCGTTAGGAAGACCCTTGGCTTGATGAACTGAGGTTAAGACAGAGTCTAGGTTGGTTAGTGGTTTTTTAGACATCACGAGTCATTAAATAAATACGTCATAATACAATCAATTTCAGGTTAATTAGCTTAATTAAATTCTGTCAAAAGATTGAATAAATTTCACTATCTAATATTTCAAGTTAATCAATTAAGTTTTTGAAATTAGGAAGTCTCTGAGAGCCTTGACGTTGTTTGGCAATAAATCTTCTTTTTCACTCATGATATAGATTGCAGAGGGTGCAGGTATAGAGGTGTCACCCAGAACCACTAACTCGCCGCTATCGATCTTTGGTTTGCAAAGGTGTCTCCATCCGAGGACAACTCCTGTGCCATCAGCAGCTGCTTGAAGTGCGATCATGTAGTTATTTACATGCGTTCCTTGAGAAATTTTTCCTTTATAGCCAAGGGCATTGAACCAAGAAAACCAGTTGGACCAGTTTTTATCTTTAGCTCTTAGATGAATGAGCTGCAATTGTGCTAGTTCATCTATGCTCGGGTTTGGGTGTTGTTTGGCAAAAAATGGGCTACAAACCGGTACCAACTCATCTTGAAACAGGGTATGTTTTTGTGTTGATTCGTTTTCAACATAGCCATAGCAGATTTTTAGATCGACTGCGATACCTTGAGAGTCTGGATTGTCGGTGACATGTTGATTGACTGGAATTTCAGGATGTTTTCTCCAAAATTGTGACAAACGAGGTGTCAACCATAGGCCAGAAACAGCAGTGGTTGCACTGATGGTGACTTCTTTATCGTTAGCTGAGCGTCTAAGATTCGCAAGTGTTGAAGAAACCGCTGTAAAGCTACTTTGAAGAACAACAAACAAGGATTCACCATGGTCGGTTAAATTATTGCCATGATGTTTGCGATCAAACAAAGACAGTCCAAGCTCGGTTTCTAAAAATTTAATCTGGTGACTAACCGCACCAGGTGTAACGCCTAACTCTTCTGCAGCTCCCTTGAAGCTGCGATGACGTGCGGCAGTTTCAAATGTTGCCAACGAAGTCAGTGGTGGCAATTTATAGTATCTGCGTGACATAATTTCTCCTAAATGTTGAATATAATTATACTTAACTTTTTAATTTTTTTGTTATACATCGCTATATTAATTATTAAAATATCGCCTTAATAATGAGAAATATTTAATAATTTTTTATCACTTATATCTTTTGAATTCCTTTCTTTAAAAGGTTTTTTATATAAATATTCTTTTAATAATGAGATTAAAGATAACAATAATATAGTGTGCATAAAATAGCTCAAAATGTAATTTATTGACTTGTTAATTAATTTCACTTAAGTTTGAATTTTTTAACCATTCAGGGCTGTAATTTTGAAGATAATAATGTTAGAAGATAAGTTAGAAATAATTTGTTGATATGTGTTGAAACACTTTGACACAAAACGAAAAAGTCCATAGTATAAAATTTTTTAGGAGGTTAATATGGCGCTACCAAGTCAAGCAGAATATGTAATTATTGGCGCTGGCATTCATGGTTTATCAACAGCCTGGCGTTTAGCTGAGCGTTTAACAGCGAAGGGTGAAAGTGTCGAAGGGCGTATCGTTATCGTTGATAAAGCCGACAAAATTGCAGCAGGAGCTACAGGTATCGCTTGTGGTGTTGTTCGTAACAATTATTTTCAGCCAGCGATGCGTAAATTAATGGCGCATTCAGTTAGCATTTGGGAGAGTGATCCTGAGGCGTTTAGTTATCATGCAAATGGCTATATGCAAATTTCTTGTGAAAAAATGAGAGAAGATGTCAAGCAAATTCATGCTGAACAAAAAGCGATTGGTTACGAGAGTGTATTCATTGAAGGCGAAGAAGAGTCACGTGAATACATGCTTAACCTATTTGATGACTGGCAAGCGCAGGGAATTACATCAGTTCTTCATGAAAAGCCAGGCGGCTATGCTAACAATGTAAAGGCCATGGAAGGTTTATCCAAGAAAGTATTTGATTTGGGTGTTAATGTTGTCCTTAACACCGAAGTAACAGGTTTTGTTAGCTCAGGTGAAGGACAAAGGGTTACTGCGGTTGAAACGAGTCAAGGAACTATTGAGTGTGATAACTTGGTTATTGGGGCAGGACCATGGGTTCGTGATTTTTGGAAAATGCTTTCACTACCCTCTCAAATCGAAGTAAAAGATTTACAAGGTGAAGTTCACCAGGGTGTTGATATGTGGCGTTTTTGGCAGCTTGAAGAAGGAGTCTTAGAGATACCCCCTGAAACTCTGACTACCAATGATGGAAAAATTCCACCTGTACTTCATGTAGACACAGACGCGCCTTTATACTCAACGGTTGACGGATCTCTAATTACTGACCAACTATGGGGTATTTACTATAAACCTGATTGGGGTTTTGGAGGTATTCAAGGAGGTGCTGCACCTTATACGGTCGATACACCAGTTGATGAAGTGGCAATCGATCCATATGGTCCTGCAAGTAAAGAATTTATCGCAAGTAAGGATTTTCCTGAAATGTGGGTATCAGCCTTAGCGCATTGCCATAAAAGATTTGAAGGTATGATGGATAGCTATCTTCAAGAGCCTTCAGGAGGTATTGGTTGTATGACTGCTGACAGCTTTCCAGTGATTGATACATTTAATGACAATGTAACAATCATTGCTGATAGTAATCATGGCTATAAGATGTTAGGTGTGGGCTGCTTGGTAGCAGAAGAGTTACTTGGAGAAAAACAGGAACTTTTAGAACCTTTCAGGTTCTCTCGTTTCAAAGATGGTAAACTGCACCCGGTATCAAACAGTCCTTATCCTTGGAGCTAAATTTTGAGTAAAACGCGTTATTCTGCCTTCAGGGTATTAAAAGAGGCTTTAACAGGACACAAGGGCTGGGAGCCAACTTGGCGTGATGCTGAACCAAAAACGGATGGCTATGATGTCATTATCGTTGGCGGCGGCGGCCATGGTTTAGCGACTGCTTACTATTTAGCGAAAAATCACGGTATTACAAATGTTGCTGTGCTTGAGCGTGGCTGGATTGGTTCCGGTAACGTTGGTAGAAATACGACTATAATTCGATCAAATTACCTTTTGCCAGGCAACGAACCTTTTTATGAGTTGTCGATGCAACTCTGGGAAAACCTTGAACAGGATTTGAACTACAACGCAATGGTCTCGCAGCGCGGCATTATGAATTTGATTCATTCGGATGCACAGAGAGATGCATTTATTCGACGCGGCAATGCAATGCTATTTGCTGACGCAGGATGTGAATACCTCGAAGCAAAAGAGGTTAAAGAAAGATATCCTTTCCTTGATATGGATAACGCCCGTTTCCCCATTAAAGCGGCATTAGCTCAGCCACGTGGCGGAACTGTACGTCATGACGCTGTCGCTTGGGGTTATGCTCGCGGTGCTAGTGACCTTGGCGTTGATATTATCCAGAACTGCGAAGTAACCGGATTTAATATCGAAAACGGTAAATGCCTTGGCGTTCAAACTACAAAGGGTGATATTAAGGCGAATCGTGTAGGTGTCTGTGTGGCCGGTTCTTCGGGCCGTGTTATGGCGAAGGCTGGCATCAAGCTTCCAATCGAGAGTCATGTTCTACAGGCCTTTGTAACTGAAGGTCTTAAACCTGTTATGGACAATGTTATTACTTTCGGAGCGGGACACTTTTATTGCTCTCAATCAGACAAGGGCGGACTCGTCTTTGGCGGTGATATTGATTCCTATAATAGCTATGCCCAACGAGGCAACTTGCCTGTTGTCGAAGATGTGTGTTCCGGTGGAATGGCCATTATGCCGATGATAGGACGTGCAAGATTGTTGCGAATGTGGGGCGGTATTATGGATATGTCTATGGACGGATCACCGTTTATCGATAGCACCGAAGTTAAAGAGTTATTTTTTAATGGCGGATGGTGTTATGGCGGATTTAAGGCGACACCTGCAAGTGGTTATTGCTATGCTCATTTATTGGCAACCGATACTTCTCACGAAGTTGCGAATGCATACCGTCTAGATCGCTTTAGACGCGGTGCAATGATCGATGAGAAGGGCGTTGGACCTCAACCAAATCTGCATTAAGAGAATAAGATAATGATTATAGACCACCCGTTATTAGGCCCTCGTGATTCTGAGGAATTTGTATACCTAGGGTCAACGGATCTTATCGATAGACCTACAAATTGGGAATCAAGTGCTGCCGCTGAAGACTTCCATCAGTATCAATATATTAGAGAAAATATTGCCGGTGACATCCAAGAACTTTGGTATCACGAACAAGGTGACCAATCATGGTTAGTTGTTACTCGCAATACTTTAACACATGAGATTTCAAATGTTGAGTTAGCCGAAGATTTCTCAAGAGCAAAGGGTCGAGGGAAATGAGTCAAATCAATAGAATAGATGGCGGTTTGATCGATCGAGAAAAGGTTTTAAATTTTACTTTTAACGGTCAGATTTTAAAAGGTTATGAAGGAGATACGCTTGCTTCTGCGCTGCTTGCTAACAATAAGCACTTAATTGGACGGTCCTTTAAATACCATCGACCCCGTGGCATCGTCACGGCGGGTTCGGAGGAGCCAAATGCTATCATGGAGATAGGAAACGGTGCATATAAAGAGCCAAACACTCGTGCAACTGTAACCCAGCTTTATAACGGTTTGGAGGCAAATAGTCAAAACCACAGAGGCCCTCTAAGCTTTGACTTTATGGCTATCACTGATTTTCTTTCTCCCTTGCTTGGCGCAGGTTTTTATTACAAGACTTTTATGTGGCCTAAAGCCTTTTGGGAAAAATTCTATGAGCCAGCAATTCGCAAATCGGCCGGACTAGGTACACTTTCTACTGAAACTGATCCAGACACATACGATAAAGGTTTTCGCCATTGCGATATACTCATTATCGGTGCCGGTGCTTCAGGTTTATCTGCTGCTTTATCTGCTGCAGAGTCAGGTGCAAAAATTATTCTTGCTGACGAAGACTTTCTAATGGGTGGTCGTTTAAATAGCGAAACCAATGAAATTGATGGTTTGGCTGGAAGTGAATGGGCCAAGAAGACAGTGGCTAAATTAAGTGCAATGGAGAACGTTACGCTGATGTCGGATACGACCGTTTTTGGTGCCTATGACCACGGCATTTATGGTGCGATTGAAAATAGGGCATCTGAAGCTAGAGAGGATAATGACAAACCCCGTCAAGTTAATTGGCGTATTTACACAAAGCGAACAATTCTTTGTGCTGGCGCTACTGAAAGATTGATTGCTTTTGGTAATAATGATCGTCCAGGAATTATGCTAGCTAGTGCTGTTAGAGCTTATCTAAACAGGTTTTCGGTTGTCCCAGGTCAAAGAATTTCCGTTTATACAAATAACGACGATGGTTGGAAAACTGCGAAAGATTTGAATGCGAAAGGCTTCAGAGTAGTGGCCGTAATCGATTCACGCTCAATTAGCCCTGTAATGCGTGTTCCTGGCGCTGAAATTTGTATGGGTACAGATGTTATCGATACCAAAGGTCGAAGAGCACTTAAGTCAATCCAACTTTCCAATGGAAAAACAATTGAGACAGATACGCTAGCTGTATCTGGCGGCTGGAACCCAAACCTGCATTTCACTTGTCACCACCGTGGAATACCAAAGTGGAATGAAGAGATTGCCTCTTTTGTGCCAGATTCTGCACCGCCAGTAGGGATGTCAGTTGCTGGTCGTGCTAAAGGCACAATGGTCCTTGCCGATGCAATCATTGAAGGTCATAATCAAGGTTCTTCTGTTGCACTAGAACTTGGTTACAAGGCTTCAGAATCTAAACCGGCAACAACGTCAGTTGTTGCCTACAATATTTCCGCACATTGGGGTGTTCCAAGCGGCAAAAATCGAGCCTGGGTTGATTTCCAGAACGATGTAACAGTGAAAGATATTAAACTTGCCAATCAGGAAGGATTCAAATCCGTTGAGCACGTGAAACGCTATACAACTCTAGGTATGGCAACAGATCAAGGTAAAACAGCAAACGTGCTTGCGATAGGCATTATGGCTGAGAGCATGGGTCAGACAATGGAGGATACAGGTACAACAATTTTCCGTCCACCCTATGTGCCAGTTGCAATTGGTGCTTTTGCTGGAAGAAGGCGAGGGATGGAATTCTATCCAACTCGTTATACGCCTAGCCACGACTGGTCCGCTGAACAGAATGCAGTTTTTGTTGAAGTGGGTATGTGGTACCGTTCTCAATGGTTTCCATTGCCAGGCGAAACCCATTGGCGACAATCCGTTGACCGTGAAGTTAGACAAACCCGTTCATCAGTGGGAATCTGTGATGTTACAACGCTTGGCAAGATTGACATAAAAGGTGAGGATGTTTCTGAGTTTTTGAACAAAGTTTACGCAAATGCTTTTGCTAAAGTTCCAGTTGGGAAGACACGATATGGCCTGATGTTGCGTGAAGACGGTATTGCAATGGATGACGGTACAACAGCGAGATTGTCTGAGAACCATTTTGTAATGACAACAACGACTGCCAATGCGGTTAGCGTTTATCGTCATTTGCAGTTCTGCCACCAGTGTTTATGGCCAGACCTAGACGTACATATGATTTCTGTAACTGAGCAGTACGCTCAGTACGCTGTTGCAGGACCTAATTCACGTAAACTACTCGAGAAGATTGTTGATCCTGAGTGTGATATTTCTAACGAAGCTTTCCCATACATGGCTGCGGGTGAAATTACAGTTTGTGGGGGCGTACCAGCAAGACTGTTTAGAATCTCTTTCTCAGGTGAGTTGGCTTATGAAATTGCCGTTCCGACTCGCTATGGTGATTCACTAATGAGAGTTCTGATGGAGGCGGGAGAAGAGTTTAGTGTAATACCCTATGGCACTGAGGCATTGGGTGTGATGCGAATTGAAAAAGGTCATGCAGCTGGTCCTGAACTTAATGGACAGACTAGCGCCTATGACCTAGGTATGGGTGGAATGATTTCTGGAAAGAAGGACTTTATTGGCTATACGCTTGGTTTGCGAGAAGAGTTACAGCGTGATGACCGTATGCAGATGGTTGGCTTCAAGCCTGTTAATCCAAACGATTTGCTTCTTGCAGGTTCTCATCTGCTTGGTTTACGCGATAAGGCAACCACTGAAAACGATCAGGGCTGGATATCGTCTTGTATTTACTCACCAATATTAGGTCATTACATTGGCATAGGATTTATTAAGAGTGGACACAGCCGTAAAGGTGAGAATGTTCGTGCAGTCGACTTAGTTAGAGGTAACGATGTAGAAGTTGAAATTTGTAGCCCACACTTTTTCGATCCAGAAGGGGAGCGTTTACGTGTCTGATTATGAATTAATTAAAGAATCACCCTTGGGTGGTGCAGAACATGAGTTCGATGGGGTGACTGTTGCTGAGGTAACTGATCAGTCTCTAGTGATGGTCGCTCTCCCAAAAGATCGAGCTGAAGATATCGAATCTGCAATAGCTGAGTCTTGTGGCTTATCTATACCAGCGATGGGTCAGTCAACCAGATCTACGGATGCATCGTTGACACTTTGGCGCCTGCAAAAAAATCAAGTGTTGGCTTATTTTAGCTATGAAGGTGACGATGCTGAGGCAAATCTTGCTGAGAGATTTAACGCACCGGCATACTATACCGATCAGTCTGATACCTGGGGGATGATACGTGTCAGTGGTGAAAGAAGTCGCGATGTGCTTGAACGTATTTGCCCAATTGACTTGGATCCTAATGTTTTCACATTAGGTAGTGTTTCCAGAACAGTGATGGAGCATATTGGAACCATCATTTTCAGAGATGGAGATGACTCATACGTTCTATTAACAATGCGTTCGTTTTCACGTTCAATGCTTCATGCGATTGAAGTTTCTGTAAAGAATGTTTTGTAGTTAGAGCAAAAACTAAAATTTCGTTTGATGTGTGGGGGTTGCTATTAAGCTGTAATAGATAAAAATTAAGGACTTGATTTTATTTCTTTTTGTAGTGAACAATATAGTTCACACTGACATCATCTTCAAGTTTGTATTTCTTAGTGATTGGGTTATAAGTCATACCAATCATTGAAGCAACTGACAAACCACATCTTCTTGTCCAACTATCTATCTCACTTGGGCGAATAAATTTTTCATAATAATGAGTCCCTTTAGGTAAAAGATTAAGGACATACTCTGCACCAACAATTGCAAAGAAGTAGGACTTTGGATTTCGGTTAATAGTCGAGAAAAATACTCGACCTTTGGTTTTAACTAGTTTTGCACAAGCTCTGACAATTGAAGAAGGGTCGGGGACATGCTCTAACATTTCTAAACAGGTAATAATATCAAAAGATTCAGGCTCAGATTCAGCCAACTCTTCTGCAGGAATGAGTTGATAATCAATATCAAATTTAGATTCTAATAAGTGAAGTTTAGCTACCTCAAGTCCCGCTTCGGAAAGATCAATGCCGACTACAATTGCACCTTCAGCTGCCAACGATTCACTCAAGATGCCACCACCACAACCTATATCTAGAATACGTTTACCTTTTAGTGAACCACCACATTGCTCTTTAATGTAGTTTAAGCGGAGCGGATTTATATCATGTAGCGGTTTGAATTCTGAGCTAGCATCCCACCAACGGGCTGCTAAAGCAGAAAATTTCTCGACTTCTTCATGATCAATGTTGGTATTCATAGACCTCTGATGAATTCAAGTACCTCTTCAGCATGACCATCCACTTTAACTTTATCCCATTGTTTAAGGATTTCGCCATTAGGATCAATGACAAAAGTCGATCTAACAATACCCATGTATTCTTTACCGTAAAGCTTTTTTAATTTGATAACATCAAACTGATTACATAGTGATTCATCTTCATCCGAGATTAAATCAATTGTATAGTTAAATTTTTGCTTAAATTTTTCATGAGAAGCGATACTGTCTCTAGAAACGCCGTAAATTACAGTATTTTGGTCGGCAAAAGATTCATTAAGCGCTGAAAAATCATTGCCTTCAATAGTGCATCCTGGAGTGTCATCTTTAGGATAAAAGTAGAGAACAATATTCCTGCCATGGTTGTCCGGAATTTCAACTTGTTGATTGTTTGTAGCGACACAGGTAATCGGGTTCACTTTATTCATATACGATATAATCTCCTCGTTAAAATTTGAAAGGCATTCATTTTATCATTGATATGCAAAACATCCGAAATTTTTCTATCATTGCACATATAGACCATGGCAAGTCAACAATTGCTGATCGCTTTATTCAACACTGCGGAGGCCTTAG
Source organism: uncultured Gammaproteobacteria bacterium (assembly GCA_963989885.1). Taxonomy (GTDB): domain Bacteria; phylum Pseudomonadota; class Gammaproteobacteria; order PS1; family Pseudothioglobaceae; genus Pseudothioglobus. The sequence goes on from CAXDLF010000003.1 coordinate 50,451, forward strand.
CGACCGTGAAATGTCTTCACAAGTCCTTGACTCAATGGATCTAGAGAAAGAGCGTGGTATCACAATTAAGTCTCAAAGTGTTTCCTTAGAATATAACGCAAGAAATGGCAAGGCTTACCTACTAAACTTTATCGACACACCGGGCCATGTAGATTTTTCCTATGAAGTTTCACGTTCTCTTTCAGCTTGCGAAGGAGCACTTTTAATAGTCGATGCATCTCAAGGCGTTGAAGCACAAACTGTTGCAAACTGTTATACAGCCATAGAACAAGGTCTAGAAGTAGTTGCTGTTTTAAATAAAATCGATTTACCTGCAGCTGAACCCGAAAGAGTTGTTGAAGAGATAGAAGATGTTGTAGGTGTTGAAGCTCATGATGCTGTTCATACAAGTGCTAAGTCTGGTGAAGGAATTGAAGACATACTCGAACAGATTGTAGATAAAATTCCTGCACCTAAAGGTGATTCAAAAGCCTCAATTAAAGCTCTAATTATTGATTCTTGGTTTGATAATTATTTAGGAGTAGTTTCACTCATTAGAGTCATTGACGGTGAAATAAAAGCCAAAACAAAAATAAAAATATTTTCAAATGGTGAAGAGCATTCAGTAGATGAGGTAGGTATCTTTACCCCCAAAAGAACCAAAACTGAGAGTCTAAAAGCAGGAGAGGTTGGTTACCTTATTGCTAGTATTAAGAACATCGATGGTGCTCCGGTTGGAGACACTATCACGGGTAGTAAAAATCCGGTGGATAGTCCCATTGAAGGCTTTAAACCAATACAGCCAAGAGTTTTTGCAGGACTATTTCCGACCTCAGGTGAAGACTATGAAAAATTCAGAGATGCACTTGCAAAGCTACGCTTAAATGATGCCGCACTTCAATATGAGCCTGAAAACTCGGATGCACTTGGATTTGGATTTAGAATAGGATTTCTAGGACTACTTCATATGGAGATAGTCCAGGAGCGCCTAGAACGTGAATATGATTTAGATCTTATAACCACTGCCCCAACTGTGATTTATGAAATATTAGATACAAAGGGCAATATACATAGAATTGATAGTCCTTCCAAATTACCATCAACTCAAGAAATATCAGAGTTCAGAGAACCCATTATCACTGCCAATATTTTAGTTACCAATGAATACGTTGGACCGGTAATAAATCTTTGCACTGAAAAGAGAGGTGTTCAGAAAGGGATTCATTACATGGGACGTCAGGTTTCTATTGTCTACGAGCTACCCTTAAATGAGGTTGTGCTAGATTTTTTTGATAAATTAAAATCTGTCTCACGTGGGTTTGCGTCGATGGACTATCACTTTGAACGATATCAAGCTGCAGATCTAATTCGTCTAGATATTTTGATAAACAGTGAACCTGTTGACGCTTTGGCTCTTATTATTCACCGAGACAACTCACAACATAAGGGTCGTGAAATTGCAATCAAAATGAAAGAACTAATTCCTAGACAGATGTTCGATGTAGCTATTCAAGCCTGTATTGGCTCTAAAATTATTTCAAGAACAAATGTAAAAGCACTCAGAAAAAATGTAACTGCAAAGTGTTATGGTGGTGATGTCTCAAGGAAAAGAAAGCTTCTAGAAAAGCAAAAGAAGGGTAAGAAAAGGATGCGCTCTATCGGTAGAGTCGATATTCCACAAGAGGCATTTCTTGCTGTATTACATATAGATAAATAAACTACTTTTGACTCTTTATTAGAGATTCCAAGCCAGTAAACCAGTCAGTGTGATCCTCTGGGCAAACCAGAGTTGGTTCAATACCCGGTAATTCCATTGAGCTACCGAGTGGAGTTAAAACCCAGCCACGAGCAGTATTTCTAGGGACTCTTGAACCGCAAGTTTTACAAAAAGCGTTGCCAAAAGTGTTCGGTGGTGCCATAATATATTCACCTCTATTGTTCTTGCCTGAATGCCAGATAAATTGCTCGGGTTTAACAAAAAGGTTGGTCGCAAAGGCTGCACCTGTTACCTTGCGACAGCGTGAGCATTGACACATCCCAAAGAACTCGAAGGGTCCGCTCATTTCCCATGAAACTTTGCCACAAAGACATTCGCCTGTTAATGTTTTTGTTTTTTTCATAATATTTTTATACCATTTCTTTTGATTTAATAGCTAAAGTTTTTTAAAGGAAGATTAGGAAAGTAGTCTTTCTAGAACAAACTTAGTCCCAAAGTATGCTAGAACAAGTATTGCAAAAGCAATTTGTGTTGATAAGGTTATAAGCTTTCCTCTCCAACCAAACAACTGATGTCCTATAACAATACCTGCAAAACCCAACCAAGCAATGACAGAAAGGATGGTCTTATATGTAAGTTTTTGAGTAAAGAAATCATCGATATACCAGTAGCCTGAAATTAATGACAAAGTTAGCAGCAAAAAGCCCATTTTTAATGTCTGATAAAGAAAATCTTCCATTGTCTGTAAGGCCGGAAGTTTGTTTACAAAAGTATTGATATTATGTTCATGTAAGTACTTTTCTTGGATGTTTAATAAAACCGATTGACAAACCGCAATCGCAAGTAGTGCATATGCACCAATAGATAGAAAAACATGAGCAGCAATGGACACAGAAATTATCTTATCTTGGGTATCAGGGAAAGCTAGAGAAAAAATCACTGCAATTGCAGTTAGTGGATAGACAAGGATTCCCAGCGCATGAATGGGTTTACTAAATGAAGTAATAAATAGCATTGTTGCTACAACCCATGCAACGAAAGAAGCGCTGGTTGCCAAGCCGAAAAAAACACCATTATTTTGCCATTGATCCAGCAAAATATAGCCATGTGAAGCACATCCGATTAGAAGTAATAGGTTGACGCCAGTTCGATGCTGATTTGTTACTGTTTCGACTGTAAAGTACCTAGTTAATACAAGTGCAGCTAATAAATAGCTAGCGAAAGGCAGAATGTATAGTAACGGCATCAGTTTCTTTGATAGGCTAAATGATTATATAATACGATATTTCATTCAAGTCGTAAGCAATGTTTGATAATTTAACCGAACGCCTGTCCAACAGTTTCAAGGCTTTGCAAGGAAAAAGCAAGCTGTCTGAAAGCAATATTAAGGATGCAATTCGCGAAGTAAGAAGATCTCTTCTAGAGGCTGATGTTGCTCTTGAAGTAATCAACGTTTTTATTGATCAAGTGCAAATGAAAGCCATTGGTCTAAAAGTAGACGAAGGGCTTACTCCCTCTCAGGCATTTGTAAAGCTTGTTGAGAAAGAATTAACCGAAATAATTGGTGGTGAGAATGAAGCACTCAACCTTTCCACTCAACCACCAGCGGTTATCATGGTTGCCGGTTTACAAGGTTCTGGTAAGACAACTTCGATTGCAAAACTAGCGCGCTATTTAAAGGAACAGCAAAAGAAGAAGGTGCTCTTGGTTAGTGCCGATGTCTATAGACCTGCCGCCATTGAACAATTAAATGTTCTAGCTGATCAAATAGAAGTTGATTTTTTCCCTTCAGCTGTCGAGGACAGACCTGAAATAATTGTTGCTGAAGCAAAAAAACAAGCTCAGAAGCAATTCCATGATGTATTGTTAGTTGATACTGCGGGACGTCTACATGTTGATGATCAGATGATGTCTGAGATTCAAATACTACAGAAAAAGGTCAACCCAATCGAGACCCTGTTTGTTGTTGATTCGATGACGGGCCAAGATGCGGCACATACTGCAAAAGTGTTTGCTGATACATTACCTTTAACAGGAGTGATACTAACTAAAACGGACGGTGATGCACGTGGTGGAGCAGCTCTTTCCGTAAGACACATAACTGGCAAACCGATTAAATTCTTAGGTGTAGGAGAGAAGACTGATGCTTTGGAGCCTTTTCATCCTGATAGGATTGTTTCACGTCTTCTTGGGATGGGCGATGTTCTCTCATTGGTTGAAGAAATATCTAAAAAAGTTGACCATAAAAAAGCTAAAAGGACTGTTCAAAAAATGGCAAAAGGTCGCTTTGATCTTGATGATATGCGTGAACAGCTGATACAAATGCAGGAAATGGGTGGTATGGGCGCTTTAATAGATAAGATGCCTGGTATGGGTCAATTACCTCAGAATGTTAAAAATCAAGTGATTGGTGATACTGAAAGTAATCGAATGGTTGCAATTATTAACTCCATGACTCCAAAAGAAAGAAGTCATATCAACCTCATTAAAGGTTCTCGTAAGAAAAGAATCGCTAATGGCTCTGGTACAGATGTTCAGCATGTTAACAAACTGTTAAGACAGTTTGAAAAAATGCAAAAAACCATGAAAAAAATGAAAGGTGGAAAAATGAAAAAAATGATGCAGAAGATGGGTGAAATGCAGGGAGAAGGAGGTATGCCAGATTTTTCTAAAATGCCAGGTGGGTTGCCAGGCATGGGAGGAAAAAAATTTCCCTTTTAAGTGAATTGTTTAAATAACAAAGAGCCTTTCATTTCTTAGAAATTGCTTCGATATTTTTTTTGAAAATCATTCTATCGATGATTGCATTTTATTTTATTTAATATAAAATTCGCTCAATCATTCTTAATCGACTTTAATTCTTTTTTTGATAATCAATGAAATTTAAAATTCGTACATTGGCATTTTTTTTAATTGCTGTATTTTCACTTCAGCCCGCCATGTCTTTTGGGAATGATTCGCTTGAGACTGTGCAACTTACCCTTGTCATTACCTCTGCCGATGAAATAAACCTGACTGCTGTTAAGCAAGTTGAAAAGGGCATTGATTCTTTTGAAGCGATTGGTCAATTAGTTGCTATGGAGGCAAAAGAGACTGATTGGGGTCCTCAAATCATGTCATTGGGTGGGGTTAAAGCGATTGGTAATACTTTCTGGGCACTTTATGTTAATGGCTCAATGTCGATGGTCGGTGCAAAAGATGTTATACTCTTGACCGATACATTTGTACGATTGAATCTGGAAACTTTTTAAGATTTACAGGTATACAAAAATATAGGGGAGTTGTAATGGATATTCAAAAACAAAAACTAAATTTGAGTTTTAATTATTTGGTTATTTTAGCGGTGTTAATTGCATTGGGGGTAGCCGGTAGGTTGTTGCCACATCCACCTAATTTTACACCGATGGCAGCCATTGCACTTTTTGCTGGATTTATATTTTTGAAAAGATATATGGCTGTAATAGCAGTCGTTGTAACGATGCTCCTAACGGACTACTTCGCTTTTGGCTATCTTTCTCCAGAGTGGTTTGCATCTAAATCAATGTGGGTGGTTTATCTTACTTTATTGTTTCCGATTGTTTTTAAAAACTATTTACAGAAAAAGTTAGGGTTGTTTAGAGTTGCAAGTGCTGCTTTAGCAAGCTCCACTGTATTCTTTGTGGCAACTAACTTTGCGGTATGGGCTTTTACACCAATGTATGAGAAAACGTGGGCAGGACTCGCGCTTTGTTATACTATGGCAATTCCATTTTTTCAGAATACAATTGCTGGAGATTTAATCTGGTCTGGCATTATATTTGGTACTTATTATCTATTAAGCAGCTATTCAAACTTGCGTGTTTTGAAACAAAAAAATTCACTCATTTATAGCTCAAACTAGTAATAGATAAGCTGATGCAAAGTCGTTCGTAATATACTATTGCAAATCGAATTCATTGGAGTGCAGTCGTATCTGTCTGTCGATGTGCTTTAGTTTGACAGCAAAAAAACTTAATTTAGAGAATAAATATGACTAACCATTTAAAAGGTATTTTGATGTCATTTATTGGAATCATTATTTTGAGTCCAGACTCTGTACTCATAAGACTGGCCGACGCTGACAGTTGGACTGTACTTTTTTGGAGAGGGTTGTTAATGTCGATTGGTGTTGCGATTATATTGTTTTTCACCTATCGCTCAAAGACTATTGATGAGTTCAAGAAGGTCGGCAAAGGGGGATTATGGATAGGTTGGCTACATGGAATTATGACAGGAACATTCGTTTTTGCAATTATGCTGACTTCAATTGCTAATACTCTTGTCATTATCAGTACAGGCCCTATTTGGATTGCAATTATTTCTTGGGCGACTTTAGGTGAAAAAGCGAGTCTAACTACTTGGCTAGCAATGATAGTTGTATTTATCGGGATTTATATTGTCATGAGTGCTAATTTTGGTGGGCAGAATCTAGTGGGTGATCTTTTTGCATTGGTTACTGCTGTTTTAATGGGATTTACTTTTACACTTGTCCGTAAATATAAGAGCGTTAATATGGTTCCAACGATGTCAATTGGCGGAATCATTGCGGCACTAATTGCGTGTATCTTTGCCCCTACCTTGGCCTTAAAGCCTGAAGCGATTATTTATGTCATTGCAATGGGCGCAATCTTGGCGATATCGTTTAGCTTAATTACTCTTGCGCCGAGATATATGCCGGCAGCTGAGGTCGGAATGATTATGCCTCTTGAAACTGTCTTGGGTACCTTAATTGCCTGGATAGTGATACATGAAGCACCTTCAAGTAATGCCATAATTGGAGGCTTAATTGTTATAGTTACATTGTTTCTTTATGCATGGCATAGTGCGAATCTAGCAAGTAAAGAGCAGAAAAAATCAATCTCGGATGTTCATTAAATTGATTTCGGAAAGGTTTTGAAGTGAATAGCCATCTGAAAGGATTGTTGATTGCGTTTTTTGGAATCTTGATATTGACTCCTGATGCTGTGTTAGTAAGGCTTGCTGATTCCAATAGCTGGACAGTTCTTTTCTGGCGTGGGATATTTTTTGCTGCTGGCATAATTGTTATTTTGCTTATAACTTATCGCTCTAGAGCGCTTAATGAGATCATTAATATTGGCAAAGGAGGGGTACTTATTGGCTTATTAACAGCCTTAGGCGGCACCTCATTCATTTTGGCAATTCATTACACATCTATAGCCAAAACACTGGTCATTATTAGTATCTCTCCTATCATGGTTGCCATTGTTTCTTTGATTATACTCAAGGAAAAGCCTGCCCTATATACATGGCTTTCGATGATTCTCGTATTTATTGGAATTTATATTGTGATGTCTGGAGACACAAGTGGTATGAATTTAATGGGCAACCTTTTCGCTTTATTTGCGGTAATAATTGGGGGTTTTTCTTTCACTCTATTACGCAAATATAAAAATGTAAATATGGTTCCTGCTATGGCGGTGAACGGTATTGCGATAGCTTTAGTTGGCTTTGTTTTTGCAGATTCATTAGTGATGTCATCTCAGTCTATGCTTTATATTCTTGCTAGTGGAGTTGTTCTCGCCGTTTCATTTAGTTTGATAGCAATCGCCCCGCAATACATTCCAGCTCCTGAGGTAGCAATGTTTTTTCCTTTGGGAACAGTGTTGGGAACATTAATGGCTTGGATTGTCCTTAAAGAGCAACCTTCCAGTAACGCTTTGATTGGAGGTTCGGTAGTTATCGTCACTTTATTTTGCCATGCCTGGTATAGCAATAAACTTGTACAAAAATTGAAATAACGTAAGGCATGAGGTTCCATTTTTGGATACAATAGAAGTCTCATTTGTTTGGCTTTTATTTTCTTAGAATCCAAGCAGAGTTTGTTCAATTAGGAGAAAAATATGAGTGGAGAATTGTCAAGAGAATCGAAATTAGCAAGTCGCCATAGAGCATTGGGCTCTGGCCTTGAAGATTGGAATGGCATGGGTGTTGCTTGGTCATATGACACTAATCCAGAGGATGAGCATGATGCGATTCGAGAAGCGGCGGGCCTTTTTGATGTTTCTGCGTTAAAAAAAGTGCATATTCGTGGCAAAGATGCTGAGGACGTTGTTGACCATATTATGACACGCAATATGCGCGAAATATATACCGGAAAATCAGCTTATGGACCTATCTTGAACGATGATGGCATGATTTGTGATGATGCCATTATTGCTAATAATGGCGAAGAATGGTTGATGGTCTATGGAACTGGTGAAAGCTATGAAAGATTAGAAGAATCTGCTGTAGGAAAGAATGTCGATATTGAGTTTGATGATGATATGCATGATTTGTCACTTCAGGGTCCAAAATCAGTAGACTTTTTAAACTCATATACTCCGATGAATCTTCATTCACTTCAATATTTTCATCAGCAAGAAACGGAAATTTTTGGGCATAAATGTATGATTTCACGAACAGGATATTCAGGTGAAAGGGGATATGAAATATTTGTCGGTTCGGATGGTGTTGCTGATGTCTGGGACAGTATTCTTGATCTTGGTAAAGTAGAGGGCATTGTTCCTTGTTCATTTGCAGCTTTAGACAAAGTGCGTGTTGAAGCAGCTTTGCTTTTTTATGGCTACGATATGACCACAGAGAATACCCCTTGGGAGGTAGGACTTGGCTGGGCGGTAAGTCGTAAGAAAGGTGATTTTAGAGGTAAGGAGAAGGTCTTTGCTTCTGAAGGAAAAGAAAAATTACATTTTATTAGCCTTAATGTTGACCACAATGAAGCACTTGAAGGTGGAGAAGTTATTAGCATCAACGGAGAAACTGTTGGTGTGGTTAACAGTCCAGTATGGTCTCATAGGATGAATATGTCTCTGGCATTGGGTCATATTGATCCTAGGTATTCAGCGAAAGGTACAAAGGTTAGGATTTCGGGTAATACTGTTGATACCGCAGCTGTGATTACGGAATTACCCATTTACGATACACAGAAAACAAGACCGCACGCCTAATCATTGCAATAATGAAAACGCAAGCCCTTAAAACAGACTTGTTGATGCTTATTGCAGCTGCTATTTGGGGTTTTGCTTTTGTAGCCCAGCGTGAAGGAATGGAAACAATGGGTCCATTTTTGTTTAGTGGGGTTAGATTTTTGATAGGTGTAGTAGCTTTATCTCCGGTGGTTTGGTATCTATCAAAAAAACCGCAACAAAACCACAAGGCCGAAGTGTCTACAAAGAAACTTTTATTTGCTGGTACTATCGCTGGTTTGCTTTTGTTTGGAGGAATTAGTTGTCAGCAGGTAGGTTTGCAGTACACGACTGCAGGAAAAGCTGGTTTTATTACCGGTTTGTATATCTTTTTTGTGCCTTTGATTGGATTATTTCTGGGACAAAGAACTGGTTCAGGCACCTGGTTGGGAGCAACAATAGCTCTATTTGGTTTATATTTACTGAGTATCAAAGAAGACTTTACTATAGCCGAAGGTGATCTACTTCAACTTATTTGTGCCGTATTTTTTGCGGCACATGTTTTGGCGATAGGTTATTTGGCAAAACGCATGGATACCTTGAAGCTTGCACTAGTTCAATATTTGGTATGTGGCGTCATTAGTTTATTGATTGCAATCGCCATAGAAATGATTAGTTGGGATATGATTGTAGCAACGGCTATCCCTTTACTTTATGCTGGTGTTATGTCAACAGGTATCGCTTACACATTGCAGGTTGTGGCCCAACAACACGCACACTCTTCGCATGCAGCGATAATCTTAAGCTTGGAGGGTGCCTTTGCTGTATTAGGAGGATGGTTAATATTGGATGAACACTTACCGGCAAGAGGTCTTTTGGGATGTGCTTTGATGCTTACTGGAATGTTTTTGTCTCAGTTATTTCCTAAATTAGGCTCTGCCCTGAAAAGTCGTTAGTAGCGCATTAAAGGTTTATTACTTATCATGGTAAGATGAACTGTAATTGATATGGTTGATTAAAGGAAATAAGATTTTGAAACATATAATTGAACTTCAAAATATTACCGTTTTTCAGCAAAGAAACAAAGTCTTTGATAGCTTCTCTTTATCTCTAGAAAAAGGGGAGAATACCGTTATTTTAGGCCCTAATGGTGCAGGAAAAACAACTTTGCTTAAGTTGTTAAATCGTGAACTATACATTGTAGAAAATGAAAATAGCAGTATGAAACTATTTGGAAAAGATCGATGGAATGTACAAAAATTACGTACTCATTTAGGAGTGGTTTCACATCACCTACAAAGTAATTATTCTAATAATGCATTGGGTCTTTACGTAGTGTTATCAGGTTTTTATGCAAGTGATGGAATTTGGCAACATCAAAATTTTGAAACCGAGCACATGGAGCTAGCCCATCAGACTATGAACTTACTGGGAATAGAGAGCCTAAAATCTCGTAAATTCTCAACAATGTCTACGGGCGAGCAGCGAAAGTTTCTTTTGGCTCGTGCTTTGGTCCATGACCCTGAAGTTCTTGTGCTCGATGAGCCGACAAGTGGTCTTGATTTGCGGGCATGTTTTCAATATATCGAAATTATCCAAGACCTTATGAGTACCGGTAAAAATGTCATTTTGGTTACTCACCATATTCACGAGATTCCGCCTGAAATTACTAGGGCGATTTTATTGAAAGAAGCAAAAGTGGTAGATGATGGAGATAAAACAAAGGTCTTAACGAGCAAATCTCTAAGCAAATTATTTGACAGGCCTATCAAAATCATTCAGGAGAATGGATTCTATCAGGCTTTGCCGGGTTGAAGGCAGCCACTAAGATTTAGTAAAAATAGAAATAGCTAATTATCGATACGATATCTTGCAGATTCAGCATGTGCCTGTAAGCCTTCACCATCGGCAAGCGTTGCAGCAACTTTGCCTAAAGTATTAGCGCCTTTATCTGAAACCCTGATTAGGCTTGATTTTTTCTGGAAATCGTAAACACCGAGTGGTGAAGAGAATCTTGCAGTGCCTGATGTTGGTAGTACATGGTTTGGACCTGCACAATAATCCCCTAAGGCTTCACAGGTATATTTGCCCATAAAGATTGCACCTGCATGTTTAATTTTATCTAGAAGAGTTTCAGGATTTTCAACCGAAAGTTCCAAGTGTTCGGGAGCAATCCTATTAGAGATAGCTATAGCTTCATCCATATCTTTGGTATGAATAAGTGCTCCTCTATTTTTTAAAGCAGTTTCAATGATATTTTTCCTGTTCATTGAGGGTAATAATTTTTCAATACTTTTCTCAACTTCAACTATAAATGCTTTGTCAGGACAAAGTAGGATGGATTGAGCATCTTCATCGTGCTCAGCCTGAGAAAATAGGTCCATAGCTATCCAGTCAGGGTCAGTATTACCATCACAAATAATAAGGATTTCGGAAGGTCCGGCGATCATGTCTATTCCAACTTGACCAAATACAGCACGTTTTGCTGTGGTCACATAAATATTTCCCGGTCCAACAATTTTATCAACTTTTGGTACACTTTCAGTACCATAAGCTAGCGCTGCAATGGCTTGTGCACCACCCACAGTAATAACCTTGTCCACTCCTGAAATATAAGCGGCAGCCAAGACAAGTTTGTTCATTATGCCATCTGTTGATGGTACCACCATGATTAGCTCATTAACGCCAGCAACCTTCGCTGGTATGGCATTCATCAATACTGAAGATGGGTAAGCTGCTTTTCCACCGGGTACATACAAGCCAACAGAATCAAGTGGGGTAATTTTTTGACCTAAGAAAGTACCATCTTCTTCTGTATAAGACCAGGTTTGTTGGTTTTGTTTTAGGTGGTATGATTTAACTCTTTTGGCAGCAATTGTGATTACATTTTTTTGTTTGTCACTTAAATCATTAAATGATTTTTCAAGTTCTTCTTGAGAAACCATAAGATCGGCCATTGATTTTGCTTTGACACCATCAAATTTAATCGAGTAATCGATGAGTGCTTTATCACCTTCGGATTTAATTTTATTAATGATTTCTTCGACAGTGTTTTCAACGTCTTTGTTAGCAACACTTTCCCAAGAAAGTAAGGAAGAAAGTTGGATGTCAAAGTCTTTTTGCTGTGAAGATAATTTAGTAATCATAAGCTATCTTTGATTCTATTAACCCAATCAGTGATTTCACTATGCTTGGTGTTAAATGAAGCAGAGTTAACAATCAGTCGAGAGCTTATCTTTTCAATCAGTTCTATGGGGACTAAGTTATTTGCTTTTAAAGTATTACCGGTATCTACTAGATCAACAATACAGTGAGAAAGGCCAACTATAGGAGCAAGCTCCATAGCACCTGAAAGTTTAATTACTTCAACTTGTCTGCCTTGAGATTGAAAGTGGCGTTTGGTGGAATTGACGTATTTAGTTGCTATCTTAAGAGTGCCATTTGTCAGGTCTTGATCCGCTTTAGCTGCGACCATAAGTCTACATTTAGAGATATCGAGATCGAGTAATTCGAAAAGTCCATCAGCTCCATGTTCTAAGAGGACATCCTTGCCAGCTATGCCAATTTCAGCAACTCCATGTTGTACAAAAACAGGTACATCACTTGCACGAAGTATGATGATTTTGATGTCAGCAAGATTAGTATCCAATATCAACTTTCTACTTTTAATCTCTGTAGCAGAAATAGTGAGTCCTGCCTTCTTTAGAAGGGGGAGTGCTTGTTCTAATATTCGTCCTTTTGAAAGAGCGATCGTGAGCATATTATTATTAGTTTTGTTTTTTTTAGTGCTGTACGCGTTGTATGTCAGCACCCAGCATTTTAAACTTTTCTTCGATCATTTCATAACCTCGATCAAGATGGTATACGCGTTCAATGGTAGTTAAACCTTTTGCCGCCAATCCAGCTAAAACGAGACTTGCAGAGGCTCTAAGGTCTGTAGCCATTAAATTTGCACCAGTGAGGGATTTTACCCCTTTACAAACAACGGTGTTGCCTTCAAGTTTAAGATTTGCCCCCATGCGGCTCAGCTCTGGTACATGCATAAAACGATTTTCAAAAATAGTTTCGGTGATTGTGCTACTCCCTTCTGCAATCGAATTAAGAGCCATAAATTGTGCTTGCATGTCGGTCGGAAAATTTGGGTAAGCGCTAGTACGTATATTTACTGCCTGTGGACGCCTTCCTTTCATATTGAGTTTAATTGAGTTTTTGTTTGTTTGAATATCGGCACCTGTCTCGATAAGTTTTCCTATAACTGATCGCAACGAGTCGGGCTCAATATTGTTTACCGTTATACTTCCTCCCGTAATTGCAGCTGCGACCAAATAAGTACCAGCCTCGATACGATCTGGACATATGTTGTACTCACTGCCACTAAGTCGATCAACACCTTCAATAATGAGTGTTGAAGTGTTTTCACCTGTTATTTTTGCGCCCATCTTTCTCAAACAAAAAATTAAGTCTGTGACTTCTGGTTCTTGAGCTGCATTATTGATTGTGGTAATGCCTTTGGCAAGGGTTGCAGCCATCAGTATGTTCTCAGTAGCAGTCACCGAAACCAAATCAAAGTTAATTTGAGTACCAACTAACTTTTTAGCAGAAGCATTAATGTAACCATTTTTTACTTGAATTTTTGCACCCATTTTCTCTAGTGCATCTAGATGTAAGTTAACGGGACGAGTGCCAATAGCACAACCGCCAGGTAGGGATACTTTAGCTTTTTTGTATTTTGCTAACATTGGCCCGAGAGTTAATATAGAGGCACGCATAGTTTTAACCAGAGAGTAATCGGCAATCAGATTAGTGAGGTTTGAAGAATCAATTACAATAGAGCCATCCTCTTCAAGAATAAAGTGAGAACCCATATCCATCAAAAGACGTAAGGTTGTTGAAACGTCACTTAGTTGAGGTGTATTGGATAGTTTAAGGGGGCTATCAGCTAGAATTGAAGCAAAAAATATTGGCAAGGTAGAATTCTTTGAACCAGAAGTTTTGATATTTCCATTTAGTGGAATTCCTCCTTTGATAACTAGTTTATACATTATTTACATTAAGTTCTTTGAAGCATTTCTTGAAGAAAATTTTCCATACTCCCTGCTCGTTTTATTTTTTGATCATAGCTATATTCAAAATAGTCAACCATACTAATTGACTGAAAAACTAAATCATAAATTCTCCAACGGTCTTTTCGAATCATTTTGAGAATTACAGAGGTGCTTATGTTTTCATTTTCAAGAGATGTGAATACTTTGACTTCAGCTAAATTATTAAGTTGAGAGAAATTTTTATCTACAGTAATATTAATATTATTCCAGTCATTCAAATTAACTAGGCTATTGATGTACTCGTTAATCAAAGTTGTCTTTATATCCCTTTCAAATATCTTTCTGTCCATGGGCTGGAGTCCTTCCCAGTAGGGACCCAAGGCAAGCTCAGTACTGTATTCAATGTCAATATATGGAATAATTTTCTTTTTAGTAAGATTGAGCGCACTAAAAAAAGTGTTATTGCCTTCAGTATGGAGATCTATAAATGAGCAGAGTATATCTCCTAGAATGGCTTCGGTTTGTTCGACAGGCAGATCTCTGGCATCTTGGGGATGAATTGATGGGCAAGAATTGGAAGCCTGTATGATTCCGATAAAACAGATATTGATTAGGAATGCCTTTAAAATATTAAGGACTATTTTCATGCGGCCATTGTACTATATTTGAGCGTTAATTGATTGAAATGAAAAAACAAAATTTTACATTTAAACTTAATAGTCTGAGTAACAGTTCTGGCATCTATAAACTGCTGGACAAAAGCGGCAATGTTATCTATATCGGTAAAGCAAAAAATTTAAAAAGCCGAGTTTCTCAATACTTTACACAGTCGAATCAAAATAACAAAATGCTCGCCCTCCAAAAGAAAATTTACGATTTTTCAGTTATAGTTACAAAAACAGAAACGCAAGCACTTTTATTAGAAAACGATCTGATTAAGCAATATAAGCCTAAATATAATGTATTACTTAAAGACGCTAAAAGTTATCCCTATATTTATATTAGTAATGATAAACATCCTCGATTAGGCCTATATAGAGGCAAAAAAAATAAAAGTTACGAATACTTTGGTCCATATACATCAGCTCATGTTGCTAGAGATGCCTTAGCAACATTAAAAAAAATATTCAAAGTCAGACAGTGCACAAATAGTTTTTATCAGTCTCGTTCAAGGCCTTGCTTAGAATATCAAATAGGTCTTTGTAGTGCTCCATGCGTTAGCAAAGTTACTGATGTGAAATATAAACAAGATGTTGAAATGGTGGCTCTTTTTTTAAATGGAAAGGGTGGTAGATTACTGAATAAAATTTCACAAAAAATGAAACAGGCTTCGATTGATCTTGATTTTGAAGCTGCTGCAAATTATCGAGATCAGTTGATTGCCCTAAGAACCATACAAGAGAGGCATAGTTCCCAATTTAGTTCAGATATGGATGTTATCAGCATCACACAAGAATCAAATATTCACTGTATTGAAGTCATATTTGTTCGTTTTGGAAAACAAATCGGCAATGAAAGTTTTTTTCCGAAGAATGCAAAGGGTAAATCATGTGAAAAAGTTTTGAGTGCTTTTTTGCCTTTGTATTATCTAGGTAAAAGTACACCTAAACAAATCGTTCTCAGTCATAAATTGGAGGACAAGGCATTAATTGCATCTGCTTTATCAACTAAATTAATTCAATCTCCGGGAATTGATAAGAAACTTTTTTTAGAAATTGCAGCACTCAACGCTAAAGAAAGTTTAAGGCAGTATTTATTGTCAACTTTTACTAAGAAGAAACAACTTGAATGTATTCAGAAAACCCTAGCGCTTTCTTGTCTTCCAGAGATTATGGAGTGTTTTGATATTAGCCATACGATGGGTGAGGCAACTACGGCTTCATGTGTAATTTTTGAAAAGGGATTGCCAAAAGTCAGTAAATATCGACAATTCAATATCAAAGATGTTAAACCAGGGGATGACTATGCAGCCATAAATCAAGCAGTTTATCGCCGCTATTCTGGTTTACTTAAGTCTAAAAAAGCCATGCCCGACATTGTTTTTATTGATGGTGGAGTAGGTCAACTTAATCAAGCAATAATGGTAATGAATTCTATTGGAATAGAATCAATAAAGCTTGTAGGAATTTCTAAGGGTGATGCTAGAAAAGCAGGCCTAGAAACACTAATCACTATTGAAAATGGCAAGGTTAATCGAATTAATTTAGCTCCGCATGACCCTGCATTATTACTAATTAACCATATTCGAGATGAATCTCATAGATTTGCAATAAAAAATCACCGGAAAAAAAGAGCTTCAAAGCGAAACACCTCATTTCTTGAAAATGTTGAAGGTATTGGTATCAAGAAAAGCAGAGCTCTATTGAATTATTTTGGTGGGCTTCAAGAAATCAAAAATTCCAGTATTGATGAGTTACAAAAAGTAGTTGGCATCAACCGCAAATTGGCGACTAAAATACAAGAAACACTAAAAAATAATTAAATTTATGTTTATATTAAGATTGTTAATAGTTGCGATGATTGTGAGTTACGTTATTTGGTTTTTTAATACTCGAATTATGGGAAAGAGTTTATCCTTGTACAAAGTTACTTCTTGGGTTTTACTTGCAACAGTCGCGATTTATATTTTCCTAGCTTTTTTATCATATCTTGTTGAGGGTTTCTGATTCTTACTTGAAAGGATTAATGTGTTGAGGTGCTTTGTATTTGAAATGATTCGACTAGTTGCATTAACAATGATAGATAATTGAGAGACTTCCCATACCGGTAAATCTCTGATATGGTCGCCCATATAATCAAAATTTCCCTCACCGAAACGCTGAACTAGGGTTTCCGCTTTATTGTGACTCGATAAGTTAAAGTCCTTATTGCTTGCGATAACATCATCAAACAGCTTAAGATATTTAGCCACAGCAAAAGCATAATTTTTATGGGATGCGGTTGCAAGAACAATTTTACAGCCTTGTTTTTTTCTTTGTAGAATGTAGTTTATGACGCTTTGATTGTATGGTAATTCTGGGATATTTATTTCAAACCTCTTTACCAGTTGGTCTTTTAAAAAACCTTTGCCTTTCCATAGCCAAGCAAGGTAATGAAAAAGCAACCAAGGCTTTCTCGATAAAACTCCCAGAGAGGATATAAAAAATAGATCTGTTTCAATCAGTGTGTGGTC
>CAXDLF010000004.1:0-65569 GCA_963989885.1 uncultured Gammaproteobacteria bacterium
ATATGTATCCATGGTGTTAATCTATTTCTCCTTTGGTTAAAGATTTTATTCTATTACTTATCATTTTTTTAATATTTACTTAATTTATATTTGATGTAACCACGGAGGATTGGCTCCTTTTTGGGTTACCGTAAAGCTTGCCACTTGATTAGCAAAAGTCAGTGTCTTTTTAAGTGTTGTTGTATCTATACTGGCTAATTTTTCTTGATCTAGCATATTTTGTTTATCTAAATCAAATAGCAGTCCTGCGTTAAAACTGTCCCCTGCAGCAATCGTATCAATGACCTTCACTGGTTCTGTGCTAACACTAATTTCCTTGCCACCATCAAATATCACTTTGGCCCCTTTTTCGCCTAGGGTCAATACAACCATTTTGATGCCCTTGTCAAGCCATTCAGCAGTTACTTTTTCAAAGTCTTGTTCGCCACATAGATAGCTATAATCCTCTTCAGAGATTTTGATAATATCTACTTTCCTGATTAATCGTCCAAAACGTTCAAGATATTTATCTTTGTCCTCTATGAAGTCAGGGCGGATATTGGCATCAAAATAAATCACGCAATGACCTGTAACTTGCTCGACCAGCCATTGCCAGCTCGTGCCACAGGGGTCGGCCTGTAGGCTGATCCCTCCAACCAGTAAAGCTTTGGCATTATTTATTTTATTGACAAATGGCTTTAAGCTGTTTTCATCAATCAACCTGCCAGCGGAGTTTTCATCAACAAAGTTGTATTTCACAACATCATCAGTGACATCAGCATAGGCAAGTGTTGTATGCCGATTGGTTTTAATAATAAAATCTTCCTGAACTTTAGAGTCTCTTAGGCAATTCTCTATCAAGTCCCCAAAAGTGTCATTAGAGACGGCTCCACAATAATAAGCATCGGCTCCCAATCGCCCTAGAGCTATAGCACTATTAAGTATACTTCCACCGACATACGGACTATATTGTACTTCTCCTTTCTCTGTCACAAAAGAGACCATATCAATCAACGATTCACCAGCACAAATTATCATCGAGTTTTTTATAAAGACTACATTAATTGATAACAACTATAAATAAGAAGAATACAATATATGAAACCAAAGCAAATACATATAGAGCCTTTATTTTCTTGTTTTGTAATGAGTTCAATTTAATTTTAAGCATTTTTTTCCGAGTAGTATATTGTTCTCACTATCCTAAATTGTTTCAATTTGTGTCAAACTGTTTCATAACTTTTCAAAAAATACTCATAATTATGAGTATTTTTTTATAATGGAAAGATGGAAATGGTTAATAAATTTATAAAACATTCTGTGAAAATTAAATGAGATTCGGTATTTTAGGTGAAGCCAAAATAGCTCGAGAATGGCTTGTGCCAGCTATAATCGAAGCTGGACACGAGGTTACCCATATTGGACGCAGAAACCCTGGCCAAGAATCTTTGCCAGAGATTTATCAAGACGTTATTGAGACAGACTATGAGAGCTTGTTTGCAGAACCATCTATCGATGTAATCTACAATCCTCTACCAAACCACCTTCATGTACCCTACTCCATCGCCGCACTCAAGTCAGGTAAGCATGTGCTTTGTGAAAAACCTGTTGCATTAAATATAGAAGAATTATCTCAACTAGAAAGAGTAGCCACTAAGAGTGAATTGTATTTTCAGGAAGCCTTTATGGTCAGATATCATCCACAGTGGAAATGGCTACAAGAACTAGATATCGGAAATATCCAGACTGCACATTTCATTTTTAGCTATCCACAACAACCAAAAGGAAATTATCGCAATAGCAGCAGTTTTGGTGGAGGCCCTCTTTATGATATTGGTTGCTATGCGATTCTTGCTGGTTGCCTACTCTTTGATGGCACACCCGAAGTCGTTTCAGCTTTCGCAAAGATGAATGATAATTTTGATGTCGAAAAGCAGGTAGATGCGGTTCTGAAGTGGCCAAATGGAGAGATTCTTAACTTTACCGTTTCTGGCGATGCCGCGCTTTGCCAAAGCCTACATGTCCTAGCTGATAATGGTTGGGCAAAACTTGATGTACCAGTCAACCCACCTGATTTAACCTATGCATACTGGTCAAGAGGCGGTCTAGAGAGAGGCGAAAGAATTAGTTTTCCTAGTTGCGACCAGTACAAGCTTATGGTTGATCATTTTGTTGCTCAGGCTAATTTAGGCAATCCCTCAGATTTCTCAATTTCTAGGGTAGTAACTCAAGCCATTAATGAAATTCAACGAAAATCGGGTCTTATAGGTAAATAATTCTTACTGCTTATTGATGCAGGAATTAATCCCAAGGATATAGTAAAGCGGTTGACTCGAGGTTTGGAACCAACCTTTGGTCCCTTGCAAGACTATGTATTCGAGCCATATCTTGATTATCGATCTCAAAATCATAGATATCAATATTTTCTTTCAGTCTATCTAGTTTTGAAGTTTTTGGAATTGCAACTATTTGCTGTTGAATAAGCCACCTCAATGTGACTTGAGCTGGAGTTTTATTATACTTTTCGGACAAATTCATAATGACACTATCTTTAGCTACATCTCCACGACAAATAGGACAGTAAGCCACAGGTATAACATTCATTTCATTCATCTTTTTAAGGAGTATTTCTTGTGAAAGAAAGGGGTGGTATTCTACTTGATCACAATAAATATCTTCATATCCAAGTCGCTCACACTCACTCAAAAGATTAGAATTAAAATTTGCAACTCCGATAGCCCTTGCCTTTTGACTTTCCTTAATTTGATACATTATCTCAAGCATATCGCCAAGACTAGTAGCAAAGGCTGGCCAATGAATTAATAGCAAGTCTACATAGTCAGTCTTAAGGTCAGAAAGGCTTTGATTAAATTCATCAACAATATTTTCATTTCTTATAACAGTTTTTCGGTCTTGTGAAGCTGTCCAACCAATAGTATTGATTTTGGTTGTTAAAAAAACATCACTTCTATCAACACCTGAATCCAAAATTCCACTACCAACCTCTGATTCATTTTCATACATCGATGCAGTGTCAACATGGCGATACCCTACTTCTAGAGCCTTTCGAACCACCCTTCTACACTCTTGCCCTCTCAACTCCCAGGTGCCAAGACCTATGGAAGGTATCGATATACCAGACTTTGTAAAAGATTTACCCATAACAATCTACCTTATACGTTCTTCAGTTTTTTTATCGAAGAAGACTGTCTGAGATAAATTAAAGATTAGCTTAATTTTCTCACCAGCCGAGACTCTTGAGTTCCCGTTGAGTCGAGCAACAACCTGTTTTCCTCCCAATTCCAGAATTGCAAAGGTGTCAGAACCTGCCGGCTCAACAACATCAACAAGTAGCTCTTTTTCAACAACTTCAGAGTTTGAATTATTAGTTAATAATTCTAAATCCGTGATTGCTTCAGGACGTATACCGCAAACCACCAATTTATCAATATAACTCTCTAGACCTTTTACATCACTAACAGGCAATGAAACATTTTCACCACTGCTACTTGTCATTTGAAACTCTATACTATTACCAACTTTCTTAACTTGTCCTTCGATTAAGTTCATTGAAGGAGCTCCCATAAAATTCGCAACAAACATATTACTAGGATTGTTATAAATTTCGTATGGAGAACCATACTGCTGGATACAACCATCCTTTAAGACAGCTATCTTAGTTGCCAAGGTCATAGCCTCAATTTGGTCATGGGTTACATAAATAATTGTGGAACCTAATCGTTGATGAAGTCTTTTAATTTCAGTCCTCATGTCGATACGTAATTTCGCATCAAGATTTGACAAAGGTTCATCAAACAAAAATACCTCTGGTTCACGCACAATCGCACGACCCATCGCCACACGCTGTCTCTGACCACCTGAAAGTTGACTAGGCTTTCGATCTAAAAGTTCACTAATTTGAAGAGTATCAGCTACTTTGTCGACGGCTTTACTGCGTTCATCTTTGTCTATACCCTGCATCTCCATACCAAAACTAATATTTTGAGAAACAGTCATATTGGGATAAAGTGCATAGGACTGAAAAACCATGGCAATGTTGCGCTTTGAGGGATGCAAACCTGCAACCGAATTATCCCCAATCATAATTTCGCCACTCGTGATTTCTTCCAACCCAGCGATGGTATTCAGCAAAGTTGATTTTCCACAACCAGAAGGCCCCACCAAAACTAAAAAGCCTCCATCCTCTATAGAGAGATCAATTCCTTTCAGTACCTCTACAGCGCCAAAACTCTTATAAAGATCGCTAATCGTTAGTGAAGCCATATTTCTATCCTTAAATTAATAATTCCCAAAAAGATCATTTTTAACCCTTGACAGCACCTGCCATTAAACCACGAACAAAATATCGCCCTGAGACAATATATACAATAAGAGTTGGTAATGCTGCCAAGATTGCTCCTGCAAAATGAACATTATATTCCTTAACTCCTGTCGATGAATTGACAAGGTTGTTTAAAGCTATAGTCATTGGAATAGAATCAAAATCAGCGAACGAAGCGCCAAATAAAAAGTCATTCCATATATTCGTAAATTGCCATATAACCGTTACCACTATGATCGGTCCTGAACTTGGTAACAAGACACGCCAAAAAATCCGAAAAAAACCTGCTCCGTCAATTTGTGCAGCCTTAACAATTTCTGTTGGAAAGGCGGCATAATAATTTCTAAAAAAGAGTGTTGTGAAACCCAAACCGTATACCACATGAACCAAAATTAATCCCGATGTTGTTCCTGCTAAACCAAGCAGTCCAAGGATTTTTGCCATTGGAATTAAGACTACCTGAAAGGGAATAAAACATGCCAGCAAGAGTAAACCAAATACCACTCCATGACCTCTGAATTGCCACTTAGTTAAAACATAACCATTTAAAGAACCTAATACTGTTGATATAAATACCGCAGGAACAACCATAAGAATCGAATTCCATAAATATGGTTTAAGACCACTAGGGTCTATTCCAATTTGTGCGCTAGACCAAGCCGACTTCCAAGGATCAAGTGTCCAAATGGATGGTAAATTTAACATACCACCTGAACGTATATCATCAAGATGCTTAAATGAATTAATCATCATCACATAAAGGGGCAATAAATAATAAATGACAAACACAAAGAGCACGATATAAATCAAAGTTCGCGACATTCTTGATTTATTTATATTGCTCTCTTGTAAGGCATTTAATTTCACTTTTGATCCTCACTTCTGAGTTCGCTGTAGAGATAAGGAATAATGATTGAAAAAATCATTACCAGCATAATTATTGCTGATGTAGCACCTACACCCATCTGATTTCGTTCAAAGGTATACGAATACATAAATGTTGCAGGCAGTTCGGTCGCCCTTCCTGGACCGCCATGAGTTAAAGCAATGACCAAATCGTAGGCCTTTATTGACAGGTGGGCAAGAATTACAAAGGCTGATAGGAAGGCAGGACGAAGCATTGGGATAATGATTCGTTTGTAAATACGAAAGCCAGAAGCACCATCAATCTGAGCTGCCTTCATTATCTCCCCATCAATCCCTCTTAGCCCAGCCAAGAACATTGCCATTACAAAACCTGAGCTTTGCCATACCGCTGCGATTACTACTGTATATATTGCGTAACTACGATTTTTAATCCAATCAAATTTAAAGTCCTCCCATCCCCATAGATGGATAATATTTTCAATTCCAATACCTGGATCTAGGAACCATTTCCAAGCTGTACCTGTAACAATAAAAGATAAAGCCATAGGGTAAAGGAAGATTGGACGGATAATTCCCTCTGCTCTTATTTTCTGATCTAGCAATATAGCTAAAAGTAGACCAATTAAGGTGCTAATGACGATATATAAAAAACCAAAAATAAAGAGATTATTAACGGCAATTTTCCAATGCCTTAAACGAAATATCTTGAAATAGTTATCCCAACCCATCCATTCATGAGTAGGAAGCATACGGGAATCAGTCATGGATAAATATCCAGTGTAGATAATAAATCCGTATACGAAAACTAGAATCAGAAAAAAGCTTGGTGCTAAAACAATTCTAGGGAGCCAAAGTTGAAGGTAATTTTTCATTTATTACAATTCTAATCAAAAAAATAGTTGGCGAACTATTAATTCGCCAACTATTAAAGGAGATAAACCCAATAAAATCTAAGAACGAAATTAGATTAAATTTAGTTTACTTTGCAGCTGCAACTGCAGCAACCATCTCTGCTGCTGCTTCTTCAGCTGAATACTCACCATTAAAGTGAGCAGTAACAACATCGTAGATCGCATTTTTGATTCCAGCAGGGACTGTATGTCCATGAGCCATAGAACCAAACAAGCTACCAGCAGCGTTTGCTGCGGCTAGATCTGCCATACCTTTCTTACCACAACCATCAAACATCATATCAGGAACGTCAGTACGCGCTGGTACTGAACCCTTCACAACATTAAAGGCTGATTGGAAGACTGGATTCATAACAGATGATGCCATAGCTTTCTGTGCATCAGAACTTCCAGAACCGCTAAACATAGCGAATTGGTCAGAGTTAAACGTTACTGAACCCTGAGTTCCTGGGAAACGGATACAAACGAAATCTGAACCAGGCTTCTGGCCGGCTTTCAAGAATTCACCTTTCGCCCAGTCGCCCATCATTTGCATACCAGCTTCGCCATTAATCACCATAGCTGATGCCAAGTTCCAATCACGACCAGAGAAGTTATCGTCAACGTAAGAACGTAGTGTTGCCATTCTATTGAATGCTTCAACCATCAACGCTCCTCCGAGAGCGTCTTCGTTTAAATCAATCAATGCTGATTTATAGAAGCCGTTTCCTAGACTAAGAGCAACGCCATCAAAAATAGTTGCTTCTTGCCATGCTTGTCCACCATGTGCGAGTGGAGTTATTCCATTCGCCTTCATTGCGTCAAGTACAGAAACCAGCTCTTCCCATGTGGTAGGAGCATTTCCACCTGCTGCATCTAATGCTGATTTGCTAATCCAAACCCAGTTAGTAGAGTGCACATTTACAGGCGAGGCAACCCAGTTACCATCGTACTTAGAGAAAGCTTGCAAGGCAGCAGGAACAACTGCATCCCAGCCCTCTGCAGCGGCTACATCATTTAGGTTAGCTAGAGCGCCTTGAGCAGCCCAATCCTGAATATCAAAACCAAGCATCTGGACTGCTGTCGGAGCATTGCCAGCTGTAACACGAGCTTTAAGCGTTGTCATAGCAGCGTCACCACCACCACCAGCTATAGGCATGTCTTTCCAGCCAACACCTTTACCAGCTAAGTCATCTTTTAACACACCAACTGCTGCAGCTTCACCACCTGAAGTCCACCAATGTAGAACCTCAACGTCGTCTGCTAAAACTTGAGTTGCACCAAAAGAAAGAACCAAGCATGCCGCTAAACATTTTGTAAATAGTTTTTTAACCATTTTTATCTCTCCATTATTAAAAATAAATGCTCATCTTAATGCAATAAGCATTAAACGAACAAAGCTTACAAACCAAATAACTTTTTAGCGTTATTGGAGTTTGCTTGACTAAAAATATTATCTGAATTCATTATATTGTCAATACCTTGACACATTTCGTCATGATTTGTAACACATTGAATTAATCAAAAAAATTGAGACCAATGTATATTTTGTCTTGGCTAGAAAGATGTAAAATTTATTTGATAGTAATGAGAGTGATGTTGCGCTTATTAAAAAAAGAGAACCAAAGTTCTTTATAATATTCCGCTAGCTTCATATATCGTATTGTTCTTTCTTGTACTTATTATGAAATAAATCATGGAAAACACAATAAAACAAGAAATTACCAAAACCAAATCCTTTTTGTGTGGTCTTCAAGATGTAAAGAAAAGCTTTGAAACGGTTTCCTCGAATATTAAAAGGGAAGTTGAGTATATACAAAGTATGCAGCTCAATAACATTCCCGTTATTCCAGAAATTAACTACAAATCTATTTTAAGTGGTAACTTGTCAAATTCTCAAATTTCTGAGATAAAGCGTCGAGGATCTTTAATTATTCGAGGTGTCTTTGACGAGCAATTAGCCAGAGATTGGAATGACGAAGTTGCTGAATATATTTTGCACAATGACTACCATACTAAATCAATTGAAAAAGCAGGTATGGATCAATATTTTTCTCAATTAAAGTCAGGTGAACCACAAATTTTTGGAATTTATTGGTCAAAGCCACAGATGCTTGCTAGGCAATCCGAATCAATGGCAAATACCAAGAAATTTTTAAATTCATTGTGGGATGTCTCAACGAACACAGGTGATGAGTTCGACCCTAATCAGGACTATATTTATGCCGATAGAATTCGACGCCGTGAACCTGGTGATGTAAGTTTAGGCCTATCACCTCATATAGATGGCGGCTCATTTGAGCGCTGGGTTGACCAAGGCTATCAAAAAGTATATAGCGCTGTATTTAATGGCGATTATTCATCTTATGACCCATGGAAAGCGGCTTATCGGACTCAGACAAATGAGTACAAGTCACCGGCTGTTTGTTCAATGTTCAGAACTTTCCAGGGATGGACTGCACTTACCTCTCAAGGACCTTTAGATGGTACCCTTTCAGTGATTCCTATCGCGAATTGTATGAGCTATCTACTGCTTCGTGCATTGCAGGATGATATCTCTCCAGACAATCTTTGCGATGCAGAGCCTGGTCGCCCTCTCAATATCTCTTCAAAGTATCACGAAGACCTTCTGGCTGGCTTGGTTTCTATTCCAGAAGTGAGTCCAGGTGATACTGTCTGGTGGCATCCAGACATCACTCATTCAGTAGCCGATAAGCATTCAGGTAAGGATTATTCAAATGTAATGTATATTGGCGCCTCACCAAAGTGTCAGAAAAATTTAAATTATGCTAAAAAGCAAACTCAGAAATTTCTCGAAGGAAAGAGTCCTCCTGACTTTGCAGCTGAAGACTACGAGGTTGACTTTAAAGCTAGATTTACGGTTGAGGAGTTGAGCGATCTTGGGCGAACTCAAATGGCACTCTAGAAGAGTGGTGATGTTTAATTGGCGAATCGGCTGACAAGTCAATCAAGAAAGTGAACCAAGACAGATATTTAGCATTTTCTTTTGTCTTAATACAGAAGGTGTAGGTACCAGTCATCAAATATATATCTTCTGAAAATCTCTTTTTTATAGTTTTATCATGGTCTAGCTCTACCGAAGCTTGGCCTTCTATAGTTTTAATAAAATAGTCTTTTATTTGTTCTCGAGAAGATAATGCTTTAGACAAAAATGTTGGCAATAAGATGGCACTCTCGTGATACATGTCCAGAATGCATTCTAAATTGCCACTATTAAAACACTCAGTCCAAGTTTCAATAATATTTTCTGGACTTTGGTCTCGGCTACTCTTCATTTAAAATTCCACTTAGTGAATAAAATTTCGTAATTGGTTTTGCTTTTTTTTCGAGATAAGTATCCCAGAATTTAATTCAGCTTTGTTTTTTTTGTATCCCTTGATATATTTGTAATAATATGATGACTATCATGATTATGAATAAGGTGAGACTAATAGGTCTCTCCCACATAAAAGAAAAAGACCCGTCATTAATCAACAAAGCTCGGCGTAAATTCTTCTCTAACATTCCACCTAAAATGAAACCCAAAATGAGTGGAGGCATCGGGTAATTTAATATCCTGAGAACGAGAGAAATCAACGCTACAACAGCCATGAAATAGATATCAAAAGAGTTAAATGAAATTAAATAAACTCCAGTAACAGAGAAAAACAAAACCAGAGGCACCAAAAGGTTTTTAGGAATCGCCAATATACGGGCTATATAGGGAATCAGAGGTAAATTTAAAACCAATAAAACGACATTTCCAATATACATTGAAATGATAATTGACCAAAAAATTTCAGGTTGTTCGATATAAAGTCTGGGTCCCGGCTGAACCCCAAAAGACAATAATGCACCCAGCATTACAGCGGTCGTACCTGAGCCCGGGATTCCTAAAGTCAAAAGAGGTACGAAAGACCCTGTACAGGCTGCGTTGTTTGCTGTTTCTGGTGCAGCTAGACCCTTAATCGAGCCTTTACCAAACTTTAATTTTTCTTTTGCTTTGGCTATGCTTCTCTCAAAACCCCAGGCTAAGAAGCTGGCAATTGTAGCTCCCGCTCCTGGCAATACACCCACCAAAAAGCCGAGCACAGATGTCCGACCAACGACCGGAACCATTTCCTTGACCTCACTTTTGGATAATTTAATAGACCCTAATTTTTCTTTACTGACGTCAGAGGCTGAAAAACTAACATCCATCTTTTTGAATATAATCATAAATGCTTCACTCATGGCAAAAGTTGCCATCACCAGTAGAACGAAACTAATCCCGTCCATTAAATTGATATTGTCAAAATGAAATCGAGTAATGTCAGACAATGAATCCTGTCCAACAGTTGCCAAAGCCAATCCAAACGCAGTCATAATCATGGCCTTTAGGAACTGCCCTTTGCTGGCAAATGCAGCAATCGACAAAAGACCTACACACATAAGGGCAAAGTAGTCAGCCGACTGGAAACTTAAACTTACCTTCGCCAGCTGAGGTGCTGCAACTAACAAAAATAATGCGGCAATCGTGCCACCAGAGAAAGAGGCGTAAGCCGCTATAGCTAATGCCTTCCCTGCCTGACCATTTTTGGCCATCGGATAACCATCAAATGAACTCGATACCGTTCCTGCTACACCAGGAGCATTAATAAGGATAGAGGAGGTTGATCCACCAAAAATTGCTCCATAGTAGACGCCTGCCATGAGTATCATAGCCGAAGCAGGATCAAATCCATAAGTGATCGGTATCATCAGCGCTATTGCTGACATGGGACCGAGACCCGGCAGCATGCCAATAATGGTGCCGGCAAAACAACCCATCATAACCATAATAATGTTATAACCGCTAAAGGCAGTATTGATGCCAATCATCAATCCTTCGATCATGAAATCACTCCTAAAAATTCAAGGAAAGGGTCACGTATATAAACATCTAGCAATCCATGCAACATAAATTGCAGTGAAGCAGCAACGGGGAATGAACAAAACAATAAAACCTTGTAGCTACGGACACCCAAATAATAATAAGAAACAAGTAGAAATAGATTGGTAGACAAAAAGAACCCAACCGATTTGATAATTACGCCGTAGGTAAATACCAGGACGAATAAAACGAATACTTTCAGCCATTCGAATTGACCAAATGGCTCATCATCTTCGCCTCGCGACAAAACCAAGGTCAAAAAAGAAACGACAATACCGAGATAGGAAATAAATTTAGGAAACGTTCTTGCGTTAAAGTCGGCATGTTCGTCAAAGGCAAACACTTCAATTTCACCAGCTAGATAGGAGTAAACAAGAAAAATAAGGAGAAAGACAAGCGCACTTATTTTTGTATAGTTAATAGTCACTCACCTTTCTCCCTTTTTATAACAGTCTTACTTTTTTACAACAATCTTAAATAACTCCTAATTTCTTCATTAGGTCTGTCATTTCTACGGTCTGCTTTTCTAAGAAAGCCATGAAATCAAACCCAGGATTGTAGATGTTGACATAAGCGTTACGCTTACGAACAACTTCCCATTCCGGAGTTTCCTGCATGTCACCAAGCATTTTCGCAATCTGATATCTGTCATATGCATCCATATTTGGAGGACCAAAGAAACCTCTCCAGTTAACGAAATACGCATCATATCCTTGCTCTTTTAGCGTTGGAACGCTTGGAGCATCAGCTGAACGATCATTGGCTGTGATTCCCAATATACGTACCTGGTCACCAGCACCTAGAGCTTCACTGAAGCCGGTAGATAGCACTTGTGCCTCGCCAGAAAGCAGTCCAGCTAAGGCTTCACCACCACCGTCATAAGGAATGTAGACAACGTTATTTGGGTTAGCGCCTGCAGATTGGAAAGCTAAAGCACCAATCAAATGGTCCATACTTCCACGTGTTGAGCCTCCTGCCATCTTCACAGATTTTGGATCCGCATTATAAGCGCTCACAAGATCTCCGAATGATTGGTAAGGCGAATCAGCTGCAACAGCAATTGCACCAAAGTCTCCGATAATTCCGGCAATTGGGGTTACATCTTTAAAAGACAAAACTCCACTTGCTGCATCATCAGACACATATCCTGAATGACGACTAATTGAACGAAGCACAATCGGTGTTGATTGCACCATAATAGTGTTTTTAGGTTGTGTTTTAATCATCCAAGCTAGTGCCTTACCGCCACCGCCACCGGACATGTTTTCAAATGATGCTGACTCAAGTAAACCAGATTTGACTAAAGCCTCTCCGGTACCTCTAGCACAGCCATCCCAACCTCCTCCAGCGCCACCTGGAACAACAAAATGCAGTTTATCAATCGCAACTGCAGAAGTTGAAAGAGCGCCAAACATAAACATTAAGGATAGAACTTTTATTAATATTTTTTTCATAATTTATAACTCCCTTATTAAGTTTAACTTCTGCTATTTATTAAACAGAAGAAAAGTTAGTATATTCTTTCAATAAAAACATATTGTTACAAAGTGTGTCAAACAGTTTTATTTAATTCATTATATTTTTTTGAAACTCAAAGTGAATTTAGCACCTCGTAGCAGGCACCCATGGTGTGGTAGTCAGTCTTACCCACAGGACTCTTCAGGTTATCATATTTATTGTTTTCTGAATCCAAAATTCTAAACCAGGCGCCATATTCGTGGTCGACCATATGATTCCAACTATAATCCCAAATACGGTTGTACCAATCCCAGTAACTCTTCTTGCCTGTTCTCTTTGCTAGTATCGCTGCAGCAGCAATAGATTCAGCCTGAACCCAGAAGTACTTGTCTCCATCGCAAACATTGCCGTCTGGCGCAATGCCGTAGACAAGTCCGCCTGAATTTGAGTTCCAACCTTTATCCACAGCAACATCGAATAATTCTTGAGCTCGAATCAATAACCAATCTTTATCAACGTATCTTTCCAATATAACCAACAACTTTGCCCATTCAGTTAGATGGCCAATTTGAAAACCCCAAGGTCGGAATAAGTCGTCTGGAGTGTCCTTATTGAATGACCAGTCAATCTTCCAGTCAGAATCGTAATGTTCCCATATCAAGCCATCAGCTAGTTTTGCCTGCCTTTGGCAAATATTTCCTGCCACCAGAAGCGCACGTTGCAAATATTTCTCTTCTTGAGTGGCCTCGAAAGCCATAATGAGTGCTTCGCAGGAGTGCATATTGGCGTTTTGTCCGCGATACTCGAATACATGACTCCAGTCTGCACTGATCTCGTCGCAATATAAACCTGCTTCCTCAGACCAAAAATATTTTTCCATCAGATTGAAAGTTTCATCGATATATTTTTTAGACTCTGAAAGACCTGCTTTATAGCTGGTCGAGTAAGCCAGGAGCACGAATGCCAGTCCATAGCAATAATTGGTTGGGTCTTTAATCTCTTTGTCATTTAAAATCCATGCATAACCTCCAGTATTGCTATTAAGGTGGAATTGGCGTAGATAATCAATACCATGTTGAGCGACATCCAAATACTCGCTATTTTTAAACTCTTTTGCGGCCATCGCATAATTGAAGATAAAACGGGTACTACTGACCAAATGTCTAGTCTTTGAATCATAGACACTACCGTCATCGCGGAAGTTTTGAAAAAATCCACCAACCACTTTGTCAATACAGCGTGGGTGATAAAAAGACATGATGGAGCTTATGTGTTCT
Source organism: uncultured Gammaproteobacteria bacterium (assembly GCA_963989885.1). Classification (GTDB taxonomy): domain Bacteria; phylum Pseudomonadota; class Gammaproteobacteria; order PS1; family Pseudothioglobaceae; genus Pseudothioglobus. The sequence continues at coordinate 13,726 of CAXDLF010000004.1, forward strand.
AGTAAAAATTCTTTGCTATTAAATGTCGGCATCTTTTAAAAAGACTCTACACAGGAAAGTAAACCTCAACAATTAAACCACCACCTGGTCGATCTTTTAATTCAAGTTCGCCACCATGAATATTTGCTATGTTTCTGGCTATACCCATTCCTAAACCAGAATGAGCTTCGCTTAGTTTGTGTTCCAAACGGTAGTAAGGCTTAAAAACATTTTCTTTATCAATATCACTCAATCCAGGGCCTGTATCCATGATTTGTATGAGTATGCCATTGCGTATTTTTTTTCCTTTCACTTCAACCCCTTTACCGTAGGTCATTGCGTTATTGATCAAATTAGAAAAAAGACGTTCAATAGCAACAGGTCTCCCCTTCATAGTAATCTTTTCATCCATACTTAACTTAATGGGAAGGTGAAGAATTTCTTCCTTTTTAAGTATCGTGTTAAGCAACTCTTTTAAATCAATGACGGTAGTGTTTTCATGTTCTGCACCATCTGTCATGATTTGCAAACTTCCCTTTACCATAGTCTCAAGGTAGTCTAAATCTCCAATCAAGTTTTCTTTGATGGGACCTTCCTCAATTCCCTCAACCCTGAGACGTGCTCGAGTTAATGGTGTTTTCAGGTCGTGCGAGATTGCTGTAAACGTTCGCTCTCTATCTGCAATAAATCTCCGAATGCGTTTGGCCATTGAATTAAATGCGCCTATCGTAGCTACTATCTCTTTTGAGCCCTTTTCCTCTAGTTGTCTTGGATTACGACCTCTTCCTAGAAGATCTGCCTGATGAGCTAGGAGCTTGAGAGGCGAAATAATCCTACGAACAAATAAAAAAGTCAGTAGAAGTACAGTCAAAGATACCGCTATAGAAGTAAATATACGTTCCCCATTAATCCAATCAAAACTTAGTAGTAATTCACCTTTAGGAATAATTGTTGCTAAATACATCCAACCAGTTTGTTGATTTAATCTGAATTGAATTACTGCAATGGGAATTTCATCTTTAGGTGCTATAAGTCCAAGGTTTTTCCATATCGGTGATAACGAAACTATCGCATTGTTGTCTGTTAATCCCTTTAATGGTTTATTTGGTGTCATTGTTTTAGCATTCTCAAAACTTACAAATGAAAGATTCAAATCTTCAATCTGACCCATATAAGGAGACATACTTTTTTGTATATTATCTCGAACCAATAAAGAAAATTCAGTAGTTGAAATTGGAGTCAAATCGATATATTCTGGATTCATTGAAACAAAGAACTCTGCTTCAAAATCTAAGAAAGTCCCACCATTTGTACGAAATTCTTCAAGGGTTTCCTGTCGATACTGATTTGGCAATTTTTCAAAAAAACCAATAGCCTTGCCGATATGATTTCCCATAGATTGAGACAGTTCAGTCATTCTGTCTCTCTCTGAGGACTTTAATTGCTCAACCCAAATCCAAGTACCTAATAACTGAGCTATTAGGACGCCAATAAAAATTATAGAAGTCACTCTGGCTAATATAGTTTTTGGCACTAACCAAGAAAGATTTGAAGTTTTAGCTGTCATTTTTTCAAAAGAAATACATATCCTTTACCTCGAACACTCTGAATAATCTCTCCTTCAAGATGATCACTAAGCTTTTGACGTAAGCGGCTTACGGAAGTGTCAATAGAACGATCGAATGGCTCTATCCGTCTACGGTGCAATAATTCACTAATCTTATCTCTACTTAAGACGGTTCCAATCTGTTTATGAAAAACACCCAGCAAATCAAACTCGGCACCAGTTAGATCTAGATCTATACCTGCTATAGAAGCTTTTCTGGCGGCATAGTTTATTTCGATTTGTTGATCAGATGATTCTCCTTCGGTATCGATATACATACGCCTGAGAAGAGCCTTAATTCGTGCCAAGAGCTCTCTAGGATTGAATGGTTTGCCTAAATAGTCGTCTGCCCCCAACTCCAAACCCAATATGCGGTCTAGGTCATCACTGGCAGCGGTAAGCATGATAATGGGGATGCTTGATTTTTGTCGCAACCTTCTACAAATTTCCAGCCCATCAATACCTGGCAGGCCAATATCTAATATAAGTAAATCGAATTCAGTTTCGTCTCTACTTAAAAAAGACTCTCCATCTGTAAAACCTTCCACTTCAAATCCATTTTTTGCAAGATAGTCATCGAGAAGTGTAAGAATCTCCTGATCATCATCAATAATAGCAAGTTTTGTCATTTAATTAATATTTACTTGGTTTGTTTAACCTTTTGCGTAGGTTTGTGCCGTTTCACTGTTAAATTCAATCATAATACAAGGCTCGTCACCCACTACCTGGGCTTGATGACCAGGCTTGCACTCATATACGTCTCCTGGACTGATTGTCTCCGTGCTGCCGTCCTCGTGTTCAACCAGTAGCCGACCTGACTGAACAATTCCCAGGTGGTGTGCTTGACAGCTTTCAGTACCTGCTACAGGTGCAATACACTCAGACCATATCCAGCCTGGCTGAACAGTCATTCGGGCAACGTTAACATGACCAATCGAGATAATTTCAACTGTGGTTTTTTCAGGTCTTCTTACTTCATCAGGTGATGAAAAATCAATTTTATGGATTCCTGCAGACATAATTTTTGCTCCTTTTTATTGCTAAATAATAAATTCAATTCGTTGTCTGGTATGCTCATAACAGCAGACACGAGAAATTATTGTACATGTAATCAATATTTAATTTTGATCTATCAAACCTATCAAGAAAAATAACGAACCATGTTGTCTAGCTCTTTTCTAGGCGTTCTGTAGCTATTGACAATTTCAGACTTGTCTTCATAGCCGAGCGCAATTCCGCAAAGCAACAGCTTATCTGCATCATAAGAAAGCTCTTCTCTGACAATATCCGGGTATTCCCCAAGAGCCGCCTGTGGACAGGTTGCCAGGCCATGCTCAACAGCCGACAGCATAATCGATTGTATAAACATACCGCAATCCATAAAAGAGCCCTTTCGTAAAAAATTATCCATAAAAATGAGAAGCATGGCGGGTGCGTTAAATGCCTGATAATTGAGCGCCCATTGATCTATTTGCCTTTGTTTATCTTCTCTTGTTATTTCCAAAGTGGAGTAGAGCAATAGACCGCAATCCCTTCTTCTCTCTTTATATTCTCCAGTCCACTCTGTTGGGTAGTAGTGGTAGTCCATAGCACCTTTATTTCCAGAGCGATATGTCTTTTCCAGTTTATTGCAAAGATTTGTCTTGCTTTTTCCAGTCACGACCGCTACTTGCCAGGGCTGAGTGTTAGCACCTGAAGGTGAAGTCTTGGCCTGTTCTATAATGGTATTTATGACATCAATTGGGACTTCCTTATCCAGAAAAGCCCTCGTTGATTTACGTTCTGCCAGTGCTGTTTTTACGTCCATCTCTTTCTCCGTTAATTTTCCTTTTGGCCTGAGCAATTTTTTGTTGCCAGTAAATCAGGCCTTGTGTGTTAAGTTCAACATCAACCATTAGCTTTTCTCTACATGAATCTTGATCAGTAAAGCCCATTTTTCGAAGTTGTTGCAGATAATGATCCATCATTATATTTTGAATTTTTTCTTCGGCGTTATCTTGTGTTGCGTATTCAATTGCAAGACTGCTCACAAAGTTAATGCCATCTATTAACTGCTCTATCACTTTGTTTGTCGGCTTGATTGCACCGAAATGAGTCAAACAAACACGTTTAGGTTTATATTCCATTAACTTTTCTATACTATCAATCAATGCTTCTGGGTCAAATTGTATTGGCGTTGTCGTGGGAAAAATATACACCTCATCGCCATTATCAAAGTCTCGATATGATATGCCAAAAGTGTCTCCCGTGAACATAGACTCGGTCATCCTATCCCAAACACAAAAGTGATGCTTTGCATGACCTGGAGTGTCAATAAACTTAAACTCCCTTCCGCCAAAGTCGAGTACAAAGTTATCATCAGCTTCAATAATCCTAGAGGAATCTATCGGCACGATATCGCCATAGAGTTGATTGAATTTGTCTTCTCCATAAACTGCGACCGTTCCTGCAATAAGTTTACTCGGGTCTACCATGTGTCGAGCACCCCGAGGATGGACCACAAGCTGTGCATTTGCACATAGTTTCATCAATTCTCCTGCACCCGCGGCATGGTCAAGATGGACGTGCGTTGGTATGATATAGGCCACATTGGAAAAATTCAGCCCATCTTTTTCGAGAGCTTGTCGGACTTTAGAGATGCTGTGCTTAGTGCCTGTCTCTATAATGGCAATCTCGTTGCCCTGCCTGACTAGATATATTGCAGCCATTTCTTGACGTATATAGCCTGAATCAACAACCTTTATTCCATCTGCAATGTCCAATACTGACCCCATTATTTTGTGTTGATCCTATTAAGCATTAAGAAACTAGTTATTACCGCCATTATTGTATAATAAATCACTTATATCATTCTTTTATTTCTCTAGATTTCCAGGTTCTTATGGGTATCAGAATACAACAATTAACTTTCAAGATTTATTTCTACGCAGCCCGTCGAAGTGAGTCATTCAATAGGCAATATTATGTTTGATTTCGGTATGTGGGAGATCGCTGTCATATTTGTCATCACCTTGATTGTGGTTGGTCCTGAAAAGATGCCTGCATTGGCCCGTAAGGCTGGTTTTTATGTTGGTAAATTTAAAAAATTTGTCTCCAAAGTTAAGGACGACATTAATAGTGAAATTCAGTCGGAAGAGCTTAAGGAGCAACTCTCGGTTAAAAATGAAGAATTGCTGATTTCGCAAACCCTGGATGAAGCCAAAAGTGGTATTGATGAAATCAAGAATAAGGCTTCCAAGATTAGCGACCTATCATCAAACAAGAACAAAGTTAAAAGATAATGCCGGAAACACTAGAACAAGAAAAAATGCCAATCGTCCAGCATCTGATTGAACTAAGGAGCGCACTATTGCGTTCGGTCATTGCGATTGTGATTTTATTCGCGATTCTTTTTCCCTTTGCCGATGATATATACAACTTTATAGCGGCACCCATTGTGCAAGCAATACCAGGCTCCAACCTTATCGCTATTGGCGTTATCTCTCCCTTCTTGACGCCACTCAAGATGTCATTGATTCTTGCCATCTATATAGCTATGCCTTATTTGCTCTACCAGTTATGGTCATTCACAGCACCCGCACTTTATCGACATGAAAAAAAATTAGTAATGCCACTTGTAATATCATCAACGATACTTTTTTATATTGGGCTGCTTTTCTCTTTCTATATCGTTTTTCCCGTCATTTTTACTTTCTTGTCGAATGTGGGACCAGCATCAGTAGACTTTGCACCCGATATCCAGTACTATCTGGACTTTATTCTTAAAGTCTCTTTTGCTTTCGGAGTGGCCTTTGAGGTTCCGATTGCAACAATCCTGATGATCATGTTTGGGGCAACAACAGCTGAACGCCTTAAAAAAAATCGCGCTTACGTCATTATTGGCTCTTTTGCTTTGGGAATGATTTTAACACCCCCAGATGTCATCTCGCAGGTCCTTATCGCAATCCCTATTTGGCTTCTTTTCGAACTTGGTTTGTTTTTTTCCTCATTTTTTAAAGTCCGTGAAACCGCTAAACAATCAAAGAACAAAAAATCTGACATTCAGAAGACTGATTGGGCTGACAAGGCCCACAATGCGATGATGGATGAAGTGGAATCTGAAATGAATAAAAAAGAGGATCTAGATCAAAAATAAAGCATCCAAATATCAGATTCTACTAGCTCAATAACAACCCTAAATATGTTTAAGTTTTATCTGGTTTTTTTTGCGTGATCTAGGTATGGTGTAAACTTAATTTCTGCATACTTAATAATCTGCGTCACTATAAAGTTGATGACCAAATAAATAATGCCAGCAATCAAAAATATTTCGACTGGCGTCCAGTATTTCGCAATGATGTATCTTGCAATTCCGGTAATCTCCATGAGTGTAATAGTGCTAACCAGAGATGTACCTTTAACCATTAATATCATCTCATTGCCATAGGCCGGCAATGCCTGTCTAAAAGCAATTGGTAAGATGATTCTTCTATAAAGCAGAATGCCGCTCATACCTACAGCTCTGGCCGATTCAATCTGTCCATATGGAACAGATTGTAATCCTCCCCTGATAATCTCTGCAGTGTAAGCTCCAGTATTTAAGGTTAAGGCTAGTATGCCGCACCAATAGGCCTCTCTAAAGAACGGCCACACAAAGCTCTCCTTGATAAAGTCAAATTGAGCCAATCCATAATAGATAAGAAATATTTGAACTAACAGCGGTGTTCCTCTGAAATAGAAAACATAGGATCGAGAAACTACATTCAAGAAACGATTTTTGGAGAGTCTCATCAAGGCAAGTCCAAGGGCTAATAGGAATCCTATTAGTAATGAAATTAATACTAATTCAATTGTCAGAGGAATGCCTCCCAATAGTTTAGGTATTGAATTACACATCAACTGCACCTTGAGACCTAAAAATTCTTTCGGTAGAGACTCACAGAAATCCATAAAATTCATCCCTATGCCCTCCTTACACCTTTGTTGGCCCAGCTTTCAGCACTGTTTAAAGCTTTTGAAGATGCAGAGGTTAAAACTAAATAAAGTAATGCAGCGGTGATGTAGAAAATAAATGGGGAATATGTAGAACCAGCTGCTACGTGAGCCTGGCGCATAATTTCCACTACACCGGTCACCATTATGAGAGCGGTATCTTTCAAAGTTAATTGCCAAACATTGCCTAGACCTGGGAGAGCATAGCGCAAAACTTGAGGAATCAATATTCTACGAAAAATAAGAAATTTATTCATTCCAACAGATTTTGAAGCCTCTATCTGACCTTTAGGTACAGCTAAGAAAGCGCCCCTGATTACTTCGGTTGAATAAGCTCCTGAAATAATTCCTACAGCTATTGCAGCAATTAAAAATACTGGAAGTTCAATATATTGATTGTATCCAAATAGTTTTTTAGCGACCCCCATAATCGCATTATTTGCACCAAAATAGAGAAGATAAATAACCAGTAGTTCAGGAATTCCTCTTACAACAGTCGTGTAAGTGTTACCAATCGATCGAATAAATCTACTACTGGATAATTTTGACATTGTAGCAAACACCGAGACTACTAGCCCGATGGCCATTGCTGAAAGGCTAACCAATATAGTGACTAGGGCTGCCCGAAGCATTTCATCACCCCATCCAGTATCTCCAAACCCCAACAAAGCGAGAGAATCCATGTTCTTTAGATTTCTAGATTAGATTCTAAAAATCTTTTCAAGCGTTCAGATTTTGGCGCATTAAAGAGTTCGTCCGGAGTGCCTTGCTCTTCTATAAGTCCATTGTGAAGAAATATTACCTTTGAAGCAACCTCTTTGGCAAAACCCATCTCATGAGTTACCACTATCATTGTTCGGCCCTCCTCTGCCAAAGATTGCATGACCTTTAATACTTCACCAACAAGCTCTGGATCTAAAGAAGAAGTGGGTTCGTCAAAAAGCAAAATATCCGGCTGAATAGCTAAAGCTCTAGCAATAGCTACTCTTTGTTGCTGGCCGCCTGACAGACTGGATGGATATTGATCTGCTTTTTCGGTAATGCCAACTTTTGCCAATAACTCTAAACCAAGTTTATTGGCCTTATTTTTATCAATTTTTTGAACGTGAATCGGAGCTTCTACAACATTTTGAATGACCGTCATATGAGACCAAAGGTTAAAACTTTGAAAAACCATGGCGAGTTTGGTTCTTATTCTGTCAACCTGATTCTGATCTTGTGGATAATAATTTCCTGCTTTGTTTTTAGTCATATTAACGAGTTCACCGTTAACCCAAACTTCTCCCGAGTCAGGGATATCTAGTAGATTGATACATCGTAATAAAGTACTTTTCCCTGATCCGCTAGATCCTATAATGCAAATAACATCACCTTTTTCAGCATTTAAAGAAATACCTTTTAGGACTTCTAAATCGCCAAAAGATTTTTTTAAGTGGTTAATTTCTAAAGCTTTATTCATATATATTCACAAACAATTTTACATACAAAAAAAGCGGTCAGAATTAATGACCGCTTTTTATTGATAGATAAGACAATATTACATTGAGATATCTTTTCCAAACCACTTAATGAAGTGGGTTGATAATGTACCATCAGCTCGAGCTTCGTCAATAGCCTTGTTAAACATTGCCTTGAGGTCGGTATCTGATTGACGCAAACCAACACCAACACCTGGACCGAATTGGCCTCCACCTAGCTTAGGACCAAAAAAGGAAAGACCTGGATTACTTTCCATAAATTCCTCCATTGAGCCTGAATCAGATAAAGCCGCATTAAGCCTTCCAGCCAATAAATCCAGTTCCAGATTTAGTTGGGTATCATAAGTTTTGATAGTTACAGAGTCACCCAACTCCTGTCTCACAAAGTTTTCATGAGTAGTTGAACCCTGTACACCTACTACAGCACCAGTGAGCAATGATTTGAGTTTTGCTAATTCTCCAGCTGAACTTGCCAGATCTAGATTAAGTGGACCGGAAGTACCAGTACTAGCAAGTGCTGACGAGCTTTGAGTTGTGAAAGTCGCAGGCTCGGTCGCATATCCCTGAGAAAAATCAATAACTTCCATTCTTTCTGAAGTAATAGACATTCCAGCAATAATCGCGTCATACTTACCGTTTTGCAAGGCTGGAATAATACCATCCCAATCTTGAGCGACTAAAATACAAGTTGCATTCATTCTCTCACAAAGATCCATTGCAAGATCAATTTCAGCCCCTTCAAGTTCTCCAGCAGCGTTTGTGCCATTCCAAGGAGGATATGCTCCTTCGGTACCAATTTTAATGGTTGACCAGTCGCCACCATAGGCACCAGTAAACATAGTAGCGCTTATTAATGCCAACAATAGTTTTCTCTTCATTATTTTCTTCTCCTTTGGTTAAATACAATCGAAATAAAACTACAAAAATTTCACATTCATTTTTTGTGAACTTCGACTATACCATATAAAACAAAACATTCTGGAAGATTTATATATTGTTATAAAATCGTGTTAACTAGAATTTTGTAGCAACACTATATTGTATGCATAAGATGTATGACTTTGATTCTATTGTTATTGGTGGTGGCATGATTGGGTCTTCAATCGCCTTTGGTCTGGCCAAACAAGATGAAAAAGTTGCTATGATTGATGAGGGTGACAATGCATTGAACGCAGCGCGTGGTAATTTTGGACTTATTTGGGCTCAGGGTAAGGGCGAGAATCATCCAAGTTATGCTGACTGGACTCTGCAATCCGTAAAGAAATGGCCTGAGTTTAATAATGAATTAAAGGCACTAACTAAGATTGACACTGGTTTTGAGCAGAAAGGTGGATTTGATTTTTGTTTAAATCAAGAGGAATTTGAAGAACGGATTATTTCATTAAAACATATTGCAGAAAATAGTAATGAACAATTTAGCTATAAAATGCTCGATCACGAAGAATTGGAAAAAAAGCTTCCAAAAATTGGTCCGGAAGTTTTTGGTGCTTCATATAGTTCTTGGGATGGTCATGTAAACCCACTATTGCTTTTACGCTCCCTACATCAAGGGTTTCAAGAATTAGGAGGTAAATTATTAATACATTCCGTGAATGACATAAAATACAATGATTCGTATTTCTCTGTAGAAACTAAAAACAGTGTCATCAATTCAAATAAAGTAATTCTTGCTGCTGGCTTTTCAAATCAAAATTTAGCGCCCAAAATTGGATTAAAGATGTCTCTTTTCCCTCAACGTGGGCAAATTCTTGTCACTGAAAAAATTAAACCTTTCCTTGACTATCCGACAGGACTTATTCGCCAAACAAATGAAGGTGGATTATTACTAGGTGACTCACATGAGGATGTCGGTTTTGATGACAGTACAAGCCTTCAAACTATGCAACAAATTGCCCAGCGAGTAACAACTATTTTTCCTTTTTTAAAGGATGTCAAGATGATTCGTGCTTGGGGCTCATTGAGGATACTTACTGAAGACAGGCTGCCTATTTATGACTACTCAAAAACTTGTCCCGGAGCTTATACAATCTCCTCCCATAGTGGCGTCACACTTTCAGCAATCCATGCTCTAGATATCGCTTCTTATATAGCTAAAGATGGGAAATTGCCAATTTCATTAAAGTGCTTTAGCGCTGAGAGATTCAATGATTAAAAGAATCGACTCTCAAAAAACAGAAATGATAAAAATTTATTTTGAGGGTGAACTAATAAATGCTCATAAAGGACAAACTGTTGCAAGCGCCCTTCTTGAAGCAGGAGTAACACATTTTCAAAACACCACTTCAAGAGGTTCCCAACGTGGCCCTTTTTGCATGATGGGAGTTTGCTTTGACTGTCTTGTAGAAATAGACGAACAGCCGAATCAACAAGCTTGCATGGTTAATGTTTATCAGGAGATGAAAATTAGACGTCAAACAAACATCTTCAAGTAGTATGAATAATCATTACGATATCATTATTATAGGTGCCGGTCCAGCAGGCATGTCTGCTTCCTGTTTGGCATCTAAATATAAGGCAAAAATTCTTGTTCTAGATGTAGCTGCCTCGCCTGGAGGGCAGATATTTAGAGCAGTCGAAACAAATCAATCTATCGATAAACAAAAGTTTGGTGCTAATTATCTTAATGGCATTAAACTTGTGAACAAATTTCGAAAATGTTCAATTAATTACCATTCAAGGGCAAAAGTCTGGCACTTGTCAGAAAATGGTGAAGTTCATTACTTGAAGGATAACAAAACACACTTTGTAAAAGCCAAACATATACTCATTACAAGCGGTGCTCAAGAACGCCCTTTTCCTGTAGCTGGTTGGACTCTCAACGGAGTAATGACTGCTGGTGCTGCACAGATCCTACTAAAAGAGTCAAATTTGGGTATTCAAAATGCTGTGTTTGTAGGTACTGGGCCTCTTTTGTATTTAATTGCTCACCAATATTTGATGATGGGCATTCCAATCAAAGCCGTAGTAGATACAACCCCTCTTAGTAACTACTTTCGAGCAATACCAAAAATTGTTAATTTACGAGGTAATTTTAATGAAATCTATAAGGGTATTAGATGGATAGGTGATATCAAAAAATCAAATACATTGTTTATCAAAAGGATAAGTGATTTAAGAATACTCGGTGACGAAGAAGTTCATGCTATCGAATATCAAAAAAATGGACAATGGAATAAAATTGAATGTGAAAACGTGTTACTTCACCAAGGTCTTGTACCAGAAATTAATATTAGTCTATCTGTCGGCTGCAGAAAGATTTGGAATCAACAACAGTCTTGCTGGAATATTGATGTTGATAAATGGTTCCAATCAAGCTTACCCTCTATCTCTGTTGCGGGAGATGCAAGCTCAATTTCAGGAGCTATAGCTGCTGAAGCAAGCGGCAAGATTGCAGCATTAAATATTCTAGCCAAGTTAAATATCATTACAGCCAATCAGAGAGATCAGCTAGCCATACCTATTCATAAATCTTTAAAAACTGAGATGTCAACTAGGATTTTTCTAGAAACATTGTTTAACCCTATATCTCATTTTCGAATTCCCAATAATAACGACACTATTGTTTGCCGATGTGAAGAAGTGTCGGCTGGAGAAATACGTGAATCTGTAGACTTAGGTTCTAAAGGCCCTAATCAAACAAAAAGTTTTACTCGTTGTGGAATGGGACCTTGCCAAGGAAGGCTATGCGGTCTAACGGTTTCAGAAATAATTGCAGATCAATTGAATCGTAGTGTAGAGGAAGTTGGTCATTATCGAATAAGACCACCAATCACTCCCATAACGCTTGGCAATCTATCTACTACTAAACCAGCAGTAACTCGTTCCAACTAGTCGTATACCTATTCGACCTAAAGCCAGCCCTTGACTGCCATCTATCGTTGCCCACCTCGCTGGCATATTTGACTGACTCATTGAAGCGCCTATTTATACTTCGTATAGGGTTAGATTTGTTGTAGCTGTCTGTCTCAAGCTGACTGTCCTGATTCATCGAAAATAGATCCTGCTGACGGTAATTTTTAACTAGATTGCCCAGCACTATGCCTCCCTTATAGAATGAATGTCCTGGCTCATAGAGAAGCTTTAGTATCCTCGCTGTAAGTGGTATCAGTAGTGACTCATCTTGGATAGCTGTAGTCATTCCAACAGTTTTTGATAAATGCACACAAGGTTTGTCTTTTTTGTGGGGATTGGTGTAAATAAAAACAGTCAGGGTTGTGGCCGACAGTTTGTGATGATTAAGCTTATTGACAGCTTTTCTAGTAAGGATAGTGAGTGCCTGATTCAACTCGTCAAAGTCCGTCAAATCAGCTCCAAACGAACGCGAGGAGACAATCTGCCGCTTGGTTGGTGGAATACATTCAATAGACACACAGGAGTGGCCACGAAGCTCTTGATACACCCTCTTGCCATTAACACCTAAAAGGGTTTCAATGATGCCAATATCTGCTTTATAAAAATCATAGCTTGAGTTAATGTTAACACGGCTGAGCTTTTTAGCACCCTGTCTTCCTATCCCCCATAAATCTCCCACTTCAACAGAACGCAACAATCTTTTATATCTATCATCGGGTAGCGCATCTATATCAAAAACTCCATTAAATTTTGAATACTTCTTGGCAATGCGATTCGCAAGCTTAGCCAAAACTTTAGTGCCACCGATACCGACACAAACCGGGACACCTGTCCAGCGCCTAACCCGTCTCCTTAGAGACTGCATATGGGCTATCAAGTCAAATGGCAGACCTTCCAGATCTATGAAACTTTCATCGATAGAATAGATCTCTTGAGCGGGAGAGTACTGAGCGATAATTCTCATCACTCTTGACGACATGTCTCCATATAGAGGATAGTTAGAAGACCTAACGACAACGCCATTTTGAAGAACCAGGTGTTTGATTTGGAAGTAAGGCACACCCATCTTGATGCCTAGCGCTTTTGCTTCATTAGAGCGGGAAACAATGCAGCCATCATTATTCGACAGTACAACGATTGGCTTCCCTTCTAGCTTAGGTTCAAACACCCTTTCACAGGAGGCATAGAAATTATTGCAGTCGATTAAGGCAATTTTTTTGTTCTTAGTCATACTGATGTATCACCGAGGTGACAACACCCCATATAATGAGTTCATCGCTACCTCTAACCTTAATGTCTTCAAAATCAGGATTTTCAGCTTTGAGGGTTATATTTCCTTTGTATTTGTGTAATCGCTTAACAGTGAATTCACCATCAACGATTGCAATCACTATCTTGCCGCTTTTAGGGTTTAGGGATTTATCGACGATCAGTATGTCGCCTTGATGAATGCCAGCACCCAACATTGAATCACCTTGCGCTTTCACAAAGAAGGTGGCGTCTTTGTGTTGAATGAGATGTGTGTTTAGGTCAAGTGCATCTTCTAGGTGGTCATCCGCCGGCGACGGGAAGCCTGCCTGTACGCGTGAGGTAAAAATCGGAATCATCAACTCCGTTGCATTCTCTTTGGTGAGCAGAACCTCCACCCCAGACTTGACTTGAGATTTATAAACTTCAATAGAAGGAAGGATAGAGTTAACAAGGCTTATCGGCACTCTAATAACCTTGGTATCCTCCTTAAAGTGACCTGAATTTTTTTTACGACCAGCACCTTTTCTGGCACCACCGTGGTTGTTTGTATTCATAACAACTTGAATTTTGTAACAATATTCAAGTTGAGATTATAGACCAACTATTATGCGTAGTCAATCGGAATAATCGGAAAACTAAGCGCTAGCCAGCTGACGTAGTTTTTTCGCCGCATCGCTGTGGCGATGAATCAATTCAACCTCATCCCTATCAACTATCTTTCCGTCAACGACTCGCCACTTTCCTGCCACCATTACCCTGTCCGCTCTTTGTGCACCACACAGCAATAATGCTGCCAAGGGATCATGGCTACCAGAAAATCTCAACTCGTCTAGCTTAAATAATGCCAGGTCTGCTTGCTTTCCAACCGCTATTTCACCGATATCATCTCTACCCAAAAGTTTCGCTGAGCCTGTGCTTGCCCAGTTATATGCGTGCTCATGGCTAATCTTTGAGGCGCCATAACGTAGGCGCTGTAAATACATTCCCTGTCTAAGTTCAGCGATCATATTGGATCCGTCGTTAGAGGCAGAACCGTCCACGCCTAGTCCAACCGAACTGCCCGCCTCTTCGAGCTCGAGGATTCGACAAATTCCGGAAGCTAACATCATATTTGAGCTTGGACAGTGACAGATACCTACCCCTGCTTGGCCTAGCTTTTGTATCTCCCCCTGATTGAAGTGGATGCCATGAGCTAGCCATGTACGCTCAGACAGCCAGCCAACACTTTCAAGATAGTCGACCGTTCTTAAGCCGAATTTCTCTAGGCAAAAATTTTCTTCGTCTATGGTTTCAGCGAGATGGGTATGTAATCGGACGTCATATTGCTCGGCAAGTTCTGCGGTATCTTGCATCAATTCCGTGGTCACAGAAAAAGGTGAACATGGTGCTAAAGCGATCTGGGTCATCGCACCTTCATCGTAATTGTGATAGCTTTTAATGAGTCGCTCACTGTCACTCAATATCCGCTCTTTAGTCTGAACCACACTTTGTGGTGGAAGTCCGCCATCCTTTTCCCCTAAACTCATCGAACCTCTTGTTAGAACCACTCGCATTCCCAAGTTTTGGGCTTGCTCAACTTGAATATCTATGGCATTTTCGAGCTGATTTGGAAACAGATAGTGGTGGTCACTTGCGGTTGTACAACCAGAGAGTAAAAGCTCGGATAGGGCTAATTCAGTCGAGACCGCCAACATCTCCGGCTGGATATGTGCCCACACTTTGTATAGACTCTTTAACCAAGAGAATAACTCCTTATTCAAGGCCTCTGGATAGGCCCTAGTAAGAGTTTGGTAGAAGTGGTGATGGGTATTGATTAGACCCGGCAAAACAACGCTCTTACTGGCATCATAAACCTCATCAATTTGTGACAACGGAGTCTTGCCAGAGCCGACTAACTCTATAATCTCCTGTCCTTTAATGACTACGCCGCCTTTGCTATTTTTTGCATATATAGCCAGTGGATTTTTAAACCAAATCGTTGCTTCTTTCATAATTGATCTGCATTAGAGTTATCAAAGTTCTTGATGATACATAATGAAATCGCACCCAAAAGGGTGCGATTATCATTAAAGCTTAAATGAATTTTTATTAGTTAGGATACTTACTGTCAATTCCTTCTACATAAAAATCCATAGTTATGATGTCGGGGAACATAGGTGGCGTTTCACCTTCCGCTAACCAAGGACTACCATCTTGCTTATTGATAGGACCAGTGAACGGATGAACATCACCAAATTCCAAGTCGAGTATAGTCATTTCAGCCTCCAACTTAACATCATCGGGCATATTTTGCATTGCAGCAAAGGCCACCATACCTTCCGGTACTCCATGGAATGTATCGCTTGATGCCCAAGTTCCATCTGCAACTGCTTGTACTCGATCAGCATAATATGGACCCCAGTTATTAATAATTGAAGTTAAATGAGCGTTTGGACCCCATGCAGACATATCAGACGCCTGACCAAAAGCGTGCACCCCTTTTTCTTCAGCAACCGTCATTGCGGCTGTTGAGTCGGTATGCTGCATGATGATATCGGCACCCTGGGCTATGAGTGCATTAGCTGCATCAGCCTCTTTTCCTGGATCAAACCAAGTGTAAACCCAAACAATTTTGATTTGTACATCAGGGTTAACAGATCTTGCGGCCAAGAAAGCAGAGTTAATGCCTCGGATAACTTCAGGAATTGGGAATGAAGCAATATAACCAATTACGTTACTTTTTGTCATTCTACCCGCAATCTTACCGATTACATGTCTGCCTTCATAAAATCTCGCAGAATAGGTTGAGATATTATCAGTAGGACGCTTATATCCTGTTGCATGCTCAAATTTAACATCCGGATAATTAGCTGCCACTTTTATTGTCGGCTCCATATAACCGAAAGATGTAGTGAAAATAATATCATTTTTTCTCGCAAGACTCGTAATAACTCGAGCAGAATCGGAATTCTCAGCAACACTTTCTATACGTGTTATCTCTACATTATCACCCATTTTATCTTTAAGATGGTTTGCACCTTGGTCATGAGCATAAGTCCATCCATGGTCTCCCGTAGGACCAATATAAACAAATGCCGCTTTTACAGGGTCAGCGAAGGCACTACTTGTCAATGCCATAATTGCGCTTAACAACGAGATCTTTACAATGCTCGTCAATCTTCCATTAGACATGTTTCTTCTCCTTTATTTTGTTAACAGTTTTCTTTTTCTTGTAGCTTACTTTCTAAATTTATAACCAGAAAATTTCTAAGTGGTTGAGTGAAATATTCTACCCAAACAATTGGGCATTGTGCGATTTGTTTTATTTTTATCTCTTATTCTCAAACTTACCAGTATCACAATCGTTGCCAGATAAGGCAACATTGACATGTATGCGGCGCTTATTCTAATGTCAAAACCTTGGGCATGCAGTTGAATAACCGTAATACCTCCAAAAATAAGCGCTCCCAATATAACTTTAAAGGGCTGCCATGATGAAAAAACAACTAATGCAAGTGCAATCCAGCCACGACCCGCAGTCATATCCTCACCCCAGATTGGTACCTGCACTAGGGATAAAAAGGCACCACCAATACCAGCCATTGCGCCACCAAAGAGGATTGCCAATACACGGTAACGAATAACATTGTGTCCTATCGCATGAGCTGCATCGTGGTTGTCACCGATAGCTCTTAAGATTAAGCCTTGCTTGGTTTTAAACAAAAACCACCACACTAAAAACACCATAATAAAGGCAAGATAGACAAGAGGATTATAACCAAACAACAACGGACCAATGATAGGCAAATCAGAAATTAATGGGATATGGATTTCAGAGATCAGTTCGATGTTTTCTTCAGTATAACTTCTCCCTACAAAAGCTGCAATTCCAAGACCAAAAAGGGTTAAAGCGAGTCCAGTCGCTACATGATT
The DNA here is from genome assembly GCA_963989885.1 of uncultured Gammaproteobacteria bacterium. Classification (GTDB taxonomy): domain Bacteria; phylum Pseudomonadota; class Gammaproteobacteria; order PS1; family Pseudothioglobaceae; genus Pseudothioglobus. The sequence continues at coordinate 30,775 of CAXDLF010000004.1, forward strand.
TGTCAGTAATATTTGCGTCAAAAATGCAAAGATAGAGGCAATCGCCATACCCGCTAGTAGTGCCGCTAATACTGCCAATAAAGAACTTTCAGTATGGAATTCAACAACAAAACCGGCCAGAGCTCCAACAATCATCATTCCTTCAACGCCCAAATTAAGAACACCAGAACGCTCTACAACAAGCTCGCCTATTGCGGCAAAAATTAGCGGTGCAGAGGCTATACTGATTCCTATAATAATGGCAAATACTAGTCCTTCATTCATAATCTTTGTTGTACGGTTTTAAATAAAACAATTTTGTATTGAATCAATATGTCACATGCGAGAAAATAAAACAGTAACATTCCCTGAAATATGTTTGTAATCGAGCTTGGTAAATTAAAATAGATTTGTACGTTTTCACCACCAAGATAGGTCAGTGCTATCAATAAAGATGAGAAAATAATAGCGATCGGGTGTAGTCTAGCCAAAAAGGCCACGATAATCGCAGTAAAACCATAAAATTGCGGCAATCCAGGAGTTATTTGACCAGCAGGTCCTATCGCTTCAAATAAACCAGCTAAACCGGCAACGCCTCCAGATATTAATAATGAAAACCAGATTGTTTGCTTATCATCAAATCCTGCAAATTTAGCAGCTCGGGGAGCGCTACCACTGATTTTGATTTGTAAGCCTGACAAATGTTTTTTGATACCAAACCAGGTCAAAAATGAAAGCATAATAGCGACAATTAAACCAACGTTTAATCGTGTTCCTTGCCAGATAATAGGCAACAATGCGCTGTCATGAAACAGTCGACTTTCTGGGAAATTAAAGCCAGAAGGATTTCTCATAGGGCCTTGCAACATCGCACTCAGGAAAAGAACTGCAACATAGGTCAACATGAGAGTTACTAGGATTTCATTGACCTGAAATTTGGTCTTTAAGAATGCAGCAATGCCTGCATAAAGCATACCCCCTAAAATTGCCGCTATGGACATTAAAGGTATCAACCAGAAACCTTCAACATTATAAAAATAAAGGCCAACCGCGCCGCCCGTTATTCCGCCAATTACATATTGACCCTCCGCGCCAATATTCCACACACCAGCTCTAAAACCAATCGAAAGTCCTAGCGCTATCATGATGAGTGGTGCCGCTTTCACTAGCAATTCTGAAATGTAGTATGTATCAATCAAGGGCTCTACGAATAGTGTGAAGAAAACACTAGAAACCTCGATATCAGTCAATATAAAAGTAAAAATAAAAAATGCCGTCAATGCTGTCAATACAAGCGCCAATAATGGCGACAAAAAAATCATTGCTTTGGAAGGCTCAGTTCGTGGTATGAGTCTAATCATTGTTGCTCACTCCCAAGCATTAAATGTGAGATTTTTTCTAATCCATTGTCCTTCATATCAACAGCGGCTGAAAGGCTTCCCTCTGAGAGGACATGAATTTGTTCACATAGAGTCAGTATCTCATCCAAATCCTGAGAAATAATCAGTATCGCTGAGCCTTGATCAGCCAAAGCGATCAAAGCTTGGTGAATGTTGTTTTCGGAGCCTGCATCGACTCCCCAGGTTGGTTGGGAAACAATTAACAATTCCGGATTTTGAATTAGCTCTCTACCGACCATGAATTTTTGCAAATTTCCACCTGAAAGTGATTTAGCTTGCATTTTGCTGGACTGGGTTTGTACTTTAAAATCATCGATAACTTGCTGTGTGAGCTTTTCAACATTGTTCCAATTGATGACGCCATAATGAGTCATTTCACTTTTTTCTGGTCGGCTCAGTAGCATATTTTCATGCAGTCCCATATCCGGCACAGCGCCATGACCTAGTCGTTCTTCAGGAATAAAAAACATTGACAACTGTCTTCTTTGATGGGAATTTAGTCCGCCAATATTTTCACCTTTGAAAACTAAAGTTTCTTCAGGTGCTTCAACTTCGCCAATCAATAGCTGCATTAATTCATCCTGACCATTACCGGCAACCCCAGCTATTCCAACAATACTGCCCTTCTTAATGGTCAAAGAGATATCATGCAAATCAACGCCGAACATGTCGTCACTTTTTCGGCTTAAATTATTGATTGAAAAAATATCTTGTCCGGTCGTTATGTTGCTTCTCGCCAGTTGAATCAATTTTTTACCAATCATCATCTCTGCAATTTCCTGCTTGCTATGATCCTGTGGATTGCAATTTTGCACCAACTTGCCGCCACGCAAGATAGTTGCATGAGAACAAATCTGACGGACCTCTTCTAACTTATGAGAAATGTAGAGAATGGCGCAACCGTCCTCCGCTAGCTTTCTAAGCGTTACAAATAAATCTGTCACCTCCTGCGGTGTTAAAACCGAGGTTGGCTCGTCCATAATTAAAAGTTTCGGATTCTGCATCAAGCAACGAATAATTTCAACTCTTTGGCGAGCCCCAACTGACAAATCACCGACTACCTGTTGAGGGTTAATATTGAGACCATATTGCTTCGAAAATTTGGTAATTTGTTCCGTGAAATCAGTTTCCAGACCAATATCGTCAAGACCGAGTATGATGTTTTCAGCAACAGTCAAGGATTCAAACAAAGAAAAGTGCTGAAACACCATCGCTATACCCTGCTCTCTAGCTTCAAATGGACTCTTTGGACTGTATCCTTCGCCACACCACTGCATCTGACCACTGTCAGGCTGTAAAGAACCATAAATAACCTTAACCAAGGTTGACTTGCCCGCCCCATTTTCACCCAATAAAGCATGAATGCTTGCAGGCTTGATGCTCAGCGAAATATCATCATTGGCCTTCAAATCTCCATACGATTTTGTGATATTTTGAATTTCTAATTGATATTTCATAATGCCATCGATTGTTTCTTATCTTCAAGAAAATTTAACAAATCCATAGCAATAGTGACTGCAATCGCGGTGGGAGATTTTAAGAATTTTTGTTTGGCGCCTATAGGACAAATAAATTTGTCAACAGTCTCTTTAGGATAGCCTTTTTGTAATAATCGATCTCTGAATTTGTTGCCTTTGATTCTTGAACCAATCATACCTAAATAACTGAAACTATCTCGAGAGATAATCTTATCACAAATATCAAAATCCATTTGATGACTATAAGTAATCACCAAGCAGTATGTTTCGTCAGGTAAATCTTCCAAACCACTTAGGTAATCATCACAAATAATATTAATCTGACTGGTGTCTCCCTGGTAGTGCTCAAACTGCTCAGCCCTATCATCAATCCAATAAATCCTGATGGGTAGTTTTGTCAATATTGGCATCAACGCTCTAGAGATATGTCCAGCACCAAAGATCGCAACAGATTGAATTTCAGTGTAATTTACCTTTTCAAAGCAGACTTCGATCAAGGAATCTGGAGTGCTCTGATACTGAACTATGGTCGGGCTATCATTTACCGAAAATAAATTGTAAGCTCCATCACTAATCTTGCTCCTTAAGTCACTGTCGCTAGAAGGAGAGTTGTCTGAATTGTCTGTATAGAAAAATTTTTTTCCAGAATTTTGATTGTCAATTATTGTCGCTACAACAAAGTCTTGTTGCCGCTCAATCAAATCGGAAATGGTTACAAGCCATGAGTTTTTGTTCTCGAGTTTAGCGCTATCATTAACAAATCTTTCAAACATCACCTTTACATAGCCACCGCAACATTGACCCAGAGTTGCTCCTAGCGGGTATTTTTCTAAATGTGTGACATTTGTCTCTTTGTTCAATAAATCTTGAGCGAGTGTCAAAGCCTGAAACTCTAGATTGCCTCCACCAATACTACCGAATGTCGATTGCTTATTAGAGAAGATAATCTTGTCTCCTACGCTGCAGGGTGTGGATCCTTTCGTCTCTATCACTGTTAACATTACGCAGCCATTATTTTGGGTAATGGCTTTTTTAAAAGAATTCAACCAGGTCATGATTGATTAGTTAATTTTTTTATTAAGATTAAAGAAAACTTTCTCAAAACTGGCAGGGGCATCTAGACCAGTTTTGTTGTCGTTGTCATTATTGTAGATGGCATTTTTGATTGCCAGCCATACAGATAAGGCAAGCATAAGCGGCGGTTCACCTACGGCCTTGGACCTATGAATAGTATTTTCATGGTTAGAGATATTGGGTTTAATTTTGACATTGAAATGTTCCGGGGTATCGCCGATCGCTGGAATTTTATACGTCGACGCTCCGGTTGTTAGCAGAACTCCAGAATCATCCCACATCAATTCTTCGGAGCATAACCACCCCATACCCTGAATAAAACCGCCAACTATTTGACCCATATCGATTGCAGGGTTTAAGGATGCCCCCACATCATGCAAAATATCGACAGCAAGTAACTTATATTCTCCTGTCAGGCAATCAACAATAACTTCGCTCAGACATACTCCATATGAATAATAATAAAAAGGTCGACCCTGTTTTTTAGCCTCGTCATAATATATTTTTGGTGTTTTGTAATAGCCATTACTGAACAGCTCAACTCGATTCAGAAATGCCAAAGATATAAATTCTTTGAAGGTCATTTTTTTGTCGCCCAAGCAAACAGTTGAGTCTTCAAATCTTACATCTTCTATATCTACACCGAAATGCTGAACTGCAAAATTGCATAGATTTCTTTTGATTCTTATACATGCCTCTTTAGCAGCCATACCATTTAAATCTGAACCAGATGAAGCCGCTGTCGGTGAAGTGTTTGGAACTTTTGAAGTGCTCGTTGCCGAAACCTTGACCTGATCCAATTTCACACCAAACTCGTTTGCAACTACCTGGGCTACTTTTATAAATAAACCCTGACCCATTTCTGTGCCACCATGGTTTAGATAGATACTGCCATCTTTATAAACATGGACTAGGGCTCCAGCCTGGTTCAATATCTGTGTTGTAAAAGAAATCCCAAATTTAACAGGAGAAAGCGCCAATCCTTTTTTGAGATATTTGTTTTTTTGATTGAATTTTTGCACTTCTTGACGGCGCTTATGATAGCCAACTTCATCAACCAACTCGCTAGTTAGCTCATTGATGATATTGTCTTCAATAACTTGTGCATATGGCGTCACATTATTTGTATTTTTTTGATAAAAGTTAGCCTCTCTTACAATCAAAGAATCTATCCCTAAATTGTTAGCAATCTCTTCAATAATATTTTCAATTGCCAACATACCTTGAGGACCACCAAAACCTCTAAATGCTGTATTTGAGGCAGTATTGGTTTTACACAAAAATCCACGAAAAGTTGCATTTGGCAAGTAATAGGCGTTATCTGCATGAAACAATGCACGAGAAAGGATGGCCTTGGATAGATCAAGTGAATAGCCACAACGAGCTGCAAGATCAATCTTGACACCTTCAATCTGGCCTTGGTCATTGTAGCCAACCTCATAGTTGGCTTCAAAATCGTGACGCTTTCCGGTTAAGAGAATGTCATCCCTTCGAGACAATCTGGCTTTAACTGGTTTTAGGGTTTGTCGTGCGAATATGGCGCAAATACAAGCCAATTGAGAGGAATCTGTTTCCTTACCGCCAAAACCCCCACCCATCCTTCGAGTGATAACCTCTATGGCATTATGGGGGACCTTTAGTACATGTGCCACTAGATGCTGAACTTCGGTTGGATTCTGAGTCGAAGAATGAACAATCATTTCGTTATCTTCAGTTGGAATGGCTAAAGCGACCTGACCCTCCAAGTAATAATGCTCCTGGCCACCGATTGTTAGAGTGCCTGATAAGTTATTCTTTGCCGCATTAATAGCACTCTCAGCGTCACCGGTCATTATTTCAAGAGGTTTATCGAGAAAACTTTCCCTAGACATTGCCTGTTCGATGGTTATGGTTGCCTCGAGTTGAGTGACATTCGCTTCAATTAGTGATGCCGCTTTTCGGGCATTTTCATGGCTATCTGCAAGCACTGCCGCTATTGCTTGACCATAAAAAGCGACCTCATCTATCGCTAGCAGAGGTTCATCGTGCTTTATTGGACCAATATTTAAGCGCTCAATGTCTTGCGAAACTATGACACTATGAACGCCTGGGGCTTTTTGAGCTTGATTGATGTCTATATGATTTATCTTGCCATGAGCGACATCGCTCAAAGCAAAAGCGACATGGAGGGTTTCTTCTGGTACAGGCATGTCATCAATATAGGTTGCATTACCTTGGACATGCATATTTGCGCTGTCATGAACTATAGGACGACCTATAATTTCGTTTGCACTTGTAGATAAATTTTTTCTGGTTTTAGTGATGATAGTCTAAGCCTCCAAAAAATGACTCGCCTGAGTCGTCTCTGCCAAATCTGCAACTTTCTCTCCCTTCATCTTTAGGATTGATTTATTAACTAGATTAGCGCTAACTTTTAAACGGTACTCAGAAGAAGCCCGAACATCGCTGAACGGAGTAAATTCTTTCTGTAATGCCTTATATGCTTGCTGAGTTAGATTTTCTTGATTCCAATATTTTATTAACACCTTCTCAAGTTGAGGCGCTCTTTGGGGTATCCCTGACATACCACCGAGCGCGATCCTTACTGATATCGGTTGATTTCCAGTTGAGGTAATATTGATAGCCATACAGACGGCGGAAATGTCGTCTTCATATCTTTTCGAAATTTTATGGGTGATTAATTGTTCTTTGCTTGTAGGTTTAGGGATAACGATACTTTCAATGAATTCCCCTTTTTTGAGTATGGTTTTTTTATAGCTAACAAAAAAATCCTCCAACTTCACTAGACGAACATTTGAATTTTTTCTGAGCTTTAATTTTGCCTCTAGCGCAATCAGTACGGGAGGCATGTCTCCGATAGGTGAGGCGTTGGCAATGTTGCCACCAATCGTGGCCCAATTTCTGATTGGGAGTGAACCAAAGCGGTGTAAAAATGTTTCCAAGCCTGGCCAGTAGTTAAATAGACTTGAGGAGGCGTCTTGGTAAGTCACTGCAGATCCAATCTCTAGTTCTGAATGACCGTCCCTAATTACTTGTAATTCCTTTACAGAGGTGATATTGAGAATGTGATTAAACTCTTTTAATGATTGAGTAATTTCAAGACTCAAGTCGGTTCCAGCTGCTATTATTTTTGCCGCGGGATTTTCTTTTAAGATCTTCGCTAGCTCCTGCAAACTTGTTGGCGCATCATAACGAACGATGTTGCCATTATTCGTGTAACTCGAACTGACTTTTTGATTCTCATTTAACCTGATAAGCGCTTGTTTGATTTTGCTCCGATTTTGAGTGTAGTAGTCCGAAGGTTTCTTAGGTTTTTCTTTATACGCTGAAAACGCGGCAGCAATGATCGGCTTATACCCTGTGCATCTGCATAGATTTCCAGACAATGCATCATTGATTTTAGCTAGGTTTATTTTTGTCTCGTTGTGGTATAAGGCAAATAAAGACATCACGAATCCGGGCGTGCAAAAGCCGCACTGAGAACCACTTTCATCTACCATCGCCTGTTGCACGGGGTGAAGATCTTTTCCCTCCTTTAGGCCTTCAATGGTGATCAAATGCTTACCCACTAAGCTATACGCTAAGGCTATACAGGTATTGATGCTTCTATATTGAATGACTTGCTTCTTGTTTTCAAGAACCAGTTCACCAATAACCGCTGTACAGGCTCCACAGTCTCCAGAAGCACAACCTTCTTTACTTCCAACAAGATCGTTACTACGTAGCCATTGCAATACGGTGGTATTTGGATTTATTTCACCCAAATCTGTTGGCGTTGCGTTTTGGTTTAATAAAAAATTCACTAACTGCCTCTGTATGTGGAATAGCTAAAAGGAGAGATTAATAAAGGTACGTGATAGTTTTCATCTTCTTCAGTGATATAGAAACGAACAACTACATCCCTTAAAAAAGGAGAATCAACGGTGTTAGCTTTGTAATACTCGTCGACTGAGAACTCAAGCTCATAGCAACCCACTGTAAAGTCCTTGCCAGATAATAGAGCTTCGTCACATCGACCATCAGAATTCGTTTCTGCTGTTTTAATCAGAACTGAATTCTGTCCTTTTTTTCGATATAAATTAATCTTTACACCATTAGCTGGTGTACCCTTACTTGTATCTAATATATGTGTTGTTAGTTTTGCCATGTCTGTTCCTTTTTCAATTTATTTTTCATAGGCGCATTGACCTAAAATATATACCTTGCTCACAAGTCTATCATCTCCAAGCGTCATTAAACAAAACAATAGCTCTTTAATATTTCTCGATGTTTTCAGCCTCTGGGCTATCAGTTCTGTGGCATTTAAGTCAAGAACAATAAAGTCAGCTTCCTTGTTTGATTCAAAATTACCCAGACAGTCACTCATGTTTAATACCTTTGCGGCGGCTAAAGTGGTCAAATAAAATGCCTTGACTGGATCTAGGTTGTAGTCATTCAGTCTACATATTTTATAGGCTTGATTCATAACGTCAAACATCGAAAAACTGTCACCACCACCGACATCTGAGGCTAGAGCTACATTAATGCCGTAATGCTCTAGTTCATCCAAAGCAAACAAACCACTCCCTAGAAATAGATTTGAAGTCGGGCAAAGTGCAACCTTGGAATTGGTCTCTGCAATGCGCTTGTATTCATCCGTTGAATTATGAATGCAGTGTCCAAATACCGAATTCGTTCCTGACAGTCCGAGATTGTCGTAAACATCAAAATAGTTCTTAGATTGAGGATAGAGCTCTTTGACCCAATCTATTTCATCACTGTTTTCATTGAGGTGAGTTTGCAAAAGCACCCCTTTAGTGCTCTTCGTATCGGGATACTCTTTCAAAAGCTTAGCGGCCTTAACTAATTGTGCTTTCGTTGATGTAGGGGCAAATCTCGGTGTCACTGCATAGCTCAAACGACCTTTGTTATGCCACTTTTCAATGAGCGACTTTGAATCAGCATAGCTACTCTCAATATCGTCACATAATTCATCCGGGGCATTCCTGTCCATCATCACTTTGCCAGCAATCATGCGTAGACTTCTTTTTTCTGCGGCATCAAAGAAGACATCAACGGATTGCTTATGTGATGTACAAAATGTCATTGCCGTTGTGGTTCCGTTTTTTAGCAGCTCATCGAGAAACAATTCGGCAATCTTGGCTGCATAGTCAATATCAGAAAACTTCTGTTCCTCAACAAATGTGTACTTGTTTAACCATTCCAATAAACTTGTGCCATAGGAACTGATCACTTTGTATTGTGGGTAATGGATGTGGCAATCAATAAATCCAGGCATAATCAGACTATCTTTGAAGTGAACTATAGATTCTCCAGAGTTAAATTTGGCAGACAGTATAGAATATTCTCCGACTTCAACAATCCTCCCTCCACTAACAACCAGCAAACCATCTGGGAAGTAAACAGGTTTAACATTACTACCATCTTCAATACAGTGAAAGATTGAGCCACGGTAAAGGTTATATTCAGTCATTACTCTCCCTCAAACCAAATCTTTAATTTATCTCTTTCAGCTTCAGTCATATTGGTTTTGTTATTAAATGGCATAGAATTGGTTGCCACTGTGCGTTGATAAATTATGTCCTTGCTGGCAATGATCTGCTCTTCTGTATTCAATACAAAGCCGCTGGGAGCGACGACAAAAACATCGTCAGTTGGGTTGTCGGAGTGACAACTAGCACATCGCCTGTCAATGATGCTTTTTACTTCGCTCATACTCACCTTTTCCTGAATTTCTGGCTTATTTTGACTTGGTGACAGGGTAAAAACCAGCACTATTATTGCTAATATTATTAGACCAATCAAACTATTAGTTGCCTGTCCTACCCCCCTTAAATTGAAATAGTGGCGTATCAAGACCAAAATACCCATAATGGCTATTAAAACTAGCCATCCATAGGAGTCACTATAAACTCCAGGGTAGTGAATGCTTATCATCGTGAACACTACGGGAAGCGTGAAATAGTTGTTGTGTCGAGAGCGGATATAGCCTTTCAATCCTAACTCTGTACTGACCTGGGTTTTATCTATGCAGGCGGCTACTAATTTTTTTTGTACAGGAATAATCACAAAAAAAACATTTGCCACCATAATGGTTCCAATCATCGAACCAATCTGTATATAGACCGCTCTAGGATTAAAGATATCGCTGTATAAATAGGCACTCAGGGTAATAATTAGAAACAGAATCCCTATAAAAATGATGGGCTTATCCACCAATTTCGATTTGCACAAGAGGTCATATACAAACCAAATGATCACCAACCCCAATAGGCTCAAAGCAACTCCATAAGCAGGGAGCATAGAACTGTCAGAACTCAACAGATAGGTACTAGCATTGAAGTAATAAATGACTGAAAATAGTAATATTCCGGATATCCAGGTGAAATAAGCTTCCCACTTAAACCAATGCAATGGTTCTGGTAAATTTTCTGGATATTTTTTGTATTTTTCTAGGTAATAGAAGCCACCACCATGGACCGCCCATAGGTGGCCAGCAATTTCATCTCTATTGCCGGCACGGTTAAGCTTATTTTCTAGCCAATTAAAATAAAAAGAAGCACCAATCCAGGCAATACCCACAACAATGTGGAACAACTTCAACGACAAGCTTATCCAGTCAAGTAAATATATTTTCATCATAAGTTGAACTCTAGTCTAATATTTATATCTTCTATGGGATGCACGATACATTGCTCTATATCGTCAGAATCGATATCATGCTTTCTATCAATCACTATAAATTGAGCATCATCCTTGATACTAATTAGAGGGAAATGCCAAATCCCACGTGAATAGTTTACACCCTGCTCACCGTTACTGATGAAACACCTGATATCCTCAATATTTGGCTCATCAGCGGCCGGCGCAACGACTATCAAAAAGGGTTGATTGTCTTTAGGTATAAAGGTTTGACTGAAAAAAGGGTGTTTCTCTAACATGTTAATTTGCAAGGGAAATTCCCTCTTCTTGGCTAAAAAAATATGTACTGCGGTTGTTCCACCATTTTCTTGAGTGTCTATTAAAGCCAAGTCTGGATATTTTTTTGCGAAACCATTATTAATGACTAAGTAATCCTTCTGTTCACAGCTAATCACTTGACCAAAAGGGCTAAAGTTTTCAACCGTCAGAGTTTCTGGAGTAAGAATCATATTATTCATGATTGATAAAGTTTCCAATAAGTTTTAATCGAGCAATACCTCCATCAGGGAATATGTCAATACGGATATGGGTGATTTTATCTTGGTGCAATAGTTCATTCTTCTTAAAAACATGCACTCGGTTCATTTCCAGTTTTTTTCTACCAATCAGTTGATTCCAGGAATTGCTTTCTTCTATTAATGTTTTGTCATCAGACTCATCACTGCAGGTCGTACAAATAGAAAACGTGTCAGGATAGTTGCCTTTAAAAAATTTTGTATCAATCACAATCTCATCAACAGTTGCTGGCTTGGCGAGCGCAACAATTCCCCAGTCATTTCCTGGTTCACGTCGTCGCCTTGTCTCCCATCCATCTGCCATATTGATTGGTTCATGTTTTTCAAGAATATTGCTTAAACAACCAAAATGCTCATCATTTGCAAAAACCGCTCTTGCTCCACTTTCCTTAGAAATAACATTGGTACCCTTAACTTCATATCTATTGTCGTCAGAGTAAAAACTACCGTAAGCCCTAAGTCTTGCTATGCCGCCATCAGGGTACAAGGTTACCTTAAGGTGGGTGACTGGCTTGTTGGAATTAGAAGAAAAAGTATTATTTGAATCTCCGGCTAGCTTTTCCTTAGTTAGCAAGTCAAACCATTCATCTACTGCCGAACCATCGACAACCCTGTCATCAGTAATACCCCCCGCAACACAGCAACCCAATATAGAGACTGCAGGAGCAAAATTACCTGTAAAGTAACTGGTGTCGATATTAAATTCATTAATGACTGACTTTGAGCCAAGCCTGATGTAACAAAAATCATTCCTACCATCACGTCGACGCCGGGTCTCCCATCCATCCATCCATTTTCCATGCTCGTCGTACTTGTCTTCAATAAAAACCGCCTCATTGCTTTGAAGCATGCGGCATGAGTCAGCAAAAAACTCATCGCTACAATAAATTACCTTACTCCCAAAGTCACTACTTGTGACATTTATTTGTCCATCATAATCCATAAATTTCCTTAATCCTTAACCAGGCAATTTTGTTAATCTCGCTCAAAGCTTTCAACCTTTCTTGAGAAACAGTATTTTTCTGTCGACTTCTAAAGCTCGCCAATATTTCAGATTTATCTTTTTCCTTAACTGCCATAATGAAAGGGAAATTAAACTTTACAAAGTATTTATGGTTAAGCTCTTCAAAAAGCTCGATTTCACTATCATTACAATCATTTAATCCTGCAGATTTTTGCTCTATTGTCGAAAAATCCGTAAGTTCTTTTTTTTGTGCTTTTTTGCCAGCTAACATTGGATGCGATAGAATCAAATTGTCTTGCAAATCGTTGTTTGCTTGAAGCATAACTTTACACAAAAGTTGATGAAACATCTCTAAATCATTGTATTCATTGTTTCCCAAAACTTGCTTCAAGGCTTGTTCTGCAACCCATGGCGAGTGCTCGTATATATTTCCAAAAGTTTCCATAAATTCTTTTGCAGAGTGTTTGGCTAAATCAGTAGGTAATTTCATGGCTCTTATTTGCTTGAAAAATTTTCATACCAATGATCGGCTATTTGTTTTCGGGTACAAAACCAGACGTTATCAAAAGTTCTAACGTATTCCAAAAACTTTCTCATCGCCATAATTCTTCCAGGTCTTCCCAAGATACGTGCATGCATACCTATGGACATCATTTTAGGATGTGTCTCACCTTCTAAATAAAGAGCATCAAAGCTGTCCTTGAGATAGTTAAAGAACTGTTCACCTGAATTAAATCCTTGCGGAGTAGCAAACCTCATATCGTTAACATCAAGGGTATAAGGTACAACTAAATGTTTTTCTTTTTTACCTTTACCTTCAACCCAATAAGGCAAGTCGTCGTCATAGCTGTCACTGTCATACAAAAAACCACCCTCTTCAACTACCAGCCTTCTGGTGTTTGGGCTATTTCTTCCGGTATACCAACCGAGCGGACGACTACCTAAAAAATCTGTTAACAAGGATATACAGCTTTTGATATGTTCCCGTTCAGTTTTTTCATCAATAAACTGATAATCTATCCAGCGAAAACCATGCGCACAAATGTCATAGCCTTCATCAACCAAATAGTCAGCCAGCTCCTGATTACGGGCAATCGCCACTGCCACAGCAAAAACAGTAATAGGAATCTCAAATTCACGAAAAAGGCGTAATACTCTCCACACTCCTACCCTTGAGCCATACTCATACAAGGACTCCATACTCATATGTCTCACTCCATCATAGGGCCTGGCTCCGACTATCTCTGACAGGAAAGCCTCTGAAGCTTTGTCGCCGTGAAGTACGCAGTTTTCACCGCCCTCTTCATAGTTGAGAACAAACTGCAACGCGACACGAGCTTTGTTAGGCCACTGAGGATGAATCGAGCTGCTTCCATAACCGGTCATATTTCGTGGGTAGTGACTAAGACTTTCGATTAGTTTTTCGTTCATAACTGTCTTTAATTAAATATATGGCTATAACTGTTTTTTGTCTTGACTTGAACACCAAAGTTTAATGACTGTACGCAGTGATCGAAATGAATATTTATTGCTTCACTTGCTTTCTTAGGATTGTTGCTTTTAATGGCCTCAATGAGTTCTTGATGCTCAGCAAAAGAGCAAAAATTTGATTCAGGATCAGCATATACAGAAGCAGCAAGGGCGCTCAATGGAATTAATGGCTTCAAGCTTTCAACTAGATACTTGTTGTCACAGGATTCAGCCAAGGTTAAATGGAAATCGCACGACAGTCTGGTGAGCTTTGCAAGTTTTGCAGAATCATGCAACCGCTTCTCTTCGCTAACCATAGAATCAATCTCTGTGAGATCGAGCTGCTTGTTGTGATATTTTTCTACCAGAATCAAAATGACACCAGTCTCTATGGCTTTCCTTGCCTCATAGATTTGTCTGGTTTCTAGTTCTGTTGGACAAGCAACACGAACGCTTTGATTCTTTTTGTGTATTAGAACACCTGAATCGACTAAGCGATCAAAACCTTGCCTAATAACTGAACGACTGTACCCAAATTCTTCTTGTAAGGAAATTTCAGACAACTTAACTCCAGGGTTGAGTCTCTTCTTCAGTATGGCTTCAAAGATTACCTCTACAACATCGTCAGAACTTGTTCTTAAAGTTGTACTCATAGTCTCTTAATAATCTATCTTTAAAATTAAAAATAACGCCATTGTAGACCTAAAAATTTAAATAGTCAATATTGTCAACAATTATTGTTTACAATACTTCGAGCCCTATAAATAGAAATTTACAATTTTTTACATTATTTTTTTGCCAAAAAATTATAGACAGGAATATAATGATTGGAATCGGGTATTTGTTTAAAAATTCCAAAACCCTGAATTAAACACTGAAGAATTTTTACCCGTCTTTCTTAATGAAGGATTTCTGTGATTACTATAGCTATAAAAGTAAGATAAAAATACTTAACTCAAAACAAAGGAGAAAAACATGAAACACACGAAAAGCTCACGACTAGGTGGGTTAATTAAAAAAACAAGTCTGGCTTTGATTGCTGGCGCATTTGTGTTATCTGCGTCTATGGTGCAGGCTGATATTAGACCTGCTGTTGTTTATGACACTGCAGGTAAAAATGACAAGTCTTTCAACGAGGCTGTATTTGTTGGAATTACTAAATTTATGAATGATACAGGTATCGCTGTTACAGAGCTTGAGCCAACAAACGAAGCTATGATGGAGCAAAGTCTTAAGAAACTTGCTCAGCGTGGTTATAGCCCTGTTGTGGCTGTAGGTTTCACTATGGCTAACGGTGTACAAGCTGCTGCTGAAGAATATCCAGATACAAAATTCACACTTATTGATATGGTTGTAGGATTGCCCAATGTTCAGAACGTGATATACAAAGAGCATGAAGGTTCCTTCCTAGTCGGTGTGTTGGCAGCTATGAATTCCAAAACTGGCACTGTAGGTTTTGTTGGTGGTATGGACATTCCACTAATTAGTCGCTTTGAGTGTGGCTACAAGCAAGGTGTTAAATGGCAAGACAGCTCCATCGATATACTTGCAAATATGACTGGATCTACACCTGCTGCATGGGGTAACCCATCTAAAGGTGGCGAACTTACTCGTAGCCAAGTTGAATCTGGCGCTGATGTAGTTTATGCTGCAGCTGGTGGAACTGGAATTGGCGTCTATCAAACTGCTGCGGATATGGGTGTTCTAGCAATTGGCGTAGACTCTAACCAGAACTACATGCAACCTGGCACTATGCTAACCTCTATGATTAAGAGAGTTGGAGAAGCCGCTTATGACAGCTATGAAGCTGCAATGAATGGCACCTGGTCATCTGACATGAGAGTTCTAGGTGTTGCAGAAGATGGTGTTGGCTGGGCTCTAGACGAGTACAACCGCGACTTGGTCACTGCAGAGATGGAAGCACGCGTCAATGAAGCCAGAGACGCAATTATTGCTGGTGACATTGTAGTACATGATTACATGGCGGATAATACCTGCCCAATCTAAGTACTAGTTTTATCCATTAATACATCCGACCTTTTGGTCGGATGTATTATATGTACGACTATAAAACTTTGTTGCATTTAGTTTAGAATTACAACTATGGAAAATTCTGATATAGCAATTGAGCTAATTGATGTAGACAAGCACTTTGGTGCAGTACATGCAAATGACAAAGTAAGCCTGAGCGTCAAAACAGGCACGATTCATGGCATTGTTGGAGAGAATGGTGCCGGTAAATCAACCTTGATGAGTATTTTGTATGGTTTCTATCAGGCAGACTCAGGACAAATAAAAGTTTTTGATAAAGACTTTAAATCCACCAATTCACGCCAATCAATAGAGGCAGGTATAGGGATGGTTCATCAGCACTTTATGCTTGTCGAGAATTTTACTGTTCTAGAAAATGTCATACTTGGTACTGAAGGTGGTGCATTAATTGCGGAAAGTCTTGAGAAAGCTCGAATAGAACTCACAAGACTTGCAAAAGAGTACGGATTAGAAGTTGAATTAGACGTTGCAGTAGAAGAACTATCCGTTGGTATGCAGCAACGAGTTGAAATACTAAAAGGACTCTATAAGGGAGCAAAGGTCTTAATACTGGATGAACCAACAGGTGTATTGACTCCTCAAGAGTCGGATGAATTATTTCGGATATTTGAAGCACTTAAGAAACAAGGTGTTACTATCATATTGATCACTCATAAACTTCGTGAAATCATGAGTATCACGGATTATGTATCTGTCATGCGGGCAGGAAAAATGGTAGCAAATCGTCAAACAAGTGAAACCAATCCAGAAGAACTAGCAGAACTGATGATTGGTCGAAAAGTTTTACTAAATATTGTTAGAACTGAAGCCAAAAGTGGTAATCCGCTCCTAGTTGCCAATAATCTTGAAATACATAACGAACAAGGAATTAAGCGAGTTTCAGGAGTTAGTTTTGAGGCACGTTCTGGTGAAATTCTTGGAATCGCTGGGGTTACCGGTAATGGTCAAGGTACTCTTTTGAAAGCACTGGCGGGAATTTTGCCATTATCAGAAGGCAGTATTGAAATATTAGGTGAAACTATTTCCCCTAAAAATCCTCTTAATCCTCAAGAATTGCGAAATTTAGGCGTAGCGCATGTCCCTGAAGATCGACAAAGAATGGGGCTCATTTCAGATTTTATAGCAAGCGAATCAGCACTCTTAGGCTACCACAATGACAAAGAAATTAACCAAGGTGTTTGGCTAAAAAGATCATCAGTTAAAGCTAATTGTGAATCGATAATGGAGGCTTTTGACGTTCGCCCTATAGATCCAGACTTAAAGTCATCCAACTTTTCAGGTGGAAATCAACAGAAACTTATCTTAGCGAGAGAATTTGAGCGAAACCCGCAAGTTTTAATTATTGGTCAACCTACCCGTGGAGTCGATATTGGAGCCATTGAATTTATCAGAAAGCGCATCATAGAGATGAGAGATACTGGTAAAGCGATTATTTTAATTTCAGTGGAATTAGAGGAAATCATGTCAATTAGTGACCGAATCATTGTAATGTGTGACGGCCAAATAACTGGAACCGTAGATGCTGCTTCTGCCGATGAAGCCACCCTCGGAATGATGATGGCTAACGCCTTACCTTCTGACCAAGAGACTACAGAGGCGCAAACATGACTCGCGATAGAAGGTTGGCATGGATAAATGGCTTATTATTGCCACTGTTTAATGTTTTAACTGCCTTTTTAGCTACTGGTATTGTTTTTCTTTTTATTGGTGTTGATCCAATAAAGGCAACAAAAATCTTGATCTATGGTGCACTTGGCTATGATGAAGGTCTTGGATATACACTTTATTACGCGACAAACTTTGTTTTTACGGGCTTGGCAGTGGCTGTTGCCTTTCATGCAGGCTTATTTAATATCGGGGGTGAAGGTCAGGCTTATGTTGGAGGTCTAGGTACAGCTTTAGTCGCTTTATATATTGACCCTGCTATGAGTGCATGGCTGGTTATACCATTAGCGATATCAGGTGGCCTTTTGTTTGGCGCTCTATGGGCAATCATTCCAGCTTATTTGCAGGCTTATAGAGGCAGTCATATTGTTATCACCACGATTATGTTTAATTTCCTTGCCTCAGCTTTAATGGTCTACATGTTGGTACATGTTCTTCGAGAGGTAGGACAAATGTCACCCGAAAGTCGAAACTTTCCTGAAGTTGTGTGGTTACCTTTTGTTCATGATGTGTTCGCTGGATTTGGCTATCACATTGCAAAATCACCACTGAATTTATCCATTCTTGTAGCTTTATTTTTCTCACTCCTGGTTTGGTTTTTCCTTTGGCATACGCGCTGGGGCTTTGCTATTCGAGCTACCGGAAAAAGCAACGACGCTGCTGTATATAGTGGCATTAACCCAAAAAAAATTATCGTTGTGACGATGTGTATTTCAGGAGCATTGGCAGGACTGGTTGGAGTCAATGAACTTATGGGAGTTCAGCATCGTCTATTTTTGAATTTTAATTATGGTTATGGTTTTGGCGGAATTGCGGTTGCCTTAATGGGTCGAAACCATCCTGTTGGAATTATTATTGCGGCTATTCTTTTTGGCATACTATATCAAGGTGGAGCAGAATTAGACTTTGAACTACAGAACGTTTCTAGAGACATAGTTGTGGTTATGCAGGGACTAGTTATATTGTTTTGTGGAGGCTTGGAATATTTATATAGGCCTGTATTAATTCGCTTTCTAGCGCCAATCGAGGCATCAGAATGAACGACTTGTTATTAAATCTTATATTGACATTAGATGCCTCATTTAGAGTCTGTATACCACTTATTTTCGCCTCCATGGCGGGTCTGTTCGCTGAGCGCTCAGGAGTAGTCGATATTGGTCTTGAGGGTAAACTTTTAATGTCGGCTTTTATCGCTGCTAGTGCAGCAACTGTCTTTGGCTCTCCTTGGATTGGTCTAATTGCAGGTATTTTTGCATCATGTGTCTTTGCTATGATTCATGGCTTTGCCTCAATCACCTACAAAGGAAATCAAATAGTTAGCGGCGTTGCAATTAACATCTTAGCTTCAGGATTAACAATGATTCTGACTGTAGCTTGGTTTAAGACAGGTGGAATAACACCGACACTTCAATCCGATGATAGATTTCTTTCTATTACCTTGCCCGGCGTCAATATCATAGATCATATCCCTATTCTTGGGGTTATTTATAGGGAATTAATTAGTGGCCATAATGTTTTAGTTTATCTAGCTTTTGCTGTAGTCCCTCTAGTTTGGTGGGTGGTTTTTCGAACTCGATTTGGGCTTCGATTAAGAGCTGTGGGCGAAAACCCCAAGGCTGTAGATACCGCTGGACTGTCTGTTGAAGGACTGCGCTATAAGGCTTTGTTAATCGGTGGAATTTTGTGTGGTATTGGTGGTGCTTATATTGCAATCGCACACAACGCACAGTTCACTAAAGAAATGACTGCTGGTCAAGGATTTATTGCTTTGGCAGCACTTATATTTGGAAAGTGGCACCCATACAAGGTTTTGGCCGCATGTTTTTTATTCGGCTTCTTAGATGCCTTAGCTTTAAGACTCCAAGGTGTTGTTCTTCCTGTTATCGGTGAAGTTCCAGTACAATTTATTGAAGCTATACCTTACCTATTAACCGTAATCTTGTTGGCTGGTTTTATTGGAAAGGCGATACCTCCAAAGGCATCCGCACAGCCATATATTAAGGAATTATAGATATGAGTGAATCAAGCTATATTGCAGCAACAAAAGAAGCCATGAATAAGGCTTATGTGCCCTACTCCAACTATCCAGTAGGTGCATTGATAGTGACCAAAAATGGTAACACTTATAGTGGCTGTAACGTGGAAAATGCTAGCTATCCACTTGGAAATTGTGCAGAAGCCGCTGCAATTACCTCAATGGTACTGGCAGGGGAAAAGAACATCAAAATGATTTATGTTATGAGCCAAAATGATCAAGGCGGTAGCCCCTGTGGAGGCTGTCGTCAACGTATACGAGAATTTTCTGATGTCGATACGCAAGTTATCTTGTGCTCCCCTAGTGGCGTACAACAGCGCTTACTTCTTACTGACTTGTTGCCCAATTCATTTGGTCCAGAACATTTGTTATGAGCCAGGTTCAAAACTGTATTAAAGTTATTAGAAAGTCTGCAAAAGACTTTAAGCCCCAGGTGGGCTTAATATTAGGTTCTGGATTAGGTCAATTTTGTGAACATGTTAATGTTGTTGCCAGTATTGACTTTAATGAATTACCAGGCTTTCCTATTGCTGGTGTTGGCGGCCATGCAGGCAAACTATTGTTAGGTCAAGTTAGTGGTACCGATATTGCAATTCTGCAAGGTCGAGCACACTATTATGAAAAAGGCAAGGCCGATACAATGGCTGTGGCTATTCAAACCCTTAATGCAATGGCTTGCCAATCTTTAGTCATCACTAATGCTGCCGGAGGCTTGAATTCTGATGCCGCTCCTGGAAGTGTCATGCTGATAACTGATCATATTAATATGACCGGTGTTTCACCTCTATTTGGCGCTCAAGGTAATCAACGTTTTGTAGACATGAGTGAAGCTTACAATCATGATCTAAATGATGTTATGCGTTCTGCAGCCAAAGCTAATGATATTAATTTATATGAAGGTATTTATGCCTGGATGAGTGGCCCACAATTCGAAACCCCTGCAGAAATTCAGGCTCTTAAAATTTTGGGTGCAGATGCTGTTGGTATGTCGACCGTTCCTGAGGTTATTCTCGCTCGTCATCAAGGACTATCTTTGTGCGCCCTTTCAGTGATTACTAATTACGCAGCAGGAATGAGCGAAACAGCTCTTAGTCACGAACAGACGATTTCTTTTGCAAGTCAGGCTGCAGATACTGTAGAGTGTTTACTAATTGAATACCTTAAAGACCAATAATTTTTTAAATGAAGACTAACAAGCTAAATACTAAAGACTCTATTGTTGACAAAAAATTTGCCGAGGAGGGTAAAAAAATTATTTCTTATCCAAGAAAAAATTTAGAGGATTTCTCTATTAATAAGCGCAATCTGGGTGTCGAATTTCGAAATGACAAGATTGCAGATATTTCCATCAATCGAAGTGCTATAGAGCGTCGATGCGCGAATTACGGTGTACGCCGTAGCATCAAAAAACAACAACAGGCTGCATGGTTGCTCAAAGCTATCACCTTGATTGATCTGACAACGTTGTCCGGTGATGATACCGAAGCTCGTGTTCGACGTCTCTGTAGTAAAGCCAAACAACCCCTAAATACCAACCTAGAAAAAAGCTTAGCTGTCGAATCTCTTGAAATAAGTGTAGCTGCAGTTTGTGTTTATCACGATATGTTGGCTGCTGCAAAGAAAGCCCTAAAAGATACAGAAATAAAATTAGCTGCCGTATCTACTGGTTTTCCCGCAGGGCTCTCTCCCCTAGCCTTAAGGATGCAAGAAATTGAATATTCGGTTTCTTCTGGTGCAGACGAGATTGATATAGTGATAAGCCGCCGTCACGTTTTAGAGGGTAATTGGAAAGCTCTTTACAAAGAAGTTAAAGATTTCCGTAAAAAGTGTGGTACAGCGCATATGAAAACTATCTTGGCGACCGGCGAGCTAGGAAACCTTAGTAACATTGCAAAAGCTTCTATGGTTTGTATGATGGCCGGAGCTGACTTTATCAAAACGTCTACTGGAAAGGAACCTGTCAATGCGACCTTGCCAGTGAGTTTGGTGATGGCTCGTATGATTCGTAATTTTTATGAAGAGACTGGTTGCCGTATTGGTTTCAAAGCTGCAGGTGGAATCAGTGATAGCAAGACAGCGTTAGTTTATATGACCATGATTAAGGAAGAATTGGGACGACGCTGGTTGGAGCCAGATTTATTTAGATTTGGTGCATCCAGCTTACTGGGAGATATTGAGCGTCAACTTGATCATTTCTCTAGTGGTTATTATTCAGCTTCTTACCGACACCCTTTAACATAGGACTGACTCATGACATTATTAAAATCTTTTGAAGAACTCGATTATAGCGAAGCTCTAGAAAGTAGTACGGAAGCACAAAAATGGCTTAAAGGAAACGGTCGTCGATTTGGACAATTTATTAACGGCAAGTTTGTTAATCAGAAGAATGCAGAGTTAATCGCTAGTCACAATCCTTCAAATGGTGAACTACTGGCCCATATTGAAGTAGCAAATACTTCTCAGTTAGATGCGGCTGTTATCGCTGCCCGAAAAGCTCAACCTAAATGGCAAGCTTTAGGTGGGCATGGAAGGGCTAAAATACTCTACGCTTTGGCACGTTTATTGCAAAAACATACACGTTTAACCGCAGTCTTAGAGACCCTAGATAACGGTAAACCGATTCGTGAAAGCCGTGATATTGACATACCCTTAGCTATTCGACATTTCTATCACCATGCTGGTTGGGCACAACTTCAAGAACAAGAGCTTTCTAGTTATGAACCGATTGGAGTAGCAGCACAAATTGTCCCCTGGAATTTCCCTTTATTAATGTTGGCATGGAAGATCGCCCCTGCTATGGCAATGGGCAATACGATCGTATTTAAATCCGCTGAACAAACACCTATCACTGCTATGTTCTTTGCTCATTTGTGTGAACAAGCTGGTGTCCCTTCTGGTGTTGTTAATATCGTCAATGGTGCTGGCGAAATAGGTGCTTCTCTTGCTACCCACAAGGGAGTTGACAAGGTCGCCTTTACTGGATCAACAGCGGTAGGTCGATCAATAAGACAGACTACTGCAGGACAAGGCAAGAAATTAACTTTAGAGCTTGGTGGTAAATCTGCCTTCGTGGTTTTTGAAGATGCTGATTTAGATGCTGCAGTTGAGGGCTTAGTAGACTCTATCTGGTTTAATCAAGGTGAGGTATGTTGTGCTGGATCAAGATTATTAGTACAAGCAAAAGTTGCAGATAAATTACACTCTAAAATCAAAAAACGTATTCAAAAATTACGCTTGGGCTTACCCCTAGATAAATCCACTGACTTAGGAAGCTTGGTAAGTCAAACTCAATACCAGAGAGTTGATCAGATGGTTCAAAATGGCCTTCAACAAGGTGGTGAACTTTTTCAAGCTTATGATGGCCAATCCGAAGGAAATTTTTACCCGCCAAGTCTTATTACTGAGATCGATATAAGTCATCCTTTAGCTCAAGAAGAAATTTTCGGGCCTGTATTAGTGTCAATGACTTTCCGAACTCAAACTGAGGCTGTCGCTCTAGCTAATAATAGTCGCTACGGCTTAGCGGCAAGCGTTTGGAGTGAAAATATCAATCGTGCTATGGATGTCGCTCCAAAGCTCAAGGCTGGAGTAATTTGGATTAATTGCCACAATCAATTTGATGCTTCTTGCGGTTTTGGCGGAGTGAGAGAATCTGGATTTGGTCGTGAAGGCGGAAAGGAAGGTCTTTATGAGTACCTAAAACCAAAATCTCTAACCCCTACTAAAAAGTTAAAACCTATCACCGCAAAGCAACAACCAAGTAACAATGAAGCTATTGACCGCACCTTGAAATTCTATATTGGCGGCAAACAGGTAAGGCCAGATGGTGGCCATAGTATTGCCACATACAGAGCCGATGGTAGTTTAGCAAGTTTGGTTGGCTCAGGAAACCGCAAGGATATTCGAAATGCAGTGAGTGCGGCAATTAAGGCCAATTCTTGGAGTACTCAAAATGGCCATGTCAGAGCTCAAATTATCTATTTTCTGGCTGAAAACTTAGCACTTCGTGAGTCTGAATGGATAAAGCGCTTACAAGATTTGTGTGGAGTCACCAAAAAAGAGGCGAAAACTGAATTTAATGCCAGCTTGAGTCGACTATTTAGCTATGCAGCATGGTCAGATAAATATGATGGCGCTGTTCACAACGCACCTTATCGTGGTGTAACAATGGCTTTACCTGAAGCCATTGGAGTATTGGCACAAATCGCTCCTGAAGAAAAACCCTTGTTAAGCACAATATCTTTGATTGCACCTGCCATAGCTATGGGTAACCGAGTTGTTTTGATTCCTAGTCAGAGATATGCCAGTGTCGCATTGGAATTAGTTCAAACAATTGAAACCTCAGATATTCCTCCTGGTGTGATAAATATAATAACAGGTAACAAGAGTGAATTAGCTGAGCAATTAGCCGGTCACGCTGAAGTAGATGGAATTTGGTGTTGGTCTGACGACAAAACGATTGCCAAAGTTGAGACTACTAGTGCTGCTGACTTAAAGCGTTTATGGGTTCATCAGGAAGGCGATCGGGATTGGTTGGAGCTTCAGCAAGGCGAAGGTTTAGAATTTCTGCGTAACGCCACGGAAGTAAAAAATATCTGGACACCATATGGTGACTAACTTTTGGATTTATGAGTGAAAAATTCCTACCACAAGAACTGATCCGTAAAAAACGCGATGGACTTAGTCTAAGCCATTCAGAGATTGGTTTTTTAGTTCAAGGTATTAGTGATAAAAGTCTTACTGATGCTCAATTAGGAGCGTTTGCCATGGCAGTATTTCACTGTGGAATGAGCATGGAAGAGCGTGTCAGTCTAACGCAACACATGATGCATTCAGGTGAAACACTTAAATGGCATGACTTAGACCTCGATGGCCCTGTTGTCGATAAGCATTCGACTGGAGGGGTGGGAGATAAAGTGAGCTTGATGCTTGCTCCCATTGTTGCAGCATGTGGTGGCTACGTTCCTATGATATCTGGAAGAGGTTTGGGTCATACCGGTGGAACTTTGGACAAGTTAGAAAGTATTCCAGGCTACAATGGCGCTCCAGATAATACCAAATTTAGAACATTGGTACAGAAAGTAGGTTGCGCTATTATTGGTCAAACTGATAAATTAGCGCCAGCCGATCAGCGATTTTATGCCACAAGAGATGTGACTGCTACAGTAGAGTCTATAGACTTAATTACCGCATCTATACTGTCTAAAAAGCTTGCCTCTGGACTTGATGCCTTGGTAATGGATATCAAGACTGGAAATGGAGCTTTTGCAGCAGACTACACTATGGCTCAAGAGTTATCACGAAGTATTGCAGATGTCTCAAGCAGCGCGGGTGTTCCAACTCGCTGCCTAATCACGGATATGGACCAAGTATTAGGCTATAACGTTGGTAATGCTACAGAAGTACAAGAGTGTATTGATTTATTGATTGAACCAAAAAAAGCTAATGAACGTTTAATGCAACTAACACTCGAATTGGCTGCACAAATGTTACAGTTGAGTGGTATCGAACCTGAACTAGTAGCTGCTAGAACGAAATCCCAAGAGGCTTTATTTTCAGGTCAGGCAGCACAGGTATTTGGACAAATGATTTATGCGCTAGGAGGTCCAGTAGATTTGTTAGAAAAAACTGCTGACTACTTAGTCCCAATGCCAATTATTAACCCTATATTATCGGAATCTTCTGGCTACATAACTGAAATGGATGTTCGTGCTATTGGGTTAAATATGATACACCTAAAGGCTGGACGCATTAAAGCCAGTGACCCAATAGATCATGGTGTGGGCTTGACCGATATCGTGAATATCGGCCAATGGATCGATACTGGACAACCTTTAGCTTATGCACATGTTCGTAATGATGATCAAATCCAGTATTTGCAAAAAACATTACCCGCAACCTTACATTTCAGCAAAAACCTTCCTGAAGCAGCACCTCTAGTGTATGAAATATTTTCATCTGACAAAGAGAGAAAATCGTGAAACGAGCAATTATTTTGGTACTCGATTCCCTAGGTTTAGGTTCAAGTGCTGATGCTCATCGATATGGTGATAAGGGTGCAGACACTCTAGGTCATATTGCTGAAGCTTGCGCTGACGGTAATGCAGACAATAGTCATCGCCAAGGACCTCTAAACATACCTAATTTACTTAGGTGGGGTCTAGGAGCTGCAGCTAATTCTAGTCGTGGAAAACCTTTACCCGTATCGAGTGTCGTTCCTCAAGGCGCTTATGGTTATGCTCGTGAAGTGAGTGCCGGCAAAGATACTCCAAGCGGTCATTGGGAAATTTGTGGCCTGCCGGTTCCTTTTGAGTGGGGAACATTTCCAAATCAAGAAAACTGCTTTCCTGCGTCACTACTAAAGAACCTCATAACTCAAGGTCAAATTGGTGGAACCTTAGCGAACAAGCATGCTTCCGGTACAGAAGTAATTAAAGAGTATGGTGAAGAGCACTTGGAAACTGGTTATCCTATTTGTTACACATCTGCTGATTCAGTCTTTCAGATTGCCGCACATGAGCAATCTTTTGGCTTGGAGCGTCTTTATGAACTATGTAAAGTAGCCAAGCGTCTTGTTGACCCATTGGATATCACGAGAGTTATTGCAAGGCCGTTTATTGGCACTTGTAGTGATGATTTTGAGCGTACTGCTAACCGTCGTGACTTAACTACTCCTCCCAATGGCCCAACTTTATTAGATTTTATTCAAGCTGCAGGTGGTCAGGTTGTTTCGGTTGGAAAAATTTCTGATATTTTTTCCAATCAGGGCGTTAGTTATACAGTTAAAGGTTCTGACAATATGGAATTGATAGATCAATTATTATCACAAATGAAGCTAGCTCAAGAAGGATTAATATTTGTCAATTTAGTAGACTTCGATACTAAGTTTGGACATCGACGTGATGTAGCCGGCTATGCTTTGGCTCTGGAACAACTCGATAAACGTATAATTGAAATTGAGAGCCTATTGGGTACTGATGACCTCGTACTTATTACTGCCGATCATGGTTGCGACCCAACTTGGCCAGGTAGTGACCATACTCGTGAACATGTACCCGTAGTATTTTATGGAAATCAAGTGAAAAATATTAACTTAGGCGAAAGATCTAGCTTTGCTGATATGGGTCAAACAATAGCGAATCATTTAGAGATAGATCCATTGCCATATGGCAAAAGCTGTCAATTAGTATAGAATTGATAGTTACAGATGCAATTAATTCACCAAAAAATCCATCAAATACCTAAGGTTGAACTCCATAGTCATCTCGAGGGAACTATCCAACCTTCATTAGTTAAAAAGATTGCAAAACGCAATAATATAGAGCTGAGAGATGGTTTATTTAGTCCACAAGGAGGCTTTGCCTGGGATGACTTTGTCACTTTTTTGAAAGCTTATGACGAGGTAAGTTCTTGTCTACTCTACAGCGAAGATTATCGAGACATTACCTATGATTACCTTAAATCCTGTGCACTTGAGGGAACGATTTATGCTGAAACATTTATTTCTCCGGATCACGCCGCTGAAATGGGTATGAGTTATGAAGATGTTCTGTCAGGCTGTGCTCAAGGGATTGATGATGCTGAAAGAGAATTTGGCATTATAGGACGTATTATCGTCACCTGTGTTCGTCATCTAGGACCAAAGCAGGCGGTAAGAATTGCACAACTCATGGTCGATGAGCCACACCCCTATGTTGTCGGTTTTGGTATGGGTGGAGATGAATCTCAATACGTTGCATCAGATTTTACTCCCGCTTTTCAAATCGCTGTCGATGCTGGTTATTCCTGCACTGTTCATGCGGGGGAAATTTGCGGCTCCGAAAGTGTATGGGATGCAATTAATCACCTACCAATGATAAGTCGAATTGGTCACGGTGTTCGCAGTTCTGAGGACGGTAAATTAATTAAAACCTTGGTAAATCGTAAAATATCTTTAGAAATATGCCCAGGAAGTAATTTGGCTTTGGCTTTGTATCCAGACTGGAAAAGTCATCCTCTAAAACAGATTCTTAAAGCGGGTATTAGTATTAGTCTAAACTCAGACGATCCGCCATTTTTTAATACGAGTGTAGGCAAAGAATATCAAAATGGAGCTGAACACTTTGATCTCGATTTAAAACAACTACTTTACATTTCTCGTATGGCTGCTCAGTCGTCGTTCGCTGATAATAAAACAAAAGCTCACTTGATTAAGCAAATTAACGAATACTCAATTGACTAAAATAAAAAACAAATTAAATTTATAATTAAGTAATTATTATTCGGAATTGAATTATGTCCATAACAAAGAAATATATTACAGCGGATGAATTAGTGCTCGATTCATTTAAGCTCGGTGTAGATATCTATAATAGTGGCTTTAGACCAAATTTTATTGTAGGTGTATGGCGTGGCGGCACTCCGGTAGGCATTGCCATTCAAGAAATACTGGCTTATCTGGGTAATGAATCTGATCACATTGCTATCCGTACTTCCTCATATATTGGCTTAAATAATCAATCAAAAGAGGTGCGCGTTCACGGCATAGACTATCTTATTAGTAACATGAATGCTGAAGACAGTCTGCTTTTGGTTGATGATGTTTTCGATTCAGGAAGAAGCATTAAAGCGATACTAGATACGCTAAATGAAAAAGCAAGAAAGAATATACCTCATGATGTTCGTGTGGCGATGCCTTGGTATAAGCCCAAAAGAAATATTATTGATATGGTTCCAGATTACTATATTCATGAAACAGATGACTGGTTGGTCTTTCCTCATGAAATGGATGGCCTCACAGAAGAGGAAATATTTACCAATAAAAAGAATATGAAAGAGATTTTGTCTCAGGTAACTACCAAATAGTTTTAACTTTTTTTAAGTATCTTTGTTAGCAAAATTTATAGTACAGCTAAATTTAAAAGACCGACTTAATTAAATCCCATAAACCATAAAATATGGCTAGCCATATGAGTCCCTTTATAAGAAAAAACATAAATGGCAGAATAAAGAGTAGCCATTTATTTTTGATGCGTTTTCTAAAATAGCTAATCATTAAAGTGACAGGCAACTTCATGACTACTTGCTGCTTCTTTGAGTTCAGGCTTTTCCTGAGAACAAATATCCTGCGCTTTTTTGCAACGGGTACGAAAAATACAACCAGATGGAGGGTTTATTGGTGATGGTAAGTCACCTTCTATTAGAATTAAATCCTTGTTTTTCTCTATTTTTGGATCTGGAATTGGTACTGCGGAAATCAGTGCCTGCGTGTAAGGGTGACGAGGATGATTGTATATATCTTCACTTTTAGCAAGTTCAACCATATTACCCATATAAAGAACCATAATTTTATTGCTGATATGCTTCACAATGCTTAAATCATGGGCGATAAATATTAGAGTCAAGCCCATTTCTTTTTGTAAGTCCATTAGTAGATTTATTACCTGGGCTTGGATGGAAACATCTAACGCCGAAACTGGTTCATCACAAATAATTAATTTAGGCTTTAAGATTAAAGCTCTCGCTATACCAATACGTTGGCATTGTCCACCAGAAAATTCATGAGGATAACGATTAATAAGGTTTTCTAACAAACCAACCTTATTCATTACATCTTCAACCTTTGCTTTAATATCAGCCTTTGAAGTTTTAGGGTAGTGTGTTTTCAAAGGTTCTGCAATAATCTCTCCAATTGTCATTCGAGGATTAAGGCTTGCAAGTGGATCTTGAAAGATCATTTGGATTTCTTTTCGGTGTTTTCTCATTTCTGTTTTTTGAAGTGCTAATAAGTCTTTACCGAACCATAAAACCCTTCCTGTTTCAGCAGGAACCATGCTAATAATCGCACGCGCTAAAGTCGATTTACCACAACCAGACTCACCCACTATGCCTAGAGTTTCACCTGATTTTAATTCAAATGAAACTCCATTTACTGCCTGTAATCTTTTTCGTTTTGTCCAAGGCATATCTCCTTCACTAGAAACATCAAAATGCACCTTTAGGTTCTCAACTTGCATCATAGTTTCATGATTCATAATAATTCCTCAAAAGCTACATGACAGGCTCTAAAGTGGTTACTTTCTCCTACCTCAAGAAGCTCAGGAGCTTGAGTAGAGCAAATGTCTTTTGAAAATTTACAGCGCGGTGAAAATGGACAACCCACAGGATCCAACATCGCATCTGGGGGATTGCCTTGTATCGTTTTTAGTTTATCGGTACTGTCATCAAGTCGAGGAACTGCACTTATCAATCCTTGAGTGTAAGGATGAGTAGGTCTTTCATAAATAAGCTCAGTTTTAGCAATTTCCATTACCTGCCCACCATACATAACTAAAGTCTTATCACTGTTACCAGCAACAACGCCAAGATCATGAGTGATTAAAATAATTGAGGTTCCAAACTCCCTTTGAATATCAGATAGTAAATGCATTATTTGAGCTTGAACTGTGACATCAAGAGCAGTTGTAGGTTCGTCAGCAATTAACAATTTAGGGTTGCAGAGTAGAGACATTGCAATCATTACACGCTGTCTCATGCCTCCTGAAAATTCATGGGGATACATTCTGATAAGGTTTCTAGCTTCAGGTATTTGAACCGCGTCTAGCATACTAATCGACTGCTTAATGGCCTCAGTTTTTGACAATCCTTTGTGATGTATTAAGACTTCGGCCATCTGCTCAGAGACTTTCATATATGGATTAAGGCTAGTCATCGGATCCTGAAAAATCATTGCTATCTTTTCGGAACGAATAAGATTCAGCTCTGAAATTGAAAGGTTAAGAATTTCCTGATCTTCGAATTTTACGCTTCCAGTGGCACGACCATTTTGGTCCAGTAAACCCATCATTGCAAAAACCGTCTGACTTTTACCACTTCCAGATTCGCCAACAATTGCTAAAATTTTTCCCTCTTCGAGAGAGAAACTAACATTATTAACCGCACGAACGATTCCATCCGCTGTATTGAATTCGACGTTTAAGTTGTTTACCTCAAGAAAACTCATTAGTAGTTACCTTTCTTTTGGGTCGAGGGCATCACGGAGACCATCACCTATAAAATAGATACAAAATAGAGTAACAATAAAGAATGCCAACGGGAAAAGTAATTGCCACTCAGTATCATAATTGATTGTTCCTGCACCTTCAGAAATCAAAGCCCCCCAACTGGTTTTTGGCTCCTGAACACCGAGTCCTAGAAAAGAGATAAAACTTTCTGCAATAATAATTCCTGGAACCAGAAGCGTTGCATATACAGCGACAATACCTAAAAGGTTGGGGACAATATGTCGCATAATAATTTTATAATCACTTACACCAGTTGCCTTAGCTGCCTCAATAAACTCTTTGTTCTTAAGGTTTAGGGTTTGACCACGAACTATGCGACTCATATCAAGCCAGGATAAAAGACCAATACCGACAAAAAGCATGACAATTGATCGACCAAAAACAACCAATAATAGAATTAAAACAAACATAAATGGGATCGCCATCAATATGTCAACTATGCGCATCATGATTTGATCAGTTCTCCCACCTATATAACCTGAGGTTGCACCATAAAGTGTGCCTACCACAACAGCAATAGTTGCACCCACAACACCAACCATAAGAGAAATCTGAGTACCCTGAATAACACGTGAATAGATATCACGACCCAGATCGTCAGTTCCAAAGTAGTGACCAGTTTCAATCGAAGGCATACCTAGAGTTGCTGCTGAACCCATAGTATTCCAATCAATTTGTTCATATGTCCATACCGCAAAATACGGCCCTACAAAGGAGAACAAGACAATTAATGCCAAAATAAAAAGACTTGTAATTGCAGCTTTGTTGCGAATAAATCTTGTTCTGGCATCAGCCCAAAGTGAACGGCCTGAAGTAGTTTTATCTTCAGATAAATTTTTTGCCATACTAATAATTTTGTTTTTGTTCGCTACAATCATTTCAAATTTCTCAGTATCTTATCTTTGGATCAATCCAGGCATAAAGAAGATCTACAATTAAACTAAACAAAATGGTCAGAGCACCTACCAAAATAGTAATACCCATCATTACTGCATAATCACGATTAAATGCAGCGTTTACGAAAAAATAACCCATCCCACCAGTTGAAAAAAAGATATCAATAAGCACTGAACCCGTAATAAGACCAACAAATGCCGGACCTAGATATGAAATAACTGGAAGCAATGATGGTTTGAATACATGACGGAAAAAGATTGTTTTTGTTGGAAGCCCTTTTGCTCTAGCTGTACGTATGTAGTTTGCGTTCAAAACTTCCAACATCGAAGAACGGGTTATTCTTGCAATTGAGGCCATATAGCTAGTTGATAGAGCAATAACTGGCATTACTAGGTATTCCCAATCACCACCATGCCAACCACCACCTGGCAACCATCCAAGCCATAGCGTAAAGACTATAATCAGTAGCGGTGCCATGACAAAATTTGGTAATACTTGTGCGCCAATTGAAATCCCCACGGCAAAGTAATCAACCCAAGTGTTTTTACGGATTGCCGCAATTGCTCCGAGTGAAATACCTACCCCTATAGCCACAACAAATGACCAAAAACCGTATTTCAAGGTGATTGGAAAGCCCTGACCGATAATCTCATTAACAGTTCGGCTATGATATTTATATGAAGGTCCAAAATCGAACTCTGTCAATATACCCCAGAGATAGGTTGTCATTTGACGCCAGATTGGTTGATCTAGTCCATATTTAGCTTCAATATTTGCAAGGACCTGTGGAGGTAGAGGTTTTTCTGAAGTGAATGGACCACCTGGAGCGGCATGCATTAAATAAAAGGTTACTGCTATAAGAATTAGTAGTGTCGGAATAGCAATCCCAATTCTTTTAATAATATAGTTAAGCATATCCTAAATCGATGGTAAAAATATATCTGCGAATATTGTACCGCACAAAAAAAAACACCGCACATTAAGTGCGGTGTTTTCATTAACTACAAAATGCTAGTCTGCAACTTTATATAAATCACGTGAGTAAACATTCTGCTCAACGTTGTTGAAAGGCCAGCCTTTAACATTTTTTCTAAGCATAAACACACCAGTATAATGATATACAGGGATTATAGGCATTTCGTTTGCCATAATCTCTTCAACACGTGTGTAGTTACTTGTTGCATCAGACATAGTCCTAGCAGATAACATTAATTCATCAACCTCAGCGTTGCTGAATTTACCATCATTGTAACCTGAAGGTGTTGTCATCAGGTCAAGGAATGTGGACGCCTCGTTATAGTCACCACACCAACCACCTCGAGCAACATCAAAGTTTTGGCCACCTCTAGTCTGTAAGAATGTTTTCCACTCTTGATTAGCAAGTGTAACTTCAGCACCCAAAGTCTCTTTCCACATTTGTTGTGATGCAATTGCTATCTTTTTGTGGCCTTCTGAAGTGTTGTAAATATACTCAAACTTCAGTGGATTATCAGGTCCATAACCAGCCGCTGACATTAACAATTTAGCATTAGTATTTCGCTGATCCTGAGACATCTGTCCAAATGCAACTTCCGGTACTTCGAATCCTGCGGTCGCGCCAGGTGTAAAGGTGAATGCTTGGATCTGTCCACCTTGAAGTATCTTGTCAGTGATCACTGAACGATCAAGTGCATATGATAAAGCCTGACGAACGCGAACATCTTTAAATGCTTCTGGTCCACTAGGTGACAAGTTAAATGTCATGTAGTATGTACACAATCTAGGGAATGAAATAGCCTCGTCTGGATATTCAGCCTTTAATCGTGGATACTGTCCAGATGGAACTGCTCCCTTGTCTGTCTCTCCAGCTTCCCAACGCGTAAAATCAGTATTCTCATCATTGATGACTAGTGTTACGACTTTATCAATAATGGTAGCATCATTGTTCCAATACATTGTATTGCGTTCACGAGTCGCAGTTTCGTTTGGAATATGTTCAGTCAGAACATAAGCACCATTACCAACTATATTTCCTGGCTTAGTCCATGCATCACCAAACGTTCTCACTGTCCACTGAGGACTTGGAAATGTAGAGGCATGAGTTGTCATTGCAGCAAAATACGGCAACGAAGCTGTCAATCTAACTTCTAATGTATGATTGTCAAGCGCTCTAACTCCTAAAGCTTCTGGCGGTGATTCACCTGACATAACCGCACCAACATTCTCGAGCGCCATAATGTCAGCAAACCAAGAATAAGGTGAGGCAGTTGCAGGGTCAGCTAAGCGACGCCACGCATAAACAAAGTCGTGGGCAGTAACTTGATTACCGTCAGACCATCTCGCATTATCTCGAAGTGTAAATGTATAGACATCTTTAGCCTCATTGGTTGTATAGCCAGTAGCAACACCTGGTATTAAATTACCATCAGCGTCCTGGTTCATCAAACCTTCAAAAAGGTCACGAACAAAATAAGATCCTGAAACATCTTCGACCATTTGAGGATCTGCTGTAGTGAACTCATCCAACAAACTGTATGTAAATGTTTGATCATCGGCCAATGCTTCGCCCGTAACCGGGTGCGTTCCCGCTGCAAGCACTGATGATGCTGCAAAGGTCGCCAACACGAAGCCCATAGCCAATGATTTTGGCAAATAGTTCATATATTTCTCCTTAATTATAAAAAAATAAATCCTTCATAAAGAAATGAGGATATAAAGAAGTTTATATTATTTTTTTAAGTTTGTATTATCTTTTTTAGATATTTAGCCCAACCACAAAAGCTTTTTAACGCTTTTCAATCCAGCTTAAATGGGCTTTGAGGTGAAGTATTGACATGTAATTTAAATATATCTGGACGTGCATAATGACCTGCAACATCTAATTTTCTGTGGGCAGCAGATGATTTGTTGACATCAATATCAGCATAAAGTATTCCTTGTTCTTTATGCATAGGTCCTGCAACTAATTCTCCGCCTGGAGCAACCACTACAGAGTCTCCAACATTAACCCACTCATCAGGATCTGGGTAAAGAATGTCTTTTCCAGGAAAATTATCTGGGATATCACTCGCCTTGATTGCGCTACCACTTCCTAAAACCCAACAAGCACCCTCTTTTGCAATATGTCGCATAGAAGAAATCCAGGTGTCTCCATTGTCCCAGGTCGGTGCAATATAAATTTCAACACCTTGGGCATAAAGGGAATATCTTGCTAAAGGCATATAATTTTCCCAACAAATAAGACCTCCTATTTTTCCACAAGAAGTATCAACAACTTTTAATCCTGATGCATCTCCAAATCCATGCACCATTCTTTCGGGATTAGTAGGCATTAATTTCCTATGCCGATTCAATATTTCGCCTTTGCCACCAATAATTACCTTTGTGTTGTATATCGTTGTCTGACTATTCTCAAAATCTCTCTCATTAATATTACAAACAACAGTCACTTTATGTTTTTTTGCACTATTACAACTGTCTCTTATACACATCTCCGAGCCCACGAGACCGAGGCTGATCTCGTATGCCGTCTTCTGCTTGAAA
>CAXDLF010000005.1:0-51070 GCA_963989885.1 uncultured Gammaproteobacteria bacterium
TTCCTCTGCATGGGACTCAGCATCTTTAATCATTTTTTCAACTTCTTCATCTGAAAGACCACTTGAAGATTTGATTGTGATTGATTGCTCTTTGCCGGTGTTCTTATCTTTAGCAGAAACATGCAAAATGCCATCCGAATCGAGATCAAGCGTTACATCAATTTGTGGCTGACCTTTTGGTGCAGGAGCAATCCCTTCTAGATTAAATTGCCCAAGAGATTTATTAGCGCTTGCAACTTCACGCTCACCTTGAAGAACATGAACGGTTACCGCTGACTGATTATCTGCGGCAGTTGAAAATACTTGAGATTGATGAGTTGGTATCGTTGTATTTTTTTCAATCAGTTTAGTCATAACACCTCCCAAGGTTTCAATACCAAGAGAAAGCGGAGTCACATCGAGAAGCAAAACATCTTTAACATCACCACCCAAGACACCAGCCTGAATAGCCGCTCCCATAGCCACTGCTTCATCAGGGTTTAGGTCTTTCTTAGGCTCTTTACCAAAAAAGTCTTGTACCATTTTTTGTACTTTTGGCATTCTAGTTTGGCCACCAACGAGAAGCACTTCATCTACATCACCGCTTGACAATCCTGCGTCTTTCAGAGCTATCTTGCAAGGCTCAATTGATCGTTTCAATAAGTCAGCAACCAATGATTCCAATTTTGCTCGGGTGATTTTAATATTAAGATGTTTTGGACCAGAAGCATCTGCTGTAATATAAGGCAAGCTTACTTCAGTTTGTTCTGATGAAGACAGCTCAATTTTAGCCTTTTCTGCAGCCTCTTTTAGTCGTTGTAATGCCATAGAATCATTTGAAAGATCAAGTCCTTGGTCCTTCTTAAATTCCGCGACTAAGTGGTTAATAATGCGTTGGTCAAAATCCTCACCTCCTAGGAATGTATCACCATTAGTGGATAGAACCTCAAAGTGTTTTTCACCATCAATATCTTCCATTTCAATAATAGATACATCAAATGTTCCACCACCCAAGTCATAGACCGCAACTTTTTTATCACCTGTTGTTTTGTCTACGCCATAAGCTAGTGCGGCAGCTGTTGGCTCATTGATAATGCGCTTAACATCTAGACCGGCAATTTTTCCAGCGTCCTTTGTAGCCTGGCGTTGTGAATCATTAAAGTAAGCTGGAACTGTAATTACAGCTTCTTTAACTTCGGTACCTAAGTAATCTTCTGCAGTCTGTTTCATTTTTTGAATCACACGTGCAGAAATTTCAGGTGCTGCCATTTTTTTACCTTTGACTTCAACCCAAGCATCACCGTTTTTTGCTTTAATAATTTTGTATGGAACCAAGTCGATATCTTTTTGTACCTCATCTTCTTCAAAGCGTCGACCTATCAATCTTTTGATAGCGTAAAGGGTATTTTCAGGATTAGTTACAGCTTGTCGTTTTGCAGGCTGACCCACCAAAATTTCATCAGAATCTTTTGGATAAGCGATGATGGATGGGGTTGTACGGTTACCTTCTGAGTTTTCAATAATTTTGACGGTACCGCCATCCATAACAGCGACACACGAATTTGTTGTGCCTAAGTCAATTCCAATAATTTTTGCCATTGTTTATATACTCCTTGTATTTGATATAACCCCTATGTAGGGGTATAAAATCTTATTTCAAGGCTTAAATGGAATTATTTTGTAGATATTCTACGAAGTATTGTTTCAACAGGTGCAGGTACGAAAGAACTTATATCACCACCTAGAGATAGGATTTCTCTTACCAATGATGAAGAAATGTTTGCAAATTCTTCAGATGGTGTCATAAAAAGAGTTTCAATTCTGGGATTGAGTCGTTTGTTCATGCCGCTCAGTTGGAACTCATATTCAAAGTCAGAAACAGCCCTTAATCCTCTGATAATGATTTGCGCATTGTGCTCTCTCGCAAAGTCGACCAGCAAGGAATTGAAACCCAGTACCTGTACATTGCTTGTTGATGTGATTGAAGTTTCGACTGCCTCAATCCTTTGGTCGATGGATAGCAAGCTTTTCTTGTTAGCATTTTGGGT
This sequence comes from uncultured Gammaproteobacteria bacterium, assembly GCA_963989885.1. GTDB lineage: Bacteria > Pseudomonadota > Gammaproteobacteria > PS1 > Pseudothioglobaceae > Pseudothioglobus. The sequence goes on from CAXDLF010000005.1 coordinate 2,028, forward strand.
AATGGCAATGATAACTTCGTCAAATAGTCTACATGCCCGATAGATTAAATCTATATGACCGTTAGTTATTGGATCGAAAGAACCTGGATAAATGGCAATTGTTTTCATAATACACTCAAGCTTATCAGACAATAATGAACATTGCCCGATTTTTTCTGTTTTTTAATTTTAAAGTCATAATTGATGAGTGAGATTAAATTTTCTTCGGTTAGCCTATATTCAGATTCTATATAGATTTGACTTTGACTATTGATGTAATTGTTAGCTGAAAGCTTCTCTAATGTTTTTATTAACAGATTTTTTGCAAAAGGGGGGTCCAAAAAAACCAAGTCAAAAGACTTCTTACATAATTTATCAAGATGAATCATAGCGTCTTCATTAATTATTATGTATTGGTCTCTATCTAAGAAGTTAAAGTTGGACTTGAGATTATTAAATATTTTTCTATCCTTTTCAATTAAATAAACTTCTTTAGCGCCTCTCGATATTGCTTCCAGACTCAGTGAGCCACTCCCTGCAAATGGATCGAGGACAGTTTTGTTAAGAATATCAAATTGTAGCCAATTAAAAAGTGTTTCACGAATCTTTCCAGAGGTTGGTCGCAACCCCTTTACTCCAGGAAAATAAAACTTTCTACCTCGGAAATCTCCTGAAATAATTCTAAAATTATTTTGCACTTAATTTTTCCTTATTGAATAGTTTTGCTCTCCAGCCACTGCATAAAGGTGCATTTAAGTCTCCCCTTATGAATTTTATTAAAGATTTCTTATTGCTTATAACTTCAGGTGGAAGATTATAAGCTTCTCCTAAACTATTAATAACTCTTTGAAGCTCATTTTTTCTTCTTCTTTCAGAACTAGTTAATGGCTTTTGTGGTGTTAACAATTCAGATACATTGAAAGTCTCAGATGACTCTTTAACAAAATTATCAAAAAGTTTTTGTGAGTGTATTGAGAGCTTACTTTCACCACAAGCATAGTCTAGCAATTTCTGATCAGACATTATCCATTTTCGAGGCTTATTTTTTTGTTGTGCATTATTCTCTCGCCAAGCCGCAAGTTTAATTGCTTTCTCTTGAAATTTCTTTCCTAGTTTTGGGAGTCCTTTAGTTTTATTACAAATTTGTTCGATACTAGGTTCATAAAGTTCTTGATCAAGAAGAAATCTCGTTTCTTCATCCAGCCATTGTATTTTTTTACTAATGGTTAGCTCATGTTTGAGTTTTTTAAAATTAGGTAGTAAATATCTGACATCATCCAAGGCGTATTCCAAAGCATTCTCTGGGAGAGGCCTTTTTGTCCAGTCAAATCGAGTAAAACTTTTGTCTAGCTGAACGTTTTGCAAAATTTCTGTCAATGCTTGGTAAGAAATTTGAAGTGGATAGTTCATTAATGAAGCGGCAATCTGAGTATCAAATAGTGAAACTGGTAGACGTTTTGATAAATGGTAGAGGCATTCAATGTCTTGTCTAGCTGAATGGACAATCCACTCGGTTTTACTGTGATAGAGTTTTTCGAATAATGGCTCCAAATCTTCAATTGAGATGACGTCAATACATTCTACGGAGTGGGTGGTTGCAATTTGTATTAGGCAAAGCTCTGGATAGTAGGTATTAACGCGTATAAATTCCGTATCAATACTGAGACGATAGTCACTTTTAATAGTTTTGAGATGTTGCTCTAATTGTGGTTTTGATTGTATCAAGGTCTGCAAATATGGTCAATTGTTGTATTTTATCAACAACTCGCGTTAGCAATAATTCATTTATGAGATAATCAAGCCTATTTAAAGTTGTATAAATGTAATTTATGTTGTTAGATCAAGCCTTTTCGTTGAAAGAATCGCCTCGCGCTTTGTTCTGGATTGTGATTTTTTTAATCTCTTTTTTCGCAATGTTTTATCTTGGCCTCAATCCAGGTTTGATTGATAAGTGGTATCTAGTATTGGTTGGTTTTAACGTCGTTATGAGTTTAATCGCAATTTACTACATCATTCTTTCAATGAAAAAATTAAAGCAAAATACCGATGAAGGTGTTATAGGCTCAAGATTTACCTGGTCATTCATTAAGATCGTTCCTGTATTGGTTTTGGTTCCAGTGCTTTCATTCTATCTTTTTTCATTTGAGTCAATCCGAGACAACTTAAAAATAGCTGAGGGTCAGTTTGATGAATTTAATCTAAAGGTGGGTGGTGAAGTCGATGAACTCTACCGCAATACAAACAGCATTGCTATTAAGTATTATGAAGACCGCACCCGAAATATAGGTAAATTAGTGAATTATTTTGATGCTCCACGTGCGTCCACTGAAAAAATGCAGATAGTACTGAACCTCCTAGTTCAAGATTCCTGGGCATGTGAACTAAGGCTTTATGACGCCTTAATGAATTTAGTTGCACAAAGTAAGAGTGGATTAGTATGTTCAACTGATGGCTACACCGCGTCAACCGATGAATTTACCCTGATTACTCACTTTAGCTCAGATATTAGTATTGATAGCTTGACTTCAAGAATGACGCGATTTAGAGATGCGGCTAAGGAAGCAGAATTAACACTTAATTCATCGATTATCCAAACCCGCTTTATGATTGATTTTTCTTCAACAATCTTATTAGCCGTTTTAAGTGCATTATTGGTTGTCCTAAGAATGATTGATCATTTAATGCGCCCTATGCACAATCTATCAATAGCAACACGAGAAATTTCCTCAGGTAACTATGATGTCCAGATTCAACAAGATCCAAGAAGTAAAGATATGCATGACTTGATTGAACATTTCAACGAGATGAGTAAGCGAATAAAATTGTCCAGAGAGGGTTTGGATACTCATAACTTGTATCTAGAAACCATTCTGAAGTACGCATATGGTGTGATCGCCTTGAACCGAGATAAGACGATACAACTCATCAATCCTGTGATTGGCAAGATGTTGCAAATTAGCGACGAAAGTAGTTTTGTAGGACAGTCATATGACAGTATTACCCAAAAATATAAATATCTAGAACCTCTTTTTTCGTTGGTTGAGGAAAAAATTGATCAAGAATTGGATGAATGGGATGGTGAAATTGAATTAATGTTAAAAGATAGGTACCGTCTAATTTATTATCAAGGAGCAACTCTTGATGTTGAGAATAAAAATCTGGGTTACGTTATTATTATTAATGACATATCAAAGCTAAATCGTGCGCAGAAAAAAGCTGCCTGGGGAGAGGTGGCAGTCAGAATGGCTCATGAGATCAAGAACCCTCTGACTCCAATATTGCTTTCTGCACAGAGACTTCGTAATTTGTTTATAGATAAGTTGGATTCTAAAGATTCAGCTGTTATTGATAAAACTACTAAGACCATTATTGATCAAGTGGCATCAATGGATTCCATGGTAAGCGCCTTCGCCAATTATGCCAATACACAAGAAATTGACAAGGTCTCTACCTCACTCAACGCTTTGATTAACAAGTCGGCCTCTTTATATGACAATCAAGCTGGAGTAAGAATTGATCTTGACTTGAGTGGCGATTTACCAAAATTACAACTGGATAAAGATGCTATTTCACGTGTATTGATCAATTTAATTAAAAATTCTATTGAAGCTAAGAATAAGGAAACCGAAATTAATATTGCCATTAAATCAGAATTTGTGAAGGATGAAAACATCGTACGTTTGACAATTGTCGATAATGGTATTGGTTTTCCTGTGGATATTCTTGATCAGGTTTTCGAACCCTATATTACTACCAAATCAAAAGGTGGTGGGCTAGGCTTAGCAATTGTACAAAATATAATTGAACAACACGATGGTCAAATTTATGCCAGCAATATTGAACCTCATGGCGCAAGAGTGACAATTGAATTCAGTATAATGGCACAGCAAAGGAGCTGACATGTCAGAAGAAACTACTTTTGGAAGAATATTAATTATTGATGATGAGAAAGACAACACTGAAATCATTAAAGATGTTTTAGAGGATGTCAACTATGAAACCGTCCTAGCTCGAAGTGCCAGTGAGGCAAAAGTTTTTGTAGCCGGAAATACTTTTGATTTGGTTTTAATGGATGTCTGGATGCCTGGTCAGGACGGGATTTCGCTTCTAGATGAATGGATTTCAGAGGGATTTGACACACCGATTGTTATGATGTCGGGCCACGCTGAACCTAGTGATATTGTTAGAGCAATGAAACTTGGTGCCGTAGATTTTTTAAAGAAACCTTTGCATGACTTTTTACCGATTTTAAGAAATATAATGACTCGTCAAGATCCAGAGGAATCAGACCAAAAAGTTAGTGGTATTGATTTTTCTCTTAAGCTCAAGGAGGCTCGAAATCTTTTCGAGCGTCAATATTTACTTCATCACCTTGAATTAAACGATAATAATATCGCTACTGTTGCTGAAAAGGCAGGATTAGAGAGAACAACTTTGTACCGAAAACTTAAAGATTTAGGAATTGACAAGAAATGAAGATTTTAATTTTAGGTGCTGGCCAGGTTGGTTCAACGCTTGCAAAGTATCTCTCTTTAGACGATGACAATGACATTACTGTAGTTGATCAAGTAGAAGATAAGCTTAACTCCCTTCGGAGACATCTAGATATCCAGACAGTTGTCGGTTATGGTGCTTATCCAAGCGTTTTAGAAAAAGCAGGCATTAAAGGCATGGATATGGTTATTGCTGTAATGGGCTCTGATGAGCGAAATATGGTTGCTTGCAGAATGGCTCACACCTTATATCATGTAGATAAAAAAATTGCACGAATAAGAACCACAGAGTACTTGCTTCGACCTGAGATATTTACTAATGAAGCTCTGCCTATTGATTTTTTAATTACCCCTGAAATTTTAATCACTGACTATATTAAAGGGATTGTAGAAGAGCCTGGTGCCGCTCAAGTTTTTGATTTTGAAAATGGATTGGTTCAGTTAGTAGAAACGAGAGCTTATATTGGAACTCCAATTGTAAACCGTCCTATTAAAGAGCTACATGATCATATTCCGGATGTGAAAATGAGAATTGTTAGTCTTTACAGAAACGATAGAGCAATACTTGCTAAGAGTGACACTGTGGTTCGAGAGGGCGACCATGTTTACTTTATTGCCAAGAAAGATCACGTTTCAAGGGCATTAAAAGAGTTTAGGCGTGCTGAAAAAACATATCAAAAAATCTTCATTGCAGGAGGTGGAAACATTGGACTCAAAGTCGCAAAACTACTTGAGGATACTCATAATATTCGTATTATTGAATTGAATGAAGATAGGGCTATGGCTTTGGCTGAAGAACTAAATCATGCTTTGGTTTTACAAGGCAATGCTTCTGATGAGGATCTACTACTAGAAGAAGGGATTGAGAATACTGATTTGTTTTTAGCATTAACCGATTCAGATGAAGTAAATGTCATTGTCTCTATCTTAGCTAAACGCCTAGGAGCTCATAAAACAATTGCTTTAGTAAAGCGTGATGTTTATGCTTCATTGGCAGAGCAAAGTGACGATGTGGATATTATTGTTTCTCCTGACCAAATAACGGTAAGCGGTATTTTGTCACATATTAGGAAAGGAGATACGATGAAGGTACACTCACTACAGCATGGCGAAGCTGAAGCCATAGAAGTTGTCGTTCATGGAGATAAAAACAACTCAAAAGTAGTTGGATCAATGATTAAAGATTTATCTTTACCAGAAGGGGTAGTAGTAGGAGCTATTGTTAGAGATAATGAACTTTTGATGGGCTCTAAAAAATTGGTGATCGAGCAGGGTGATCACGTTCTTATGATGTTGACGGATGTCGGAAAGATTCACCAGGTTGAAGCCCTATTCTCAGAGAATGTGTAATCGAAAACCAAACACTATAATTAAAAGGCAATCCTAAAATGCAATTAAGTATTGTTTCTAAAACCATTGGTTTGTTGCTTATGGTTTTCAGCCTAGCTCAAATTCCACCGATACTGATCGATTTCATATATGCTGAGGGAGAGTCTCTCTCTTTTGTAATTTCTTTTGTAGTGACCTTTATTGGAGGTATTTCTTTGTGGTGGCCTTATAGATATATCAAAAAAGATTTTCATCTCAGAGACGGTGTGCTAATTGTTGTCAGTTTTTGGTTGGTCTTGTCTTTATTTGGTACTCTTCCCTTTCTTCTAACCGATTCAATCAATAGCTTAACTTTTGCAGGCGCATTTTTTGAATCTATGTCGGGCTTGACTACCACAGGTGCTACGGTTTTAAGTCAGCTAGACGAGCTACCCAAAAGTATTCTGTTTTATCGCCAACAACTTCAATGGTTAGGTGGAATGGGCATTATTGTTCTTGCAGTTGCAATTCTTCCACTTCTCGGTGTTGGAGGCATGGAGCTCTATCATGCTGAATCGAGTGGTATATCAAAGGACAGGCTGACTCCCAAGTTAAGGAATACCGCGATTGCACTTTGGAAGATATATGTCTCTCTGACTGTCCTTTGCGCGATAGGATATTTTTTATCGGGGATGACGCTATTTGATGCTATAGGTCATAGTTTTTCAACGGTTGCAATTGGTGGATTTTCAACACATGACGGTTCAATTGGCTATTTCAACTCTTTGTCTATTGAAGTGGTTGCAATGTTCTTTATGTTTTTAGCTGGTATTAATTTTTCGCTTCACTTTGTGGCTTGGAATAACCGCTCTGTAATGAACTATTTGAGAGATTCTGAATTTAAAACCTATGCACTTATTTTAGTGATTACCGCGATAGTTGTTTTAATATTTCTCAGCATTCATTCAGAGTATGATTCTTCCAGTGAAACCATAAGACATAGCTTATTCCAAACCATATCAATAGCCACAACGACTGGGTTTGTTTCACAAAAATTTAGTGGATGGCCTGCCGCTATACCTGTATTTCTTATCATGGTCAGTTTTGTAGGTGCTTGCGTAGGTTCAACTGGTGGTGGTATTAAGGTTGTGCGGATATTGGTCATGTTTAGATTGGCTATGAAAGAGATAAAAAAGTTTATTCGTCCTAGTGCACAGGTCAGCGTTAAGTTGAATCAAACCAGCCTTACTGATAAGACAATTATCTCTGTGCTGGGATTCTTTTCACTCTATGCTATTTCTTTCGTAATTATCCTAATGTTGCTAATGTTTATTGGATTGGACCAAGTCAGTGCTTATTCTGCCACCGCAGCTACGATGAATAATCTTGGTCCAGGTTTAGGTCTGATTGCTGAAAACTATGGATTATTGAGTGACCCTGCTAAATGGGTTTTGAGTTTTTCAATGTTGATTGGGCGATTAGAAGTTTTGACTATTATTGCCCTATTTCACAAAGCCTTTTGGCGTAATTAATCAGTTCTTATTTTTAAGACAATTTAAGATGAATTTATAAACTCTGCCTTAGAGATAGGGTTGATTCAATTTATTGTTACAATAAAGGTGCAATAACCAGACTTACTATTGCCATAACATTGATGAGGATGTTCATAGATGGGCCAGAGGTATCTTTGAAAGGATCACCAACAGTATCGCCAACAACGGTCGCAGCGTGAGCATCCGTGCCTTTACCGCCAAAATTACCTTTCTCTACATGCTTTTTGGCGTTATCCCAAGCACCACCAGCGTTCGCCATCATAAGCGCCATTAGTACACATCCAAGTAATGCACCTCCAAGCATTCCTCCTAGCGCCTCTGGACTAATTAAAAAGCCCACCAAGACGGGTGCAGAAACTGCGATAATGCCTGGAAGAATCATTTTTTTGAGAGCTGCAGTTGTAGCAATATCAACACATTTTGCTGTATCAGGCTCGGCTTTTCCTTCAAGTAATCCATTGATTTCACGGAATTGCCTTCTAATCTCATTGATCATTTCAAAGGCTGCATCTCCAACAGCTGTCATTGTAATAGAAGAGATTAGAAATGGAATAGTGCCACCAATGAATAGACCAACTAAAACTTCTGCGCTATTTAGGTTGAGCACAAAACTTTCAAGATTAACACTCACAGTTTCAACATAAGCAGTAATGATCGCAAGAGCAGCCAGTGCAGCGGCACCAATCGCAAAACCTTTACCAATTGCAGCAGTTGTGTTACCTAATTCATCTAAAGAGTCCGTAATTTTGCGCGTATCTTCACCTAAACCTGACATCTCAGCTATTCCTCCAGCATTGTCTGCTATTGGTCCGTATGCATCAATTGCCATAGTCATACCTACAGTTGCAAGCATACCGATAGCGGCAATACCAACCCCATATAGACCAACAAAAAAGTTTGCAACGTAAATAATCAAACAAATCATTAAGATAGGAATAACAACTGACTGCATGCCAACAGCAAGACCTTTAATCATCACTGTGGCAGCGCCAGTTTCACCAGATTCTGCAATATCTTTAATTGGTTTTCCGGCTGTATAATACTCAGTAACAAGACCAATAGTGATTCCGCCAATACTTCCCATAAGAACAGCTGCCCATATAGAATTAGATACTTCTAGCTGATTGATAAGGAAGTAGGAAGTAATAATAAATAAAAGTGCTGAACCAATTGTGCCCATTCTGAGAGCTGACTCTGGTGATTTATTCGATGACATCTTAACAAATAAGACACCAATAACTGAGCAAACCAAACCTAAAGATGCAAGTGCTAGTGGCAAAAACATGAGTTCTGATTGATTTCCAAGCTTGTCAAGAGCTACCGCAGAGAGAGTTGAAGCGATGGCGATTGTTGCAATCATAGAGCCACAGTAGGATTCAAAAATATCAGAGCCCATTCCAGCAATGTCACCAACATTATCTCCGACATTATCTGCAATAACGCCAGGATTACGAGGATCGTCTTCAGGAATGCCGGCCTCTAGTTTTCCAACCAAATCTGCACCCACATCAGCACTCTTCGTAAAAATACCGCCACCGACACGGGAAAATAATGCAACAACTGAGGCACCCATTGCGAAGCCATGAAGGGCTTCTGAATGCGTTTCACCGAAAAAGTAGTATAGTCCTCCTAAACCTAATAGACCAAGTGCAGCAACTGAAAGTCCCATAACTGAACCACCAAAGAAGGCAACAGTTAGCGCTGCAGAACTACCTTCATCATGAGCTGCTTGTGTTGTCCTAACATTTGCAATAGTTGCCGTATTCATTCCAATATAACCTGCTGTAGCAGAGGCAACAGCACCAACAACAAAGCAAAGTGCACTTGCTGGGCCAAGAAAAATGTAAAGTAGCACCAATAAGACTAATGCAAATATACTTAGCATTTTGTACTCACGCTTCATAAAAACAATAGCGCCAATATGGATTTGTTGACCAATTTTTTGAACAGCACCGCTACCACCAGATTGTTTCTTTATCCATTGATATATAAAAGCTACTACCAATAGCCCAAAAGCTCCAAGTGCAGGTGCCGTCAAATTTGCATCAAACTCCATCTTTTCTCCTAATCATTTAAAATGCTGGTGCAATGTTACGCTAAAGGTCTAATTTTAGGTAAAAAAAAATAGACATTCAGGGTTGAAATGAACTAAATCATGTTTTTATTTATCTTATAAAATTTGACTGTTCTCAGCGTTGGTTTATTTTAATTAAAAATGTGATAAGAGTTCTATCTTAAGTGGGGTTAGGATGTTTGCTGTTAGGTTTGCTCTTTTGTCTTCTTTTTTCTATGCTTTAAATGTTAGCATGGTGCCTTTTATTTATTCATTAGGAATTGGCGCCTTCCTCTTTTTGTTTTTTCGTTTTAGTACAACTTTTATTGTCTCCTTATTAATGACAAAAAGTCTGTTTTCTTTTGCTCAAATAAAACAGCAAGGACTTGGTTATTGGTTGCTTTTGTTAGCTTTACTTCATGGAATTCAGTCTTGGCTCTTTGTAGAAGCGGTAAATTATATGCCAGTTGGTCTTGCAAGCGTTGTTCTCTATACGTACCCCCTAATTACTTATTTGATGTATTGTTTTTCCAAGAGTAAAGTGCCCGACTTAACTACTATTTCGATGTTTGTTATGGCAATTGTTGGTATAGCAGCACTTTCTCAAGGTGCGAATGGAATACAATCACTTATTATTGGCTTAGGGCTTGCTTTTTTATCGGCAACCACTCTGGCAATAATATTACACTTTACTCCCAAAGTCAGTAGCATGAAAAACTGGGAAATAGTCAAATACACCACTTTATTACCAGCCTTAACATTCATGGTTCTTTTTTTGAATGAGGGTGGTTCGTTTCTGCTGTTCACTGATGCAGCCTTATGGTGTCTACTTGCTGGCATCTTTTTTTCAATTGGCATGTTTTTCTATTACACAGCAATCAGAGAATATGGTCCAACTAGAACAGCCAATATTGGTTATTCAGAACCACTTATTGTGCTCATTATTGGATATATTGCATATACTGACTCGATTACACTTATGCAGTATATTGGAATAGTATTGGTCGGTATTGCTTCAACTACAATCGAAAGACGACAGTTGAGACAAAATACAAATTCTGATGTATAAATCAGTTCTCTAGGATAATAAAACATTAAAAATTTAAAATCAATGGTCAACGAACACAAAAAATTATTAGTCTCAAAAAGTCATTTTCAAAACAAAAAACTTAAAATTGGGGCTCCATATAAACATCAACATATTCTGAGTCTTGATGGCTTCAAAAGAGCAAGCAAAGAAATATGTTCATGGGATGATTATCGGCCGACTCCTTTACATTTTTTACCTGACTTGGCTAAAGAGTCCGGTGTTGCTTCAATTGCATACAAAGATGAAAGTTATCGTTTTTCGCTTAAAAGTTTTAAGGCACTTGGCGGTGCTTATGCGGTAGCAAATCTTTTAATTAATAAATTAAGGGAAATAGGTATCACGGCAAACTCCTTTGACTTAATTGCAAGAACATATATAGAGTTCACTTCAAAGATCACTGTTTGCTGTGCTACTGACGGAAACCATGGCAGATCTGTTGCTTGGGGCGCTCAAAAATTTGGTTGCAACTGTGAGATTTATATCCATCACAATGTAAGTACAGGTCGAGAAGAAGCGATTTCAAACTATGGAGCGAAAGTTAATAGAATTCAAGGCAATTATGACGATTCAGTTCGAATAGCAGCTGAGGTCGCTGCAGAGAATAGTTACTATGTCGTATCCGATACCTCTTATGAAGGCTATACAGATATTCCAAAAGACGTTATGCAGGGATACACTGTAATGGTAGATGAGACGATGAAACAAATGAATGGAACACCAACTCATGTCTTTTTACAGGGCGGTGTTGGAGGGTTTCCAGCAGCAGCGGTATCATTCTTAGTTGAAAGTCTCGATTGTCCACCGATCTTTGTTGTTGTAGAGCCAGCAAATGCAGACTGCCTATTCCAAAGTGCAGTTAATGGAGAACCTACAGTAGTCCATGGAGAATTGGATACAGTTATGGCAGGTCTTGCGTGTGGAGAAGTTTCGCTATTAGCATGGTCTATTCTTGAGAGCTATGTTCCCCACTTTATAACTATAAAAGATGACTCAATTTCTAAAACGATGCAGCTACTTGCAAATAGTAAAAGACCAATTGTTGCCGGGGAGTCCGCTGTCGCCGGATTAGCAGGTTTTCTGATTGCCAGTCATGACAGTTATCTCAAAGAGGCTTTAAAACTAGATGAGAATTCACGTATTCTAGTTTTTGGCACAGAGGGTGATACAGATGAGAAAATGTATGAAAAGATGGTAGGCAGATCGGCAACAGAAGTTCTGAAAGGTTCTTAATCATTATGGAGAAAGGATGATCAATTCACCAAAAAGAGGTTTTGAGGTTTCTGAATATGAGAATCGACTTGATAACATCCAGAAACTTATGTACGAATCAAGGATGGATGCCATTCTATTGACAACACAAGCTGACATCGAATACTACACAGGCTTCAAGACGCAATTTTTTCAAAGCCCAACACGCCCATGGTATGTATTAATTCCGAGTAACGAAAAACCTAAAGCTATTATCCCCACCATCGGTGAATCAGGCATGAGAAGAACTTGGCTTGATGACATTCAAACTTGGATATCTCCGAACCCCAAGGATGACGGCATTTCTCTGCTTCTCTCGACTATTAAGTCTTTGACAAAAAAACATAAATGTCTCGGTGTTCCCAAAAGTCAAGAGAGCGTTTTGAGAATGCCACTCGATGATTACGAAAACTTAATTAAATCGCTGGATGGAATAGAAATTAAAGATGCCAACAAAATATTACGCCAAGTTCGCTTAATTAAGTCGACCGCAGAAATTGAAAAGATAAAGCATATTTGTCAATTGACCTCACAAGGCTTTAAAGATTTGAATCATCTATTAAAAGCTGGAGAAAGTGAGCATGAAAATTGTAAGAGGTTTAAGCAACATTTACTTTCTTTGGGAGTAGATGACACACCTTATATGGTAGCTGGATCTGGCAAGGACGGATATGGCTCTATTATTATGGGGCCAGGGGATAAAATCATAGAAGAGGGTGATCTATTTATTGTTGATACAGGGTCTGTCTTTGATAGCTATTTCTGCGACTTTGACCGGAATTATGCATTCGGCTTTATTTGCGATGAAGCTAAAAAAGCATATCAGGTTGTTTTTGATGCGACTGATGCTGGCTTCAATGCTGCTCAAGTGGGTAATACGACAAGCGATGTCTATCATGCGATGAATAATGTCATGCAAAAGGGCGGTGCTTTGGGTAACTCAGTTGGCAGACTCGGACATGGTCTAGGACTCCAGCTCACTGAATGGCCGTCAAACACGGCAGCAGACAATACAACCCTTGAGCCGGGAGTTATCTTAACTCTAGAGCCAGGTATGGAATATCTACCTGGCAAGGAAATGGTCCATGAAGAAAACATTGTGATTACAGAGAATGGGCCAGAATGGCTCACTCAAAGGGCTTCTGAAGAATTACCAATCATTCAGTAAGATATATTTTTATTGATATCTTTTCTTATATAATAATGAGAATCATTATTATTTAGATTAACAAGATGTTAAGTGTCAGTAATTTAGCGATTTCCTTCGATGAAAATCAAGTTTTGGAAGGTTTTAATTTAGACGTAGAAAGTGGTGATATCTTTGCGCTATTGGGGGATAGTGGTAGCGGCAAAAGTTCAGCGCTTCGCTTCATTGCTGGTCTAGACAATGCAAAGGATGGCGCTGTCTCACTAGATGGCAACAATTTAAGCTTTGATGGTGAGCATACCGTTAGACCAGAACTCAGGGAAATTGGAATGGTTTTCCAGGACTATGCGCTATTTCCTCATTTGACAGTATTCCAAAACATATGCTTTGGGATCAACCAACTAACGAAGGAAGAAAAAGTACACAAAGTTAGCGAACTTCTTGAACTAATTAGTCTTAAAGGTATTGAAAAAAAATACCCCCATCAACTTTCTGGTGGCGAACATCAACGCGTTTCATTAGCCAGATCATTAGCGACCTCACCTAAATTATTATTGCTCGATGAGCCTTTTTCGAGTTTAGATAAATCTCATCGCAATCAATTAGTTACAGAAGTGAGAGAAATACTCAAGAAAGCAGGCGTCACTTCAATCCTTGTTACCCATGATGAAACTGAAGCCGATATGTTTGCTGACAAAATAGGAAAAATTGAAAAAAAACAGTTGCTTATCAATCAATAATGTGTATCATACGCAAATGATATTGATTCTCATTATCATATAAAGAACAATTTAACTTTAATTTTTATAGGAAATAAGCAATGTTTAAAAAGCGTTTAACTGTGTCAGCGTTGACACTCACCACCCTTTTAATGGGTTCAATTACTCAAATTCAGGCAGCGTCTGACGATACTGTCACTGTTTATAGCTCTAGAAAAGAGCATTTAATTCAGCCTCTTTTTGAAAAATTTACTGAAGATACTGGGATTGAGGTTAATTACTTGACTGGCAAGGGAGCTGATTTGATTGAGCGTCTTAAATTAGAAGGTGAAAATACACCTGCTGATATGTTCATGACAGTGGATGCAGGAGATCTTTGGTATGCAGGCACTCAGGACATTTTTCAAAGTGTCGTTACTGATACAATTCAGAGTAATATCCCAATGCACTTAAGGGATCCAGAAGGTTTATGGACCGGTTTATCAGTTCGTGCAAGAACAATTGTTTATAGCACTGATCGCGTTGATCCGTCTGAACTTTCAACTTATTCCGACTTAGCAAAAGAGAAGTGGGCGGGCAAACTTTGCTTGAGAACCAGTAAGAAAATCTACACAAAATCCTTAGTCGCATCAATTATTCATAACCAAGGTCAGGAAAAAGCGACAGAAATCGTTAAGGGGTGGGTCGATAACCTGGCTGCAGTTCCTAACGCCAAAGATTCTCACATTATGGATGCAATACTTGCTGGGCAATGTGATGTTGGTTTGGTTAATACATATTATTTTGGTCGATTAATTGAGAAAACACCAGATGCACCATTAAAGCTTTTCTGGGCAAACCAAGACACAACAGGTGTGCATGTCAATGTTTCAGGTGCTGGAGTTACAAAACATGCGTCTAATGCAGCTGATGCTACAAAATTACTGGAGTGGTTGTCATCTGCCAAAGCTCAAGCTATTTACGGCTCTTTAAATAAAGAATATCCAGCAAATCAGAATATTTCTTCTGATGAAATTGTCTCTACTTGGGGTAGTTTCAAACAAGACAAAATGAATCTTGCTATCGCTGGAAAATTACAGGCAGATGCAGTAAAACTAATGCAAAGGTTGGATTATAAATAATTCAATTAATAGCTCTTCAATTAAGCCCAAGGCTTCGAACAAGTCTTGGGCTTTTTTGTATTAAAATACATGCATTTTATTAAGGTTGACTAAAAGTGCAACAAGTCTTTATTAAATCAAATATTTTGGTAGGTACACTCGCATTTTTAGTAGCTTTGCCGATATTAGTCGTGGGTTCAGCGTGGCTAACTCCTGCGAGTGAATTGTGGTCGCATTTTGCTCAAACACTTTTGCCAGAGCTTATAACTTCTACACTGATTCTGCTTGCTGGTGTTGCAATAGGAGTGAGTATTTTGGGTACCGTTCTGGCTTACTTGGTCGTGATGGTAGAGTTTCCGGGACGTCGTTGGTTGGAGTGGGCCTTATTTTTGCCTTTTGCTATGCCGGCATATGTGATGGCTTTCGTCTATCTTGGTGTGTTTGATTATTCAGGCTATGTGCAAGTATGGCTAAGAGAGGTTATTGGACTTCCCGGCTTTGATATCCGTGCAGGACACTGGGCAATAATATTGACCTTTGTATTGGTTTTTTATCCCTATGTTTATATGATGGCGCGAGCTTCATTTAGGCGCCAGAAAATTCAAATGATTGAAGCTGGAAAAATGCTTGGTGCAAAACCTTTGCGAGTTTTTTTGCGAATTTCTGTACCATTAGCTAGACCTGCAGTGGCGGCTGGGGTTTTAGTGACGCTTATGGAAACTTTGGCAGATTTTGGTGTAGTATCGTTGTTCAATTACTCGACCTTTACAACAGCAATTTATTCTGCTTGGGGAGACTTTCGCTCAATCGAAGTTGCTTCACAATTAGCATCAATCCTAGTTTTGGTTGCATTTTTTCTTATCTATTTTGAAAGAAGGGCACGTGGTAAAGCTAAATATTATTCAACGGATGTCTCTCATATCAGACCTTATCAAGCGAGAGGCCCAATTGGTTGGTTAATATTCTTTTTTGTATTTGGTATTTTTATGCTCGCTTTTGCGATGCCTTTTATGCAAATTATCGCTTGGAGTATTGAAGTCATTAACAAGGAATGGAGCGCTAAATATCTGAATTTTTTTATTTCAACTGGTGTTTTGACCTTAAGCGCTGCCATCCTAACCGTTTTTGTTGCAACCATATTGGCATTGCCGAGTCAAAGTAAAAATAAAAGTAAAAGTTTGCAAATACTAATACGTTTGTCTACTCTCGGATATGCATTGCCTGGATCAGTAATGGCTGTGGGTTTGCTTTACACAGTTCAAAGTATTTCACAGGTTAGTATTTATTTTGGCGGTTCATCCATTAATCATGTCTTTTTTGGTTCGGTTGCTTTGTTGCTTTTTGCCTATGTATCAAGATTTATGGCTATCGCTTTTAATTCAGCGAGTGCTTCGACTGAACAAATAAAACCTGTTTATGAACAAAGTGCCAAACTATTGGGAGCTTCACGTCTACGTTTGATATGGCAAGTCTATCTTCCCATGATGACTCCTGGTATATTGGCCGGTGGTTTACTAGTGGCAGTAGACGTAATGAAAGAGTTGCCCGCAACATACTTATTAAGGCCGTTCGGTTGGGACACTTTGGCCATTCGTGTTTATGAGCTGAGTGCAGAAGGACTTTTCGAGAGAGCTGCTGTTCCAGCCCTGATGATGGTTGTATTTGGGACATTATTAATGTTGATTTTTAATAAGTTAGATAGAAGCCAACTGTAGCCACTATATCAAATTCTTTAAAGTAGAGAGAGTATAGGCAAATTGGGTAAAATCTTGTTTAATTATTTAATCCCTTCATGGTTTCAAAAATGGAAAGTGTCTTAAAACAGGTTTCTGGTGTTGAATGTTCTTCAATTGCTAGTGGTATTAAAAATAATGGAGAACTAGATTTATCTTTAATTTTATTGTGTGAGGGTAGTGTAACAGCAGCAGTCTTTACTCAAAATGTTTTCTGTGCAGCTCCAGTTTTAGTTGCAAAAAATCACCTATCTTCGCAGGTTCGTGCTTTATTAATTAATAGTGGAAATGCTAACGCCGGAACGGGCAAAAAAGGACTTGATCATACTTTTCAAAGTTGCGAAATTATTGCTAATGAAATTGCTATTGACCCGCAACAAGTACTACCTTTTTCGACAGGAGTTATTGGACAACTCTTACCAATAGAGCCTTTTGAGAAAAACTCAACTCTTCTGGCAAAAAAACTTGCGGCCGAAAATATGAATCAAGTTGCCAGAGGTATTTTGACCACCGATTTCGTTGAAAAAAGCCATTCAATATCATTTGAAGTGGATGGAAAAACTGTAACACTCTCAGGAATTGCTAAGGGTTCAGGCATGATCAGGCCTGATATGGCAACGATGTTGAGCTTTATTTTTACCGATATAGGGGCCTCGCAAGAAGAGTTGCAAGACTGTCTATCATTATCAGTCAACCAGTCATTTAATCGGATTACAGTTGACGGTGATACTTCAACAAATGATGCTTGCACCCTAAGTGCCACCAACCAGTCTGGTGTTCAGCTGAAGGATTGTTTAAAAGATTTTCAATTGGCACTCAATGAATTGACAAAAACTTTAGCCCATATGATTGTTAGAGATGGAGAGGGAGCTACCAAGTTTGTTGAAATTCGAACTAGCGGCCTGGATACAGATGAAGAGTGTTTAGAAGTCGCATATACCGTTGCTCATTCACCGTTAGTCAAGACTGCGCTTTTTGCGAGCGATGCAAATTGGGGTCGGATATTGGCTGCTATAGGCCGTTCAAAAGTAAATGGACTGATCATTGAAAATATTAATATTTATTTAAATAATTTGTCGGTTATCAGTGCCGGTGAAATAGATAAACAATATACCGAGGAAGCGGGCAGTCTCGAGATGTCAAAACCCGAGATTGTAATTCGCATTGAGATGGGTAAATCATCAACATCTGAAAGTGTTTGGACAACTGACCTTTCCTATGACTACGTTAAAATAAACGCAGAATATCGCTCCTGAGCGTATTAATTCTTTTCAAACTAGGTGTTATCAATGACGAACTGCTTAAAGCGTCTAGCGATTGGAGATAGTTCAACTTCAGCATGATGAACGATATGCCATTGCCTGATGATAGGAAAAGGTGCAACATCTAGTTGCTTAATGATGTTGTTTTTTAGTTGAAGATTAACAGAATGCTTCGAAACAAAGCCGATTCCTAAACCTGCTTGAACCGCTTCTACGATCGCTTCATTAGAGTTAATTTGGATATCAGAGTTGAAATCCAATCCCGTAAAACGCTCGATTGTAATGCGTGTACCTGAACCAATTTCTCGGGTCAGTAAGGTTTCTTTATTTAAGTCTTTGATAGAAATTTTTTTCTTAGTCAGTAATTCATTATCTGGATGCACTATAGCTATCAATGGGTTTTTCATAAAAGCGCTTGAAATCAGTGGAATGCTTTTGGGCGGTTCTCCCATAATGACCAGATCTGCATTGTTATTCTTCAGGTTGTTCAGTAATTCGTGGCGGTTGGTAACATCAATGTAAAAAGTCATTCTTGGGTATTCCTTTTTAAATCGTGATAGCAGTCGACTTATAAATGAGTTTGCTGTTGTGGCAACCGCGATTTGGAGGTGACCAGAATCTGGATTTAGGTTCTGTTCGATTTCCAGCTTTGAATTCTCAACAACGTTAATAGCCCGAACTGCAGTTTCATAAATCTTCTTACCAATAAAGGTAGGAGTAATTGTTTTTCCTTTGATATGAAACAGTTTGGCACCAATATTTTGCTGTAATTGTTGTACTTGCATGTATACTGCAGGCTGTGTAATATGAAGTTCTTTGCTTGCACTGGTAAAGCCTCCCAGTCTAACAACTGCTTCAAAGCTATAGAGTTGTTTTAAGGTGTAATTTATCATAATAAAATATTATTATTTTATAAATAAATATTATTTTACATTATTTATTATAACTTCTATAATGAAGTCATTTTTTAAATCAATGCTCACAGGAGGGCACGAATATGGCTAAGAAAGGTTACGATGCCGGTGTTAAAGAATATCGCGACACCTATTGGATGCCAGAATATCAACCGAAAGATACGGATATTCTAGCTTGCTTTAAAATAACACCTCAGCCTGGTGTGCCGAGAGAAGAGGTCGCTGCAGCTGTAGCGGCTGAGTCTTCAACAGGTACCTGGACGACGGTCTGGACTGATCTATTAACAGATCTCGATTACTATAAAGGTCGTGCTTACCGTATTGAGGACGTTCCAGGATCGGATGACGAAATTTACGCATTCATTGCGTATCCAATTGATTTGTTTGAAGAAGGTTCGATCGTTAATGTACTTACCTCTTTGGTTGGTAACGTGTTTGGTTTTAAAGCGCTAAGAGCATTGAGACTTGAAGATATTCGTTTTCCCGTTGCATATGTCATGACCTGCGGTGGACCGCCAAATGGAATCCAGGTTGAAAGAGACAAGATGAATAAATACGGTCGCCCAATGTTAGGGTGCACTATTAAGCCTAAATTGGGATTGTCTGCGAAGAACTATGGCCGTGCCTGTTATGAAGGTCTTCGAGGCGGCCTTGACTTTACAAAGGATGATGAAAACGTTAATTCACAACCGTTTATGCGTTGGAGAGATCGTTTCGGTTTTGTTCAAGATGCCATTGAAAGAGCTGAAAAAGAGACTGGAGAACGCAAAGGCCACTACATGAATGTTACTGCAGCAACCCCTGAGGAAATGTATAAACGTGCCGAATATGCAAAAGAGCTTGGTACCCCAATTATTATGCATGACTTCTTTACCGCAGGTTTTACAGCTAATACAGGTCTTGCGAACTGGTGTCGTGACAACGGTTTACTACTTCATATCCACCGTGCCATGCACGCAGTTGTCGATAGAAACCCACACCACGGTATTCATTTCCGTGTACTAGCTAAATGTTTACGTCTTTCCGGAGGTGATCACATGCATTCAGGTACAGTTGTAGGAAAACTTGAAGGCGATAGAGATTCAACTCTAGGTTGGATTGACTGCATGCGTGACAGGTTCATTAAAGAGGACCGCTCGAGAGGTATCTTCTTTGATCAAGACTTTGGTTCAATGCCAGGGATGTTCCCCGTTGCCTCCGGTGGAATCCATGTATGGCATATGCCAGCATTGGTTAACATTTTTGGTGATGACTCAGTATTACAGTTTGGTGGTGGTACCCTTGGTCACCCTTGGGGTAACGCTGCAGGTGCGGCTGCAAACCGAGTTGCGGTTGAGGCATGTGTTGAGGCTCGTAACGCAGGCCGTGAATTAGAGAAAGAGTCAAAGGATATTCTTACAAGTGCAGCGAAACATTCACCTGAACTTAAAGTAGCAATGGAAACTTGGAAAGAGATCAAGTTCGAGTTTGATACAGTTGATAAGCTAGACATTCAACATAAATAATATGAATTCATCAGGAAAGAATTACTTTCCTGAGAAACTAATATAAGGAAAATATTATGAGCGCAATTCAAGATTACCCCTCTCGTTTAACAGATAACGCGAGTAGAAAATTTGAAACATTTTCATATCTGCCTGCAATGACCGATAAGCAAATTCGCGAGCAAGTGCAGTACATTGTAAATCAAGGATATAATCCCGGAATAGAACACACTGAGGTAGAAAATGCAATGCAAAATTACTGGTATATGTGGAAACTGCCGATGTTTGGTGAGACAGATGTTGATACAATCCTTGCAGAATGCAAAGCTTGTCATGATGCAAACCCGGATAACCATGTTCGTTTAATTGGTTATGACAACTATGCGCAATCACAAGGTGCATCAATGGTTATTTACAGAGGTAAAGGTTTTAAATAATCAAGTAAAATCAACTTAGCTTGATTGGATAAACCCTTGTCTGAGTGCAGGGGTTTTTTTTCAAAGGGGAAATATATGGGTAAATTAGATCAATACAAAATCGCAGAAGAGCCTTTTTATCAGTCTCAAGCTGATGAAGTTGATATGTATAAAGCGGCTTATACGAATCGTATGCCTGTGATGTTAAAAGGCCCGACTGGCTGTGGTAAGTCTCGATTTGTTGAATATATGGCATATAAGTTAGGTAAGCCGTTAATCACGGTTGCCTGTAATGAAGATATGTCAGCCAGTGACCTAGTTGGTCGCTTCTTGCTTGATAAAGAGGGAACAATTTGGAAAGATGGTCCGCTAGCAATGGCTGCTCGTTACGGTGGCATTTGTTATTTAGACGAAGTGGTAGAAGCCAGACAAGATACTACAGTTGTCATCCATCCATTAACGGATTATCGTCGCACATTGCCGCTTGATAAAAAAGGTGAGTTGATTGAAGCGCATCCCGATTTTCAATTGGTTATTTCATATAACCCTGGCTATCAAAACTTGATGAAAGATTTAAAACAGTCAACAAAACAGAGATTTTGTGGTTTTAACTTTCAATATCCCGATGAAAAAACTGAAGCTCATATTGTTTCTAAAGAGTCAGGAATAGATGAAAAGACTGCATTGAAATTGGTACAAATTGCTCAAAGAGCAAGAAATCTGGTTGGCCATGGTCTGGATGAAGGTATATCAACTCGTTTATGTGTATATGCCGGGCAATTAATTGCTGATAAGGTTGAAAAGAAATCAGCATGTAAAATTGCAATGGTTAATCCAATAACTGATGATTTAGACATTGTTGATACTCTGTATGCCGCAATCGATACTTTTTTTGAGTAAAAAACTGAATTATGAGTGCCATACAACTCTCAGATTTTGAACATAAGTTCACCAATCCATCTGATGTTCTTCATGATGCCTTAACAGGGAGTTTTATTGAAGCATCGAAGGTTATGACCCCTAATGGATTAAAAGTTTATCTCGATGGTGCAGGTGCTCTCAACAGTATGGGAAAGGGTGAAGATATGGTGATTTCCTTTTTAGAGGAAACACCTATGGTAGTTAAAGAGGTGGGTGAGTCCATAATAGGTGAAATTGTCTTATCGACCATGAAAATGTCCTCACAAACCTCTGCATCTGTTTTGGCATTAATGCTCTCAAGTCTTCCGACTGTTGCAAAGCGCATGAGTGATCTTGACCTGTTGAAGGGTTATTTACGATTGTTGGAGCGAATGATTTCTTTAGCGCCTCGTGGTATGCGCCCAATGCTCAGTCATATTGATCAGTTAACCAGTAAATTGACACTGGGCGGTTTGAGACGATGGGTGCTTTATGGCGCAGAAACCTTTAATCGTGATTTCAAAGCTCAGATCGCATACTTCGAATTGAGTAGCGCAGAATCCATGCAAATTCTTGAGCAAGAAAGACGAGGCACGCTTTTTATCGACAACCAAAGAAAATTACAGTTTTACCTCAGAGCCTTTTACAACCGTGATTTTTTCCTTCGTCCAACATCGGGAGATTACGAAACCAGAAAAGGATTAAGGCCTTATATCGAATATGGCATTATGCACATACCAGATGCCTATGATGACTATATTCATGCCTCTGGTAAGGTTGTTGCAGGTGTTGACTGCTATCGAGCTGTTTGCGCTCATGCAGCTGCACACATTATTCAAACAACTTCCGCCTTTAAGGGAGATGACTTAAATCCTTTGCAAGTCGCCTGTATTTCATTAATTGAAGACCTGAGGGTTGAACTCAATACCATTAAAAAGTTTCCAGGCATGAAAAAAATTTGGATTGCCTTGCACCCTGATGATGAAGATTTGAAAGAATACAACCCATTTATTGCTGACCTTGTAGATTTTTCAAGAGCCACACTTGATTCGAGTTACCAAGCAAAACAAAAATTTAATAAAGACTTCCTGATAAATTTTAGAAAAAAAATGGCGGAAAGGGGCGAATTCTCAGAGATGAGTTACGATTTAGGCTTGAGTTACTATGAAATCATTAAATCAGAGACAGATGTAAAAATTAGCGCTTCAGCCTTAGTGGCAACTCCAATCCAATACAGAGATGACAATCGCTATATATGGGAGTATGAAGAGCTAGATTGGCTATCTGAAGGAAACGACTATGTGCCAGTCAGTCAAAGGCAAGTTCGCCGTAATGTTAATATTATGGAGATGTGGAACGAACTTGATGTTGAAACAGCTGGCGATGATGCGCAAGAGATTTGGACACTTGATTCTGAATACTTTCCTGATGAACTTGATGGAGTGAGTTTGAATGAACTTGAGGGCAAAGAACCTATCAGTGAACCCTTTCATTACAATGAATGGGATTATCAACTACAACTTTACAGGCCAAATTGGGTAACTTTGTATGAGAGACGGGTAAGTAAAGGAGACCCAGAGGTGATCGACAAGATTTTGAAAACCTATAAACCGGTTGCTAATCGACTAAAAAATGCAATTGATCAACTTCAGCCTCAGGGTTTGGTTAAGTTGAAGAAACAGCAAGAGGGTAGTGAGCTTGATATTGATGAGTGTGTGACTGCGATTGCCGATATTAGAATTGGAACGACTCCATCAGACAGGATATATGCTAAAAAAATTCAACACACCAGAGATGTTGCCGTTAACCTTTTAATGGATTTGTCTGAATCCACCAACGATATGGTTGTCGGCAGTGAACGTAGCATTTTGGAGTTGATGCAAGAAGCTACTTCGTTGCTTTCTTGGGCAATCAATAAGATTGGTGATAATTTAACGATTTCGGGTTTTGCATCAGACTCAAGGCATGATGTCCAGTATTATCGATTAAAGCCATTTCATCATGGCTTCAACGACGAAGTAAAAGCACGTTTGGCAGGTATCAGGGGCGGTTTGTCAACACGAATGGGAACAGCAATGCGACATGCAGGTGTCGATTTATTGACGCAGTCCTCCGCCAAAAAGATACTCTTAGTTCTGACAGACGGGGAACCTGCCGATATTGATGTGGATGATCCACAACACTTGCGTATGGATGCAAAAAAAGCTGTAGAAGAATTAAGAGCTCGAGGGATTGTGACATTTTGCATCAGCCTTGACCCATATGCAGATGAATATGTAGCAAGAATTTTCGGTAAAAACCGTTTTATGGTGATTGATGATGTTAAAAAATTGCCTGAGCGATTACCACAATTATTTATCTCATTGACTAAGTAGTTTTATGGATAAAGAAGATAAATTAATAGAGTTTGATCCAAAATATCCTCATACTTTGCCAGAAGATTGGAAAGATAAACTAGCTCCTACGGTTTATGAGATTTTGGCCACATCAAATACACTCAAAAAAATGTATGCTGAACAAGTGAAAGACATCAAAAAAGGTGTTATTAGTGTCGAGTTAGGTGAAGAGAACTTACGTAATATTGCGACCAATTATCAAACCGTTAAGGCTATACTTTTTCAACCAAGATAAACTCATCAAACTATGAATTAAGTAAGTAATAGACAAAACTTACTGATCCAAATAATACTACTTGGTGTACTAAATAAATAATTAGTGCATGTCTACCTAATACTTCTAACCAATGTATTCGAAATGGAAATGCCATTCGATAATAAGGGTGGTGGCCTAGATAAATACCAATCAAGACAAAGGAAAACCATGGAAAGAGTGGGTAGTAATCAATACTTCCCTGTGGTAGATATGGTTTAGCGATGTCTACGAAAAAACCAAGATTTGGCTGATCAAAAATGGCACCAAAAAGAATTACAGCGGCCAACAATAAAGAGACTTTGGGTAATTTGACGAAAAAGATAGCAATTATTGAAGCAACCCAGATTAAGTGAAGGATACCAAAATATACCCAAGCATTCTCAAACATAACATATGTGCCTAAAGAAACTGCCAGGGCAGCAAGTCCTAAAAGCATTAAACGTTTGAAGAATTTACTAGAATTTAACCCTTGACCATGAGCCAACACCAAGCTAATGCCAACGGCACTTAAGAATAGGAAAACAATCAAGTAGCGCCATGCTATTGGAATCCAATGAGAGAACAAGGGGACATCAATAAAACCAAAAGTATCGAGATCATACAGGAAGTGAAAGGCAATCATCATCAGGATTGCCAGACCACGCATTAGATCAAGAGGAGCATCTCTTACGTTCGACATAGGTTGATTTTAATATTTAGGTATTTTTATAAAATTAAGTTTACCCGAATACTTGAGAAACGAAGGTTTTATCAATCGTTATGGATGATTCATCAAGGAGTTCGAGACATTTCGGCACTGCTAGAAAGACCGCTCCTAAGCATACCGCAATTGCAACTGGTTTGCCCGGTAGGTTAATGATTAGGCTGTTTCCTCTAGTGCCAGCAATTTGACGAGACAGAATGGCAGTCGGTACAGTGCGAAGTGACACTATTCTCATCTGCTCAGCAAAACCGTCAAAGATTCTCTCGCAAACTGATTGTGTCGCTTCAGGGGTTACATCTCTGGTAGTTGGGCCGGTACCACCTGTAGTCAAGATTAGATTGCATCCGAGAGTGTCGCTCATTTCTATAAGGGTTTTTTCGATTACAGGTTGCTCATCTTCAATAATTCTTGAAACCACCTCATACGGGCTTGTTACCGCCTTTGAAATCCACTCTTGCATAGCAGGACCACTTATATCTTCATAAACACCACGAGAAGCTCTATCTGAAATAGTAAGGAATCCAATTTTGATAGTCTTTTGGCTCATATAACCCTTTAACCTCCAGTCACAGGGGGAAAAAATGCAACTTCATCACTTTCACAAACTTTAGTGTTTTCATTGGCCATTTCATGATTGACTGCACACATAATATTCTCAGGAAAGTATTGTGCTCCATATTTATCAATCAGTTGTTTTTTGATTGATGAAATAGACACCGGCGAAACAACATTGATTTCATCATGTGTAGTGTTCAAATTTTCTTTTAGTGAAGCAAAGTAGAGAATTTTCATCCACCAATCTCCACCATTTGTCGATTGCTGATATTATCAATATCAGAGCTAAAGAAATGCTTCTCCGGTTTTTTTGTAATAGCTTTTATAATCAAATTCTTAATTTCTGCGTCATTCATTTTTGAGCGAACAGCATCACGAAGAGAGACAGAATCTTTCTGTCCAAGACAAAGAATTAAGTCTCCTTTGGCTGTCAATCTGACACGGTTGCAGCTAGCACAAAAATGATTGGAAACTGCCGAAATTGTTGCAATGCTCGTATTTGTTCCTTCAATCAGCATGGCTTTTGCAGGACCGTCTGTTTGTTTAGAGTTCTTGGCAATAAGTTTGTTGCCATACTTTTTATAAATTCTTTCAAGGATTTCCTTTTCACTATAGTGCCTATCAAGGGCTTCAATGCCAGCAAGTCCAATAGGCATAGTTTCTATGAAACGAATATCTAGCCCTCGACCAATTGCAAAATCAATCATCGGTTCAATTTCTTCATCATTGACACCTTTCATTACTACCATATTAAGTTTAATTGGACTCATTCCAGCATCAATTGCTGCATCGATGCCTTTGATAACTCTCTCTAGGTCACCCTCACGAGTAATCTCTTTAAAACGCTCAGGAATAAGAGAGTCAATCGAAATATTTACCCTATTAATACCATGACTTTTTAATTTTCCAGCCAATGATGACAGAAGGTGGGCGTTGGTTGAAAGCGGTATGTCAGTCAAGCCCGGAATATCTCCTAACATTTTCGTCAAGTCAAGAATATCTTTACGGAGTAAAGGCTCGCCACCCGTGAGTCGAACTTTTGTTACACCTAGTTCCGCAAATAGGCCGACAATTTTGACAATTTCTTCAAATGAAAGGACTTCAGACCGCGTAGTGTGTATTTGATGCTCTTCATCACGACAGTAATGACATCGATAGTTGCAATGATCCGTTACAGAGACTCGTAAATAGGTAATATGACGATTAAAGGGATCAATTATTTGATTCATGGTTCCAGTTTCCAATGACCCGACTTGCCACCTTTTTTTTCTAATAATTGAACGCTATCTATTTTCATAAATCGATCAACTGCTTTACACATATCGTAAATAGTTAGAGCTGAAACGCTTGCTGCAGTTAATGCTTCCATTTCAACTCCTGTTTTACCATCAAGTTTTGCTGTGGCTATGATTTCAATACAGGATTTCTCTTGGTTGGGAGTCAGTTCAATGCTAACTTTTGAAAGCATTAGGGGGTGGCAAAGTGGGATTAACTCCGAACATTTTTTTGCAGCCTGAATGCCGGCAACTCTTGCAACAGCGAGAACATCACCCTTTTTATGAGAGCCAGAAAGAATCAATTCCAGTGTTTCTGGTTTCATCAGGATGACTGCACCCGCTTTGGCTTCACGAGCAGTGTTATTTTTATCTGAAACATCAACCATTTGAGCGTCACCATTTTCGTTAATGTGGGTTAATTTACTCATCTTGTTAGCTCACTTAAAGGATAGAAATTGAGCAACTCACCTAGTTCAACAGTTTTGTTTTCCGGAATTTCAACTAGGCCGTCAGCCCAAACAATGGAACTCATTACATCAGAACCTTGTTTAGGGTAGAGGTTAGCAACTGGTGTACTTTCTGAGTGATCAATACGTGCTCGTGCATACTCTCGTCTAGGTTTGGCACGTTTGCATTCAAAATTTGTTTTCACTTTTATTATCCTAGATTGATAGTCATTATTACCCTGCATCTTTTTTATGAATGGCAAAGAAAATATGCAAAAGGTTACAAAGCTAGAAACAGGGTTGCCAGGTAATCCAATGAAGGGAGTTTGTTTGACTTTTCCATAGGCCAAGGGTTTACCTGGTTTCATGCGAATTTTCCATAGACCTATCTCTCCAAGACTTTCTACAGCTGGCTTAACGTGATCTTCTTCTCCAACAGAGACACCACCTGTCGTCATAATCAAATCGCACTGACTCTCTAAAGCTTTTAGGGAGTCACAAGTTACACTAAATTTATCTTCAATATTGCCCAAATTAATAACTTCACAGCCAACTTGTCTAAGAAGAGCGACAAGAGCATAGCGATTGGAATTGTATATTTGTCCTGAAGACAGAGGATTGCCCGGCTCAACTAATTCGTCACCAGTAAAAAATACTCCAACCTTAATTTTTTTATAAACGATGAGTTCTCCAACACCTACCGAGGAAGCTAGAGAAATATCTTGTGGCTGAATTTGTTTTCCAGAGCTGAGAATAACATCATTTTCAAGGATATCGTTACCGGTTGGTCGAATATTTTCATTCAGTTTGATAGCTCTTGCAATAGTAATCTTTGATCCATCCTCCGAAACTTCACACTCTTCTTGCATAATAACAGTATTAGCACCTTTTGGGATTGGTGCACCAGTAAAGATTCTTGCAGCACAACCTCTGTTCAATTCATTACCGGTCGAGCCTGCAGGAATTCTATCAACAATGTCAAAACTAAGATTTTTCTGTAATAATTGATCATCACTAAGTGCAATTGCATAGCCATCCATGGCGCTATTGTCAAAGCCTGGAACGTTTATTGCGGAGTGAATATCAGAAGCTAAAATCCTACCCAGCGAATTATCAAGTGACACCGATTCTTTTTTTTCTGTGGTAACGCAAGCATCAAGCAAAAACTCCAAGGCTTCGTCAGCGCTCATTAATGACTGATTAAAAACAGGAGAGTCACAGTTAACTGCTTGATTATTCATTAGGTTTGATGGTTTCAGCATTCAATCTATGTATTATACAATTTCAACTGAATTTTCTACTTATAATTAACTTGAAAAATAAACGGTCTTTATGTGAAAAATATTTCCAAAAATGAGATAACAGCAGTTATTTTGGCGGGTGGTCAAGCGTCAAGAATGAATGGTGAGGATAAGGGGTTGATCATATTTCGTGAACTTCCTTTGATAGCCCATGTTGTCAATATTACTAAACCCAAAGTTGCTGAAATCCTTATTAGTGCAAACCGAAATCTTGAAGAATACGCTAATTTTGGTAGGGTGATTCGAGATGACTTGGAAGGTTTTCAAGGACCTTTGGCTGGAATCTCTAAGGCATTGAAAGTATGCTCAACGCCTTATCTTTTGGTATTTCCTTGCGATAGTCCTTTGATTGATGCAACATTAATCGACTCTCTAATCGAGAAGATGGAGGCAACGAAAGCTGATATTTGTGTTGCCCACGATGGTTCGATAATGCATGCAACATTTGCTCTGATGCAAACTAAACTGGAAAAGAGTTTGGAAGAGTTTTTGGAAGAGGGCGGTCGCAAGATGGCTCATTGGTATCGTCAACAGAGTCTAGAAAGAATCGATGTTTCGAGTTATTTGGAAGTTTTAACCAATATAAATCGACCTGAAGACTTTAATCTTTAAGACTACCAGCGTTTTTTTTGTTCATCGTCGCTTTCTCGTGATTCCACCCACACCTCTTTTTGTTCTGTCGATTCTTTTTTCCAAAAAGGCGCGTCCGTTTTTAAATAATCCATAATAAAATGGCATGATTCAAAAGCCGCTTGACGATGTTTACTTGTTGTCACAACGAGAACAATTTGATCATTAACTTTTAGTTCTCCAATACGGTGAATAATGGTAACGTTTTGCAGGTCCCAACGATCCCTTGCCTTTTTGACTATTGATTTCAGTGATTTTTCAGTCATCTCTGGGTAATGTTCAAGCGTCATGCTACTAATGGATCCAGGGTGTAGGTCTCTAACAGTGCCGATAAAGCTTACAATGGCACCAATTTGAGGATTGTTGCTACGTGTATGACCGACTTCTGTTGTTAAATCGAAATCCTCTGTTTGAACGACTATTTTATCCATCCTTTGATTTTATCGCTTTTGGGTCTTGTTTAATCATCTTTGAAAGTTTTTTAATTGGTCTATAATGCAATGAACCGTTTTTTTAATCAAGCAGATGAAAGTAGCTACAATCTCTTTAAATATAGCTTGGCAAGATATTGAAAAGAATCTTCAGCGGGTGGAAGAGTTCGTACTTCAAGCTAAGGATGACGGTTGCGATGTCGTTGTTCTTCCTGAAGTCTTTAATACCGGTTTTATCGCTGATGTGGGTAAGTATGCTGAATTGCCGAATGGTAAAACTCATCATGCGTTACAACAATTTGCATCAAATAATCAAATTAATATAGTTGCAGGTGCCAGTGAAAAGCAAACAAACGAAAAAGCTCATAACATTGCTCTTGTGTTCGATAGTCACGGCAATGAGGTAGCGAAATACTCAAAATTGCATCCTTTTAATTATGCCAATGAAGGCAAATACTTTGCTTCTGGTAATGAAACAATTAAATTTGAATTAGATGGAATCGCTTGTTCTGTGTTTATCTGTTACGACTTACGTTTTCCTGAAATTTTTCGTCAAATTGCTGAAGAAGTTGAGGTAATTTTTGTTATTGCGAACTGGCCACATACTCGCGAAACACATTGGCAAAACTTGTTAATAGCAAGGGCAATCGAGAATCAATGCTTCATTGTCGGTGTTAATCGTATTGGCAATGACGGAGTTGGCTTAAAGTACAACGGCTCTTCCATGGTAATTAATCCTTTAGGCGAAGTATTATTACAAACCGATAAGATAACGGAGTATGCCATTTGCGATATTGACACTTCAATGGTCTCCAAAACTCGGAAGAATTTTCCGTTTTTAGAGGACATTCGTTTTATCTAGCTACTGATAATGAATAAGCTTTCTCGTGAAGACTTCAAACACCTAGATCAAATAGACCCTCTCGTTGAAGTGAGAGACGAATTTACGCTACCGCCAGATTTGATATATTTTGATGGGAATTCTCTAGGACCATTGCCAAAACGCACCATTAATACTCTGGAAAAAATGATTCATAATGAGTGGGGCAATGGCTTAATTAGCAGCTGGAATAATGAAAACTGGATTAACATGCCGCGAGAGCTTGGCAACAAAATTGCCCCGTTGATTGGTGCCAAATCAGGTGAAGTTGTGGTTGTAGATAGCACTTCAGTAAACCTATTTAAGGTTCTCACTTCTGCTTTGTTATTGAACAAGAATCGTAGCAATATTCTCAGCGAAGCTGGAAATTTCCCTTCCGATCTATACATTTTAGAAAGCGTCAACAAAATGCTTGGAGAAAGTTACAAAAGGCATTTGATTGAAGAAAGCGATACCGAAATTGATAAATATATTGATACCTCAACAGCTGTTGTTATGCTTTCACACGTTAACTATAAGACCGGTAGAATTAGTGATATTAAAAGAATTACAAGTGTTGCACATGAAAAAGGTGCTCTCGTTATTTGGGATATAAGCCACAGTGTCGGCGTTATGCCGTTGGATCTGCACAATTGTGGTGTGGATTTTGCAGTTGGTTGCACATACAAGCACTTAAACGGGGGCCCTGGCGCTCCTGGATTTTTGTATGTACACAACTCGCTTATTGAAAAAGTGTCACAACCATTGACAGGTTGGATGGGACACATTCAACCTTTTGAATTTTCAGCCGATTACCGGCCTGCAAATGATATTGGAAAGTATATTTGTGGCACACCATCTATCATTGCCTATAAAGCGATTGAAAGTGGTCTTGCAATTTTTGAACATGTGTCGATGAAGGTAGTCCGTGACAAAAGCATTCAACTGTCTGAAATGATGATACGATTAATGCAACAAGAATGCGATACATTTGGCTTTGAGCTATTTTCGCCTAGAAATGCAGAACAACGTGGCAGTCAAGTTTCTTTCGCGCATAACAACGGTTTTTCCATTATGCAGGCACTTATATCACATGGCGTTGTTGGTGATTTTCGTGAGCCTAATATTTTACGTTTTGGGATTTCTCCGCTGTATATGCGCTACGTGGATGTATGGGATGCGGTGATTTGTTTAAGAAAAATAATGCAAACCGATGAATGGCAGTCAGAGCAGTTCAATCAAAGAAGTTTTGTAACATAATTATTTAGTGCTTTCAATCTGAATTAAATCGTTTTTGAGGCTTTACCAACCATAGAAAGCCCAAGTGCAACTGACGGTCCTATCCCAAAGGCAAAGATGGCTGTTCCAAGTCCTACAACACCTCCCATTATCCAACCTACAATGACAACACTGACTTCAATGATTGTACGAATTGAATAAATAGGCAAGTTAGTCTTTTTTTGTAAACCAATCATTAGTCCATCTCTAGGTCCAGCGCCTAGGTTTGCTATGAGATAAAATCCACTACCAATTCCAATAATAAGGACGCCAACTACAACTTGTAAAATCTGTATAGGGTAAGTCTCTGGATAAGGCAAATAATAAACAGAGAATTCAATCGTTAACGCTATAATAAAGGCGTTAAGGATAGTGCCCATCCCCGGTTTTTGTTTAAGCGGAATCCACATCAATAGTACAAAAATACTAATAACAAAAGTTGACAGGCCAATTGACCAGCCTGAGAGGTTTGATATACCCTGTGCAAGAACAGTGTAGGGGCCAACTCCAGCTCCGCTAGTTATAAGAAGGCTTTCTCCTAGTCCAAACAAAAACAATCCAAACACTAAGAATATTAAGGTTAGTGGTTTAGGCTTTAGATTGAAAGCATCCTCTGAGCTCCAAGTAACTTTAGGAATTTTTTTGATGGAGAAGGCAAGTGTAAAAAGTTTCATCGTCAATTAACGAAGCTAAAAATTATAGTAATAATACAGTTGTTTGTGATTATTCTATAACTGTGTATAAATTATTGTATTTATGCTCTCAATTTCAAGCTTTACTGATTATCATATGCTTAGTAAGAAAAAGGCCTTTTATTGCTAAATTATTTAATCAAAGAAAATGACCGAAGCCATTACCAGTAATGACATCAAAAACTTTAACAATGACGGTGTCATTGTATTGCGAGGTATTTTTAAGGATTGGATAGAAGTTCTTAAAAGGGGTGCAGAATTTCATATCAATAATCCTAGCGACAGTGCTTTGATTCATAAACATGATAGTTACCAAGGACATTTCATGGAAGATTTTTGTAATTGGCAGCGCATTGCAGAGTATAAAGATTTTGTTTTGAATTCACCTTTAGGTTCATTTGCTGCAGACCTAACGGGTTCTAAATCCATTCAGTTTTTCCATGATCATTTTTTTTATAAAGAGGCCAGTTCCGGTGTAGCTACTCCCTGGCATCAAGATATGCCTTATTACTGTGTTGAAGGTCTTCAAACCGTAAGTTTTTGGATGCCACTTGAATCAAGAGAACAAAGTGTCTCATTGAAATGTGCAGCTGGAAGCCATTCATTTTCAAAAGAAATTCGGCCAACAAGCTGGTCTAGTAATGAGAGCTTTTATGAAGATAATGAAGTATTTATGGACTTGCCAAATATTGAAAATGGTGATTTTGAAATTAAGCAGTGGGCTATTGAGCCGGGTGATGTTGTAGCTTTTAATTTTAAGACAATACATAGTGCTAATGCCAATACTGTGGGCGGAGTAAGTCGAACACTTTCTTTTCGTTTACTTGGTGACGATGTGCGCTATCGGCAGCGTTCTGGAAGGACCTCTCCTAATTTTCCAGGTATTAATCAAAAAAATGGAGAACGTTTAAGGGAAGATTGGTTTCCAACTATTTGGAGAAATTGATTATTATGGACATAGCTGCTTACTCCGTCGAAATTATAACTTTTTTATTTGTCATAGCCGTAATTGCAGGCTTTATTGATACTCTGGTTGGCGGCGGCGGATTACTTGCTGTTCCTGCATTATTATTAAGTGGTATTCCGCCAATCTATGTACTCGGAACTAATAAATTTCAAGGAAGTATGGGAACTGGTATTGCTACTTTTTTACTATTTCGAAAGAAAAAGTTTAATTGGGAAACAATTAAATACTTAATGCTTGCATCCTTCATTGGTTCAATAATTGGCGGGGTGATAGTGCAGTTCGTTGACACTGAAGTTCTTTCTTTTGTAATACCTATTGTATTGGTAGTAATTGCAATATATTTTATTATTTCTCCTAAACCTAAAGTAAGAACTAAAAATTCTGAAACTAACAAAAACTTCGAAAAATATGCTGTTCCATCAGTTGGTTTCTACGATGGTATGTTTGGTCCAGGCGCTGGCTCGTTTTTTGTTATGACAGGAGTTATGTTTAAAAAACTTGAAATTATTCAAGCTACAATCCTTGCAAAGCCTCTAAACTTTGCCTCAAATATTGCTGGATTTATCGTATTTTTTAGCTTTGGACATATAGCCTTTATGATTGGTCTAATAATGATGTTAGGTCAATTGATTGGCGCTTTTATTGGGACTCATTACTTACTAAATGCTAATCCAAAAATTATTAGAGTTCTAATTGTGGTGATGTCTTTTTTAATGCTAGCTAGATATATTTACTCCATGGACTTTTGGCAGCTTATCTAGCTTAACCTTTTGTCTTTTCAAATATTTTGAGGAATTAAATAAAGTCTTTCTGTACCTTTTCAGTCTAATCAGCTGGTGGGACCCTTTTGATTACGCAGTGAGTCATACCTACCACCATCGCTATACCATGCATCCAGAGGCGGATCGAGAGAATGTCTCGCCACTTGAGCCATCATTAAATCCTATTCTGTTGATACAACTTTTGAGCATAAATCTTTTCAGCAGGGCTGGACGTATTTTTGGAAAAGGAGCGGTATTTTCAACAATATACCTTACATTTTTATCTGCTCTGGGGAAAACCGGTTCAAAAGATATTCCTAGTCAAGAGTGGCTTCAATCACTACATACTGATCAGCCCGAAGAACATCAGAAGTCCATAATGTGGTCAAGATTCTTGTTATCCTTCCATGGTGGTTTATTGATTATTTCACTTGCTTCCAATTTATGGGTACTACCGCTTATAATTTCTTTTCCATCTTTCATTGCAAGCTGGGGTTCATACCTCACCGGATTGACTCAACACTGCGGATTAAAAGACAATGACTCAGATTTTCGCAAATCATCACGAACAATAATCCTGAACCCATTACTGGAGTTTCTATACTGGCATATGAACTGGCATATTGAGCACCACATGTATGCTGCAGTCCCATGCTACAATCTCAGGAAACTAAATAAGCTAGTAGCCCATGACATGCCTGAGCCAAGGACGCTTATAGGTGCATGGAAAGAAATGAGGCAAATATGGCGGCAACAAGAGCAAGACGAAAACTATCAGTTTGACACTAAAGTTCCTGACTTTCAAAATAAACAGAATTCATTTGCAGATCCATTAACATCATCAATCGGTGATCTTGCACCTCATTCCTTGAGATAGTGAAGATACATTAATAAATCCTACTATTTTTTGGCTTTAGGAATATCAAATCGAGTTTGAAAATGTCGCCATTCATAACGTTCTGGGTAATTCCTTCGGTAGTCCTCAAATTTTGAAATGTTTTTTATTGCTTTATCGTCATTAATGAATGGATATATTGCATTAAGAGTTTCGTGAAGTGTGTTTTCATTAATAGCAACTTTTTCTGGATTTATAAGGTGTTCGATTGTATTCTTCAAAGGAGTCTGAGTAAAGCTACATAAATCCTTATAAATCATATAGCTACCCATAAATTTAGCATCTATAGAGTGTCCCGCGATGTGAGGAGTTGCCCAGTAGGCCGAACTTTGGAGCTTAGTATTAATGTTGGGCTCTTCCTCCCAACAGTCAATTACATTAGCTTTCGTTTTAGTTTTCTCCCATAGGTCTTCATCAATGACGCCTCCTCGAGCAGTATTTATCAAGATAGTGTCTTCAGTAACTAGTTCGAAATTATGACTTCCTAGAAGGTTATGGGTAGGGTGAGAACCTGAAAAGGTTAGCGGTGTATGAAAGCTCACAATATCAGCACTGAGAGCTGCATTAAGATCTACAAATTCTTCTTTTCTCTCAATTTCCTGGCGAGGTGGGTCATTAAGAAGGGTAGTGATTCCAAGCTTTTTTGCTTTTAAATCCAGTCTAGTACCTACATTGCCAACTCCAATGATTCCTAGTGTTGTCTTAGATAGATCAAAACTGTAGTCGTTCGCCAAATTTGAAATAGCACTGATTACGTATTCTGCAACTGCATTCGCATTGCAGCCCTGTGCAGATGACAAAGTTATATTGTTTTCACGCAAATA
Source organism: uncultured Gammaproteobacteria bacterium (assembly GCA_963989885.1). Taxonomy (GTDB): domain Bacteria; phylum Pseudomonadota; class Gammaproteobacteria; order PS1; family Pseudothioglobaceae; genus Pseudothioglobus. The sequence goes on from CAXDLF010000005.1 coordinate 37,698, forward strand.
GGTTTCATCAATATGGTCAAGTCCAGCAACCGTTGAACCAACAAATTGGACCTTGGTTCCTTGGAGCAGCTCCTTGTTGACCCTTGTTCTGGATCTTACTATCAATATGTCACAATCTAAGAGACTTTGACGATCGATCTGTCGTCCAGGAAGAGTAACAATTTCGCCGAAATCAGAGAAAATTTTCTGAAAGCCCCAGACAGCATCATCAATCATTAATTTCATGAAGGTATTTGCCATTCAATAGGCGTCTGTTCAGTTGATAGAAGGTATTGATTGGTTTTAGAAAAGTGTTTGCATCCGAAAAAACCCTTATTTGCTGAAAAGGGTGAAGGGTGTGGTGCCTTAAGAACTAAATGTTTTTCAGGGTTGATTAATTCAGCTTTTTTTCCGGCATAAGCACCCCAAAGTAGAAAAACTAAATTGTGTTTTTTTTCATTCAGTAATTTAATAACATTATCTGTAAAAGTTTCCCATCCCTGATTTGCATGAGAGGCAGGACTGTTTTTTTCAACTGTCAGGACGCTGTTCAGTAACAAAACTCCTTGTTTGGCCCAGTGTGACAAATGACCGTGATGAGGTATGGTAGTTCCTAAATCACTCTCAAGTTCTATATAAATGTTTCTAAGTGAAGGCGGTATGGGCACACCTTCAGGGACCGAAAAACTAAGTCCTTCTGCCTGATTTAGTCCGTGATAAGGATCTTGACCAAGAATAATCACCTTGGTGTTGGCAAAGCTAGAGTATTCAAAGGCTTTATACCAATTTTCTTTGGGTGGATAAATTTCTCTAGATTGATTTTCGTAAAGAAAAGAGTACAGGGATTCAAAATAATCCATCTCTCTTTCTGCTGCTAAAAGTCCAGACCAGTCCCCAATATCAGGCCTCATTTATTTTGCTCCTTGGGTAGAATATATCACTGAGAATATTATATCAAGGTTTGAGAATGGCTAACTGGTTGGAGTACTGGGAAAACAATGAAATTAATTGGCATTCTGATGCTGTCACTGAGGAATTAGAGGCGCACTTAGGATCGCTCAAACTTAAACCTGGAGATAAAGTCTTTGTCCCTCTTTGTGGTAAGAGTATTGATATGACTTACCTGCTCAATCAAGGTTTTTCTGTCATTGGTGTTGAGCTTAGTGAGATTGGCATTAAGCAGTTTTTCCTTGAAAACGGGCTAGATTTTACAATCACTCAGATTGATGAATTTGATCTATACAGAGCTAAAAATATAGAAATATACTGTGGCGATTTCTTTTCCTTAAGATCTAAGCATTTGTTTGACGTCAAAGCTGTATTCGACCGGAAATCGTTGATAGCACTTGACCGAAATTTAAGACAAAAATATGCAAAACATTTAAATGATATAATATCGCCGGGTGTTCGGATACTATTGGTAACGTTACAATATCCGCAACATCAGATGAGCGGCCCACCTTTTTCAGTTGATAAATCTGAAGTTGAGTCGCTTTTTAGTATGGCCTTTAAATATCGAGAATTAAAATCTTTTCAAGATATTGAGAATGGGTCAAAGCTAGCGAATGCTGGCGTAGATTATATTGAAAATGCAGCTTATTGTCTGCAAAAAGTGAGAGAATAATGGCAAAAAAAATGACGGGTACAGTTTCCCAGTTTGGTACAAAAGGTTATGGATTTATTACGGGTGATGATGGTGAAAAGTATTTCGTACACCAAAAAAATGTTTACAACAAGTCTCGATTAAAAGCCGATACTCGAGTCAAATATAAGGTGGAAACTTCTGAAAAGGGGTTTGTGGCAGTTGACGTTAAGCTTGAAGAATTGAAAGAAGAGACGAAGCCGTTGACCGACAACGCTATTAAAGGAATGTTTGCTATTTTGTTATTGATTCAATTGATTATTGCCTATTACGTATTTTTGGACAAATGAAGAAACTAATCGTTCTTGGTGTAGCAATTTTAATGGTCCTTTCGGGTTGTTTTTCGACACCTGCAAGGGAGGTTACTAATATTTGCACTTTACTAGACGAGAAAGTGAGCTGGTATCAGGCAGCCAAGAAAAGCGAGGAAAAATGGGGTGCTCCGATGCACTTGCAGTTAGCGATTATTAATCAAGAGTCACGCTTTGCCTCAAACGCAAAACCGCCAAGAAATAAGATTTTTGGAATCATACCCGGGGGAAGACCAACAACATCATTCGGTTTTACCCAGGCCAAGAAAGCGACTTGGGAATGGTATCAGCTCAAGACAGGAAACAATTCGGCGAAACGAGATAATTTTGCTGATGCCGTTGACTTTGTTGGATGGTATATAAATCAATCTTTGTTGCGTTCCAAAATTAGCAAGACAAATGCCTACCGCCAGTATCTGGCTTATCATGAGGGCCATGGTGGCTATAACAACAAGACTTATGAAGATAAAGCCTGGCTCATTGATGTTGCTAAAAGTGTCGAAAAGAAGTCTAATACCTACAAAAGTCAACTGTCTCAATGCAGGACCGAACTTGATAAGAATCGCGTGTGGACGTTTTTCTAATGATAGTCAGTTGATTTAGTTCAAAGTTAAGTTAATAAAAACTGATGTCTATTTGGAGATAAGGATTATTAATGAGCACACAAGACCTTATTCATTCAATTATTCAGAGGATTGCCACTGGACCTGAACTCAGTAGAAACATAGAAACGGGTGAGGCAGAAGCAGCCATGAGTGCAATTCTTGGTGGCGAAATAGACGAGGTTCAGTCTGCCATCTTCTTGATAGCGTTGAGAATGAAGCGTGAAACGATGGAAGAAAATATGGGCATTCTTGAAGCATTGCTAAAGTTTACCGATCGTCAGAAAATTGATGTGGATAACCTAGTCGATATAGGTGACCCTTATAGTGGCTATAATCGCTCCATTCCCGTTTCATCTTTCTTGCCACCACTGCTTGCGGAACTCGGCCTACCAACGGTGATACATGGCCTAGACTCCGTTTCCCCAAAATACGGATTGACTCATCGGCATATCAATCAAGCTATGGGTGTAAACGTAGATTTGTCGGTTAGTGAGTCAAAGGCCAGGATTGAGGATAGCGATATTGGCTGGTCTTATATCGATCAAAATCAGTATTGCAAGAGATTACATGACCTTGTACCGCTCAGAAACAAGGTCGTTAAAAGAACTGTTCTAAATACAGTGGAAACATTGATTGGACCTCTTAGAGGGAAAAATACTCATTCTATATTGGGCTATGTTCATAAAGCCTATCCTCCTATTTATGCTGTTTTATGTGAAAAAGTAGGATTTCATAGCACTCTTTTGATTCGTGGCATTGAGGGCGGTGTCGTGCCATCGCTTAGACAAAAAGGTTTAATGATTTCCTATCATGGAGGTGTCGAAAAAGATCGAATAGAGACAGACCCCAAACTCTTGGGAATTAATAGTGAATTGCGTGCTATCGCCTTCCCCAAAAGATTTGAAAATGGCAGAGAAAGAGAATTTTTGGCTGAGTATGTGGTTGATTTAGGTCGTTCTGCTCTGTCCGGCGAGTCGGGTATGTTTTACGATAGCTTGGTATACACGTCGAGTTTAATTCTTTGGCATTTAAGGAAATCGAAATCGTTGCAAGAGGCATCTGATAGAGTAAGAGAGGTTCTAAACTCAGGCAAAGCTCTAAATCGATTGGTAGCTCATAAAAACCTATAAGTTACTGCGATTGTGCTTGGTTTAGCTTTGCATATTCACCAGAAGCATTAATTAACTCCTTATGTGATCCTTGTTCAACGATTTCGCCTTCTTTTAGAACAATAATACGGTCAGCATTTTTGATGGTGCTTAAACGATGGGCAATAATGATTGTTGTTCGGTCTTGCTGCATTTTGTTGATTGCCGATTGAACGAGCCTTTCTGTTGCAGAGTCAAGTGCAGAGGTTGCTTCATCTAGAATTAAAATAGGGCTGTCTTTGGCAATAGCTCTGGCTATTGAGAGCCTTTGGCGCTGGCCTCCTGATAGCGTAATACCATCTTCCCCTATTTCAGTGTCGAACTGATTATCCAACTTTTCAATAAATTCAGTAGAATTTGAAATTTTGGCAGCGTGGGTAATTGATTCTAGAGGCATGCTATCTTTTTGCCCGAAAGCTATATTGCCTTTGATTGTGTCATTAAATAAGCGAACATGTTGGTCTACAAAAGCAATATTAGACCTAAATGAGATCAACTCAAATTCATCGATATTTATTTCGTTAATCGTTATCTTGCCACTGCTTGGTTGATAGAATCTTGCCAAAAGGTTTACCAGTGTCGTTTTGCCGCTTCCAGTACTACCAACCAAGGCAATAGTTTCTCCTGCCTTAATGCTTAAGTTGATATTCTTTAGTGGAGACTTCTCTCCATCATAGGAAAAACTGACGTTGTCGAAGTTGATGTCACCTTTGGCATGATCTAATATTTGCTTGCCATCATTAATTTCAGTTTTTTCGTCAATCAGTGTAAAGACACTTATCGCAGCCACTATCGCCTGTTGCAACGGTTTGTTAATATTGATGAGGGTCTTTGATGGCTTAACCAGCATACCCATTGCCGTAAAGAACGCAAGAAAGTCACCAGCGCTCATGGTCAAGTAGGTTGAAGATAGATAAACCACACAGGCTAGCGATAAGCCTATCAGTATATTAACTATTGAGGTATTAAGACCACCAGCCATGTCAACTTTAAAGCGCTGTTGGCGAATTGTTTTGATGATTTTAAAAAACTTACTTTGTTCGTCTTCCTGTGCGTGGTATATTTTAACGAGGTCACTACCTGAAATATTTTCATCCAAAAGGTGTGTCATCTTTCCCATCGAGTCTTGTACTTTTTTAGAGCCACTTCTCATACGAGTAGTTGAAAATTTAACGGCTAGATAAACCAGTGGCAGAAGCACTAAAAGAGTAAGGCTTAAGAGGTAGTTTTTATAAAAAAGGTATCCCGTTAAGAGAACGACAGTCAATGATGATTTGATAAAGTCTAGCCATATAGTTGAAGCTGCAGCAGAGATTTGTTCAACATCAAAGGTTAATTTGGAAAGCGTTCCACCGGTTGTGTTTTTATCAAAGTAAGTCTTAGGTAGTTTTAACAATTTAGCAAACATGTCAACCCTTAGATCCATAATGACCTTGTTTGAGATCCAAGAGCTAGCGCTGACTGAGGTTAAAGCGAATAACGAACTCAGGGTAATGACTGCAAATAGTGTTAATGAATAAACTAGCGCATCCTCATTGGAACGATCAACCCCAAACAAGGTATCAATGATTTGCCCTGTTATTTCAGGAATTGATGCCTCTAATGTAGTAGCAAAAACCATCATTAGAGAGGTAAAGGCAAGCTTTCCTATGTGACCCTTAATGTAAGGAAAGAGTCGCTTTATAAATTGTCTATAACCCATCATGATAACTTTAATTGGATGTGCCCATATTCTACACAAATTTGTGTATCATAACTATTTCAAACTTTGTTAGTTTTAGATGACAAAATACATTTTTATAACCGGTGGCGTGGTTTCCTCTTTAGGTAAAGGAATAGCCTCCGCTTCTTTGGCTTCAATTCTGGAAAATCGAGGTCTAAATGTAACCCTCCTTAAGCTAGACCCATACATTAATGTTGACCCTGGCACCATGAGTCCCTTTCAGCATGGCGAAGTTTTCGTCACCAATGATGGGGCGGAAACAGACCTGGATTTGGGTCACTATGAAAGATTTGTTCGTATTCAACTTGGAAAAAAGAACAACTTTACCGCTGGAAGGGTTTATGAGAATGTGATTAAGCGTGAACGTAAAGGTGATTATCTTGGTGCAACTGTACAGATTATCCCCCACATTACTGATGAAATAAAGAGGTTGACAAAAGAGGGCGCCGAAGGTGCTGAGGTTGCTTTGGTGGAGATTGGTGGCACAGCCGGTGATATTGAATCTCTCCCCTTTATGGAAGCGATTAGACAAATGAGTTTGGAATTAGGCCGTGAAAACACCTTGTTCATTCATTTAACCCTTCTACCCTATATTAAAGTGGCTGGTGAACTCAAAACCAAACCAACCCAACACTCAGTCAAAGAACTCAGAGGAATCGGTATTCAGCCAGATATTCTTATCTGTCGTTCAGAAGAGTCTCTCGCAGATGCAGAACGTAAAAAGATTGCATTGTTCACAAATGTAGCTGAGAATTCTGTCTTTGTCTCTCTAGACCAGGACACAATATATAAAGTTCCTGAAGACCTCCACGAGCAGGGGCTGGATGATATTGTAGTCGCTAAATTGGGACTTAACTGTAAAGACGCTGATCTAAGCGAATGGGATAATGTTATTTCACGTCTAGAAATGCCTAAACACAGTGTCGATGTTGCCATGGTCGGAAAATACATGGATTTGACTGAATCATATAAATCTCTATCTGAGGCGCTAATTCATGCTGGTATTCATACCGAAACAAAAGTCAATATTCATTATTTTGATTCCGAAGAAATTGAAAAGAATGGTGCCGATTGTTTAGGTAATATGAGCGCAGTGCTTGTACCTGGAGGTTTTGGCATTCGAGGTATTGAGGGAAAAGTTGAAGCTGTTCGATATGCTAGAGAGAATAATGTGCCTTATCTTGGAATCTGTTTAGGGATGCAGATTGCTGTAATTGAGTTCGCTCGCCATAAGGCCAATATGAAAGGTGCGAACAGCACTGAATTCGATCAAAACACGGCTTTTCCAGTTATTGGTCTTATAACCGAATGGCAGGATGAAAATGGTGATACTCAAACTCGAAATTCTGATTCACACTTGGGAGGCACAATGAGGTTAGGTGGTCAGGAATGTGAGCTTGAAAAGGGTAGCCGTTCACAAAAAATTTATGGCGCTGAAAGAGTGACAGAGCGTCACCGTCACCGCTATGAAGTGAACAACAAGTTGATTGGTGAGATCGAAAAGGCGGGATTGACTATTTCAGGTAGATCTCATGATGGTTCATTGGTTGAGATGGTAGAGATTTCAGATCACCCTTGGTTTGTGGCTTGCCAGTTTCACCCGGAGTTCACTTCAACACCAAGAGATGGACATCCATTGTTTGAGAGTTTTATAAGTGCCGCTAAAGAAGCTCATAACCTGATACTTTCTTAATTTTCTATTCTCAGATCTTTTTAGCATCATTTATTTTTTCTTAACGAACTTCATTAGGCGCTTTCTTTTTTGAATTTGACGTATCGAAAGTTTATTTTTTCTATTCTTAAACGGGTTATCACCGCTTTTAAATTCAAGCTTTATGGGTGTGTTTGAGAGTTTAAGGGATTCTATGAAAAAGTTTTTTAAAAATTTTTCATAGGACATAGGAATATTTTGTAGATTATTTCCGTGAATCGTTAGTGTTGGTGGAAAAACATCAGATTGGTGGACATATTTCAGTTTTGGTCTTTTTCCTCCAACTACTGGTGCTTGATGTTTTTTATTAGCCCTTTCTAATATTTTGTTAAGTGAAGAAGTTGAAAACTTTGCGCCGGCGTTTTCAAAGGATTTTCTAATGGGAGAGAATAACTTACCCACGCCAGAGCCATGAAGCGCTGAGATATAATGCACCGAAGCATAGCTCAAAAAGGAAAGTTTAACGTCAAGCTTTCTTTTCACTTCGCTTTTTTGGTAGTCGTCCAATCCATCCCACTTGTTGATGGCTATTAATAGAGCTCTTCCTTTCTCGTCAATCATTCCGAGCAGAGTTGCGTCCTGGTCCGTAACACCCTCATGTGCATCGAGAACCAGAATGACGACATGCGAGTCTTCTAATGCCTCGATGGCTTTGATGATGCTAAATTTTTCAATTTTTTCATCGACATTGCGTTTACGCCTAATACCTGCAGTATCAATCAAAGTGAACTGTTCACCCTCACGCTCAAAAGGGATAAATATTGTATCGCGTGTGGTTCCTGGTATATCTGCAGTAAGAACTCTTTCCTCACCTAGTATGCGATTTATTAGTGTCGATTTTCCAACATTCGGTCTACCAAGTATGGCCACAGCTATACCCTTAACTTCAGTTTTATTGTCTTTAAAGTTTTGGGGTAATAAAGGCATGGTGGTTTCGATCAGTTCTGAGATTCCTTGATTATGTTCTGCTGAAACAAGGATGGGTTCTCCTAAACCCAATTCAAAAAATTCAGCGGCTGTCACTTGATTCAACCCTTCAGCTTTATTACATACCAGAATGATTTTTTTTCTCATCTTTCTGAGTTGACTAGAAATATCCAGGTCTAAAGAAGTTACGCCATCTTTATTGCTGACAATAAAAAAAATTACATCTGATTCCGCAAGTGCGCTTAAAACCTGTCTTTGAATTCCAGTGCCTATCAAGGAATCTTCATTGGTTAAACCACCAGTGTCGATAATTGAGCATTTAGTTTCATTATCGAGTTGAATGGTTGCATATTGACGATCACGCGTTAGCCCTTCAAAATCTGAAACGAGCGCCTGACGAGAATTACTCAAACGATTAAAGAGGGTGGATTTACCTACATTGGGTCGACCAACCAATGAAATGACAGGGTAGCTCACAGCAAATCAATGTATTTGTATCAATTCAGATCGTCGAGTTTGATCTGAATTAATTGCGTTAAATTAGAGTTTTCGGTGACATTGTCGATTGCCAGGCTGTAATATTTCTGTGCCTCTGAGTGGCTACCAAGATCTAAGTATATGTCACCCGTTAGATTATAAACTAGGCCTGAAAAGCCATCCTCAGATCGTCCTTCAAGTATTGAAAGCGCCTGATCATGTTGTCCTAGTTGTAAGTGAATGGAAGCTGCTCTTAGAACCGCTGTTGTAGAAATTACTGAACTTGGGCTATTAATAAGAGGCTCAATTACACCAAGTGCTTCGGTATAACTTCCTGCATCAAAAAGATATTTCGCCATCAATAATATTGCCTGATCGGAATAAGTGCTAGAAGAAAAATCTGTAGTCAATTTATCGTAGGCTCCGAGATTGTTAGAATCTGAAGCATAACTAAGGTAGAGACTTCTTGCATTGAAGGATTGATTGTCTTGATAGTCTGTATAAGTATTCCAGCCAAATATAGCTGCGAGACCAATAACAGCTCCCGCTATAATCTGCTTACCATTGCTATTCCACCATTTTTTAATTTGTTCGACCTGCTCTTCCTCAGTATTGTCGATTTGGATAAAGTTTTTCATAATATCTCCTGAAGATGTTGAATGATACCCTCAAGCTTAATTAATTGTTGGTCACCTTGGCCTTTTAGGGGTTTAATGCTAAGTTGATTGTTTGATAATTCTTCTTCCCCTAAAATTAAAGCAAAGTCTGCATTAGACTTGTTTGCTTTTTTCATTTGGTTCTTTAAGCTGCCTCCGCTCATGTCGTTAGTAATAATAATATCCGGAAGAATCGAATGAATGTCTCTAGAGAGCTTCATTGAAGTCATTTGAGATCTTTCACCTAGTGCAGCAAAATAAAGGTGCGGTTTATTTTTTTGGAGTTTACTAGATTGATCTTTGATGAGAAGGATAAGTCTTTCAATTCCGATTGCGAAACCTATGGCAGCAGTTGGGTTGCCACCCATTTTTTCTACTAGACCATCATATCTACCACCTCCACAAATAGTTCCTTGAGCGCCTAAGTCATTTGAAATCCATTCAAAAACGGTACGATTATAGTAATCCAGTCCTCTTACAAGTCTCGGATTTATAGAATATGGTATTTCAAGACATTCAAGATAATTTTTGAAAGCCGAGAAGTGCTCTTTGGATTCAGCATCAAGGTGGTCAATCATTTTTGGTGCGTCTGCTATCAAGGGTTCCATTTCACTGTTTTTACTATCTAATATTCTTAACGGGTTATTAGTTAGTCGTCGCAAGCTGTCTTCGTCTAATTGAGATTTGTTGTCAATAAAGTAACTCTGTAGAAGCTTTCTGTAGGAAGAGCGAGTCTCACTTGAGCCTAAAGAGTTAATTTCTAAACTGGCATTATTGATTCCGATAAGTTTCCAGAGAGAATTAGTTATGTCTATTAGTTCGGCATCAATCTTGGCATCATAAACACCAAAAACTTCAACATCAACTTGATGAAATTGACGATACCTACCTTTTTGAGGGCGCTCATGTCTAAACATCGGGCCATGGTAAAAAACTTTTTGAATTCCTTCACGCGGTAGATTGTGTTCAATCATCATACGAACTATGCCAGCTGTCGCTTCAGGTCTCAAGGTTAGCGAGTCTCCGCCAAGATCCTTCCAAGTATACATCTCCTTCTCAACGATATCGGTCACTTCTCCAATTGCACGAGAGAAAGTTTCAGTATTTTCAACGATAGGTGTTCGGCAATATTTATAGCCATAGGAAATCAATAACTGATTAATGGTTTCTTCCAATACCAACCAGAGATTCGATTCTGAAGGAAGGAGATCGTTCATTCCTCGAATAGCTTGAATTTTTTTTGACATCACTATGGTTTTATATTGTTTGCAGATATTTTACCAATGAAATACGTTTCACTGTTCAAGCAATGTAGAAGATGTTATTTATATCTTATGTGTTCCTTACACCACTAGGTACATGACCAGTTGGTACATATTGAGAAGCTGAATTACAGTGCTGTTGTTGGTCATCAAAAAAGATGTCGGCAGCAAACTCTCTTAAGAAAATACCTTTATTGAGTCCTCCAAGAAAAAAGGATTCGTCAATCCGGATACCCCATTCTCTCATCGTATGTATTACCCTTTTGTGTGATGGAGCAGATCTAGCAGTCACCAAAGCCGTTCTAATGGGATTGTTTTCTTCTGGAAAAGTTGACTGAATTTTTTGCAAAGAAGCCAGAAAAGATTTAAAGGGTCCAGCTTTAAGTTCTACATTTTCAGATCGTATTTCGTTTTCTTGAAAAGCTTTGAGTCCGTGTTTTTGAAATATTTTTTCAGATTCGTCGGAAAAGATAACTGCATCACCATCGAAAGCTATTCTAAGTTGATATGGATGTATGTTGTCTGACTTTGATTCTACAATAGAGGCTGCAGCAAAGCCAGATTGCAGCGCTTTTTGTACATCATGGTAATTACTAGAAAGAAACAAGTCAGCTTTAAAAGCACCAACAAATGGATGTGTGCTTTCACCTCTAGTGAAAGCTGCCCTAGATATATTTAAGCCATAATGCTCGATTGAGTTAAAGATTCTTAAACCAGTATCTGCACTATTTCTGGAAAGCAAAATAACATCTATTGGAGTCTTTTGACTATTTAGTTTAAGTAGTTTTCTAACCAGTGTGAAACCGACACCAGGCTCTAGTATAGCGTTTTCGTTTTCCTGTTGATGTTTTGCATACGCTTCGATCCCTTCTTCCTTAAAGATCTTATGTGAATGATCGAGATTAAAGAGTGCTCTGGAAGATATTGCAACAACTAATTTATGACTCTGTTCTTTTTTCTGTTTTTTTGCCATTACGCTTAATTCTAACTATTCAATTAATATTCTACACATCTTAAGATGAAGAGATTTAGTTACCGTTGAATGAATTGGTTGGTTTGGAATTCCATTGAGAATTCTAGACATAGGATTACAGATTTAAAAAAGGGTCCATACAAATTCAATCTACTACCACCGATTGAAGTAAGAAACCTTCTTTTGTTTTCACAGGAGACTTTGATTTGAGTTTAGTTTTCTGTCATAACCAGTGCGTCTTACAATAAATTTCACCATCGTCATTAAGCGTGTAATGGTTATATCCAATACCCGATTGTCCATTAAACTGAAGTGCGGTAGAGGGACAGGAAAACAATTTCACACCTTTACGATTGAATTCAGCACATTGATGAGCATGGCCCCACAATATAGCTTTAATGTTGTCAAATTGGTCGATTACAGCAAACAAATCCTCAGGATTTTCAAGTGATAATGCATCATCCCAGTCACTTTCCATTGAGACGGGAGGGTGGTGAAGACAAAGGGCAATATATTGTGCACTAGACGTGGTAATTTTTTGAGATAAGGCATGTAGTTGTTCATGATTTAATCGACCACTAACTTTACCGACTTGAACTGAATCTATGATGATAACCTCCCAACAACCAATGATAAAGTTATTCAGAGAGGATTGATTAAAGATCTGAGATAGGTTTGACAAGTCGTCATGATTTCCATGCAACATATAGATTTTGCTTTCAATAGGGTTAAGTATTTTCTGGAGTTTTTGATAGGATTCAAGCGTCCCATTGTGAGCCAGGTCACCGCTTATAAGTAAGGCATCAAAATAATGCTTAGAAATATTACTAACGATAGCGCTTAAGTTTTTCTGTGAGTCTACTCCCATAACAAACTTATCATTATCGATATGACTGTCACTAATTTGAATAAACGACCTTGTCATCATGATTGTGATGCGTTATTAGGAGTTTGAAATATAATTCTAGAAATTTTCCTGATCAAAATTTGTCATATTGTTAACGTAAGATGTATCTATTTCATCATCGGTAACATTTTGGAATCGGTCATCAAAAGCCAAATCCTCGAATCTTGCATATTGGCCAATGAAGGCAAGTTTGATGTTCCCTGTTGCTCCATTTCGATGTTTTGAAATTCTTAAATCTGCCTTACCAACTTCTTCAGGATTGGTGTATGCATCATCGTGATACAGCTCATCACGATAAATGAACCCTATAATGTCTGCATCCTGCTCAATCGATCCAGATTCACGTAGGTCTGCCATTTGTGGCATTCTTCCTTTTCCAGTCTTTGTGCGAGATTCGACAGCACGGTTAAGTTGAGAGATGGCAATAACTGGCACATTGATTTCCTTGGCAAGTGATTTCAATGAACGTGATATTTCAGAGATCTCTTGGACCCTGTTTTCTGCTTTTCCATGAACAGTCATGAGTTGAAGGTAATCGACCATCACTAAGCCTAATTCTGGATACTGCCTCTTGAGGCGACGACACTTCGCACGTATTTCGGTAGGAGTAATGGAGGGTGTTTCATCAATCAATATTGTATTTTCTTCAAAAGCTCTAACTGCATGATTAAAGCTGTTCCAGTCTACTTCAGTCATGTCACCGTCACGCAATTTACTTGAATCGATACGACCAAAAGATGAAATCATTCTTATGAGTAATTGTTCTGTTGGCATTTCTAAGCTAAAAACTGCTACTGGAATAGAGTTATGAATAGCAACATGTTCAACAATATTCATCGACAATGAAGTTTTTCCCATACTGGGGCGTCCAGCGATAACAATTAGGTCACCATTTTGAAGGCCAGAAGTTAGTTTGTCTAACTCTACAAAACCGGTTTCAGTACCCTTAAAGCCTTTTTTCTCTTGCATCTCATGAACTCGGTTTACTACGTCTTTAATAATGTCCTTAATGTTCGTTATATCCTTTTTGTTACGACTAACCTGTTCTGCAA